>NZ_KV813879.1:0-39940 GCF_001813755.1 Corynebacterium sp. HMSC074H12
TACCCCCGCCGATACCCGCTTAGTGCCGAAAAAACAACCACCACAACACCAAACCACCAGGCCACAATGTCAAGGGTGACCTTCATCACCCAACCGTGAGCCAAGTCAGGCCGGACCGGGGATGTAGCCATGAAATGCTGAGGATGGACCGGGGATGTAGCCATGAAATGCTGAGGATGGGCCACAGCTGCAGCTTTGAAGCGTTTAGGCCAGAAATGCAACCAGCATGCGGCCGAGAATAAAGCCGCCTATTAAGCAGAGCGCAGACGGTCCAGACGAGCGTGCGCCGTCACGGTCAGGGTTTGCGGCAGAGAGGCCATGCGCTCGGCCAGCTCTTCCGGGCTGATGTGGCGCGCCGAGGGACTCATGCCCACCTGCGCGGCGATGGAGGCCTTGTCTAGGACGATCGGGAAAGAAATATCGACCGGGTCGGCCGCCTGCTCGAGGAAACCTTCCGCCTGCGCGTAGAGACGCTCCACCTTTCCTTCCTCGACTCCGAGGATGCCCAAAGGCTCCCGCAGCTCATCGAGGTGGCCAGCCTGCGGAGTCAGCACAATAACCTCCCCGCCGGGGGCGAGCACGCGCTGGAATTCCGCCGGGTTGCGCGGGGCGAAGACAACCGAGATGGCGTGAATCGAATCATCCTTGAGCGGCAGACGCTCCCACACATCCGCGACCACAGCGCCGACGCGCTCGTGCGACTTGGCCAGGTGCTTGGCCGCATGCGTAGAGATATCCAGGCCCACGCCACGAGCGCCCTCAATCGAATCGAGCGTGTGGGCTAGGTAGTAACCCGTGCCCGCGCCCACCTCAAGGAGCGCAGGGGCGGTGTCCACATCCAGGCCAGCCGCGTGCTCAGCCGCATCCTGAGTTTCCAGAGAATCCTGGACCGCGCCGGTCACTGCCTCCACGAAGGGCGCGAAGTGCCCCATGGCCAGGTAGGTCTCGCGGGCGGTAACCATCGCGGCATCGTCGCCCTGATGTTTCAGGCCCGCGCCGGCTGCCAGCGTGACGTAGCCCTGCTTGGCCACGTCATAAGAGTGGCCGGTCTCCGACACGAGGCGAGAAAAATCATCCGCGCCCTGCAGGGCGCTGCCATCGGCAGGATCGGCCAGAATATCGACGATATGTGAAAGCATGCTCCTAGACTAGCTAGAAACTGCTACGAGGAGTGAACCCAGCTCCGCTGCTTCTTCTTTACTGAGCTCAATGACAATGCGCCCACCCCCGTCAGAAGGAATGCGCATCACGATCTTGCGGGACTCCTCTACCGCTTCCATCTCTCCACCAGTGGTACGGGGCTTCATCGCTGCCATATTGAGTCTCCTTCGACTATTTTTAGAACGTCCTTCTAGTCTAGCTCTTTTTCGGCTGACAGCGGCAGGCTCGTTGCCGCACCCGCGGGGGATGGTTCCGCAGAATCATCTGCAGAACCATCAGAAGCCACCGGCGCAGCGCCCATGCGGCGCTCGACGGCAGCCAGCAGCGCATCGACTTGGTCCTGGCGGTAGCCGCGTGTCACGACGTCGAAACGCAGGTCGTCGAAGCGCCCCTCCTCAAGGGCGCGCAGATTCTCCTCGTTGGTATCCACGGCCGTATCGGGAGCCTCCATCACGGTCCCCCGACCCACGATGGTTCCCCACGCCCATGTGCCAATGATGACGAGGGCGATAAGGACGACGATAAGAAGAATCCAGGACATCATGCGCTAAATCTTACCCAGCAGCGGCGGACGTTGGGCAACGGGGCCAACCACGCCCGCGCGAGAAAGAATGGTGCGGGAGACTACATCGGCCATCGGGGCCAGCTCCTCGAGCGGGCGGTTGCGGTGGGCGCGGGTGCCCAGGTCCACCTCGGCGATGGCGTGGGGGCCATAGCGCTTGGCGACGTCTATCAGCAACCCCGCCTCCACCCCATAGCCCGCAACAAAAGGCAGACCCAGGGCTGTCTCGCGGCGAATCGCGTACTCCCCGCCCAGAGGTTGATCGATGTGCGCGAGCTCGGGGAAGAACATGCGCAGCAGCGGCTTGGCGCTCAGTTCCGTAACCCGCCCGCCACCGGTGGGCTGGCCGTTCAGGCTGCGCGCGTAGCGCGCCTTGACCAGCTGCACGTGGGGATCCACAAAGGGCTCGGTCAGTGCTGTGACCATGCCGGGCCGCGCAGACTCTAAATCCGCGTCGATGAACACGACCACCTCACCACGGGCCGCGGCCACCCCGCGCCACAGGGACTCACCCTTTCCCGGACGCGGTTCCTCGTCCAGCACCTCGCGCCAGTTGCACACCCGGGCACCCGCCGCGGCGGCCCGGGCGGCGGTCTCATCGGTGGAGTCGGCGTCGATGACGATGACCTCTAAAGGCTCATCCGCCAGGCAGGCGCGCACGACGTGCGCGACGGTGCGCTCCTCATCCAGCGCAGGGATGACCACAGAAATGCTCGGAAACATGCCTTAGGCCAGCCCCCGCGTCGTCGCAAGCGGCGCCATGTGCCCCTGAATGGCAGCGGTCATGCGGATGACATCGAGCGTCGGGCCCACCTCATGCACCCGAAACGCCGCCACGCCGCGCGCTGCCGACCACGCCGTCGCTGCCAGGGTGCCCGCGACGCGCTGGTCGACGGCTCGGTCGAGGGTCTCGCCCACAAAGTCCTTGTTCGACAAGGCCATGAGCACCGGCCAGCCCGTTGCCACGATCTCATCGATGCGCCGCAACAGTTCCAGACCGTGGAAGGTGTTTTTGCCAAAGTCGTGCGTGGGGTCGATGAACGTCAGCTCCTCCGGGCAGCCGAGGTCGGCGGCGCGCTCCGCCAGTCGCGTAGTCTCGGCGATGACGTCAGCGACCACGTCGTCGAAGTGCACGCGGTGCGGGCGGGTGCGCGGGGTCACGCCACCGGTGTGCGAGCACACGTAGCCGACCTTGTGGTGGCCGGCGACTTCGATGAGCTCGGGGTCCCAACCGGCCCACGTGTCGTTGACCAGCCCGGCGCCCGCGGCGATAGCTTCCTCTGCGACCTCGGCGCGCCACGTGTCCACGGAGATCAGCGCCTCCGGGCGGCGACGGTGCAGCTCCGCGATAGTCGGCACGACGCGCTCGATTTCCTCGGCCGCGTCGACGTGCTCACCCGGGCCGGCCTTGACGCCGCCGATATCGATGATGGAGGCGCCGTCGTCAAGCGACTGCTCAGCACGCTGGATTGCGGGGTCGAGCTCGAAGGTGGCGCCCTTGTCGTAGAAGGAGTCCGGCGTGCGGTTCACAATCGCCATGACCCGTGCGAGGTGAGGAGCGGAGGTCACTTGTCTTCTTGCTCCCGCAGGCGCTTGTCCGACATGACCTTGTGCGCGGCCAGGATGTGAGCGACGGCTTCATCGATATCGTCGGTGACGAGGAAGAGATCGAGGTCCTCGGGGTTGATGAACCCACCCTCGGCCAGGGTCTTCTTCATCCATTCCACCAGGCCTGCCCAGTAGTCGGTGCCCATGAGCACGATGGGATAGTTGGTCACCTTGCCGGTTTGGACCATGCACATGACCTCGAAGAACTCATCCATGGTGCCCATGCCGCCGGGCAGACAGATGAAGGCCTGGGAGTACTTGAGGAACATGGTCTTGCGGGCGAAGAAGTAGCGGAAGTTCAAGCCCAGATCCACATAGGGGTTCAGGCCCTGTTCGTGCGGCAGCTCGATGCCGAGGCCCACAGACAGCCCGCCAGCCTCGTGCGCGCCGCGGTTGGCCGCCTCCATGATGCCGGGGCCGCCGCCGGTGATAACGGCGTACTTGGCCTCAACGAGGCGGCGTCCCAAGGCCACGCCCAGCTGGTAGTTCGGGTCATCCTCCGGGGTGCGGGCAGAGCCGAAGACGGTCACGGCCTTGGGCAGCTTGGCCAGGGCGTCGAAGCCGTCCACGAACTCGCCCTGGATGCGCAGGACGCGCCAGGGATCGGCGTGCTGCCACTCGTGATCCGCACCAGACTGCAGCAGGCGCTGATCAAAGGTGGAGGACTGCTCTCCGGCGGTGCGCACGAGAAGAGGTCCGCGCAGGGTGCGCAGTTGCTCAGGAGTCATGGTGGTGTTATCCCTTCAGGTAATTCAAGAGTGCGGTCGAGACTTCGGTGATCTGGGCGATGGGCACCTGCTCGTCCTTCTTGTGAGCAAAGCCCGGATCGCCAGGGCCGAAGTTAACGGCTGGGGTACCCATCTCGGAGAAACGGGCCACGTCGGTCCACCCGTACTTGGCGCGGACGTTGCCGCCGACGGCGTCGACAAGCGCGCGTGCCGCCGGCTGACCTAAGCCGGGCAGGGCCGCACCCGCGATGTCATCGACCTCCACGGTGATGTTTTCGTGCTCGCCGAGGACCTCCAGCAGGTGCGCCAGCGCCTCTTCGGAATTGCGGTCGGGAGCGAAGCGGAAGTTGACGAACATCCAGGCCTCATCCGGGATGGTGTTGGTGGCCACGCCGGATTCGAGGTGAACGATGTTGAGGCCTTCCTTGTAGGTGCAGCCGTCAATCTCCACGTCGCGCGGCTGGTAGTTAGCCACGTTGAGCATCACCGGCGCCAAGGTGTGTGCCGCGTTGGAGCCCAGCCAGGCGCGGGCCGAGTGCGCGCGGGTGCCGTGGGCGGTAACGCGCACGCGGATGGTGCCTTGGCAGCCGGCCTCGATCATGGCGCCGGAGGGCTCGCCCAACAGCGCTAGGTCTCCCTGCAGCCACTCCGGGTGATCCTTCTGCAAGTGGCCCAGACCGTTGAATTCGGTGGCGACCTCCTCGCCCTCATAGGCGATGACCGTGAGATCGTGCTTGAGCTCATCGGAGTCGTACAGCTGCGCAAAGGCGTTGAGGTAGACCGCCATGCCGGACTTCATGTCCACGGTGCCGCAGCCATACATGGTGGCGCCGTCCTCCGACATGGTGTGGGGGACGTTATCGGCCAAGGGCACGGTATCGATGTGGCCGGCGAGGACCACGCGGCTTTCGAAGCCCCGATTCGTCCGGGCGCAGACGGTGTTGCCGTAGCGTTCCACCTCTACTGTGCTCTGGTCCAGACCGCGCAGGGCTTCCTCGACGGCATCAGCGATCGCTTGCTCGTGGTGCGAAGGGCTAGGGATATCCACCAGCGCCTTGGTCAGCTCGATGGGATCGGAGAAGAGATTTAAAGTCACAACCCGCCATGCTAGCGCCCCCGGTTGCTTAGTGCATTGCGTAAAGTACTTCCCGTTGCAAACAATCAACAGCGTTGAAGGTGATTTCCCTATGGCTGCGGCCACTCAACTCAAAACCCGCCACCTCACCATGATGGGCCTCGGCTCCGCGGTGGGCGCGGGCCTCTTCCTAGGCGTCGGCCTGGGCATCCAGGTCTCCGGCACCTCCGTCCTTATTTCCTATGCGGTGGCTGGTGCGCTCATCGCCTTGGTGATGTGGATGCTCGGCGAGATGGCCGCGGCGCGGCCTTCGCTGGGCGCTTTCTCTACCTATGCGGGCCAGGCCTTCGGGCCCTGGGCCAGGTTTACCTTGGGCTGGATTTACTGGTTCATGCTGGTCATGGTGATGGGCGCGGAGATTACCGGTGCCGCGGCGATTGTCTCCAACTGGTTCGGGGTGGACCCCTGGATTCCGGCATTGGTGGCCGTGGTCTTCTTCGCCATCGTTAACTTTGCCGCCGTGGGTGGCTTCGGCGAATTCGAGTTCTGGTTCGCCATCATCAAGGTGGCCACGATCGTGGCCTTCCTGGGCGTCGGTGTGCTCATGGCACTGGGTATCCTGCCGGGTATGGACCTGTCCATGGCGGGACATAACTTCACGGAGAACTTCCTGCCCAACGGCGGCCCCGGCTTTGCTGCCGGCTTGCTCGCCGTGGCTTTCGCTTTCGGTGGCATCGAACTGGTCACCATTGCCGCGGCGGAATCTGAGGACCCGGCCCACAACGTCGCTACTGCCGTGCGCGCCATCATCGTGCGCATCATGGTCTTCTACATCGGCTCCATCCTGGTCATCACCATGGCCTTGCCTTTCAGCTCCATCCAGGACGCCGATGTGGCCGCGGACTCGCCCTTCACCCTGGTCCTCGCCGCCGCGAAAATCCCCTTCGCGGCCGGATTCATGGAGGCGATCATTGCCCTGGCGCTGCTGTCCGCCTTCAACGCGCAGATCTACGCCACCTCCCGCTTGGTCTACGACATGGCCAAGGACCACAGCGCGCACCACGTCTTCCTTCGGACGAACACCTCCGGTTCGCCCATTTTTGCGGTGGTGCTCTCCATCATCTTCGCCTTCGCGTCGGTGGTTCTGCAGTACTGGAACCCGCCGGGGCTTCTGGCCTTCCTCTTCAACGCGGTGGGCGGATGCCTGCTGGTCATCTGGTGTTTCATCGTCGCTTCCTACATCAAGCTGCACCCTGTCCTCAAGACCAATGGCGAGCTCACGACGCTGCGCGTGCCGGGCTTCCCCTGGCTGCCGTGGCTGACTGCCCTAGCACTGGTGGGTCTTACGATTCTCATGCTTTTCGACGCCTCCGCCCGCAACCAAGTCCTCGCCGTCCTCATCCTGACCGTTTCCCTGGTTGTGATCTTCCACCTACTCCCGGGTAACAAAAGGCGCGGAGCGGACGCGTAGCTGCTAGGGTGTGAGCCTATGACTTCAGCATCCGCACGCGGCCTGGCAACCATTACCCATGACGGCACCGTCCTGGACGTCTGGTTCCCCGCAGTTCACACCGATATCTCTGTAGAAGCCAGCGGCACCGAGCGCCTGGAGGAGGTTCCGCAGCAGTTCGCTGACCTGGTGGGCCCCGACGAGGAGCGCGGCGTTGCCCGCATCGCGGTGGAGACCTCCATCAAGGATCTGGACGAGGCTCCCGCCGACACCTACGACGCTTACCTGCGCCTGCACCTGCTCTCCCACCGCGCAGTCAAGCCTCACGGCCTGAACGTAGACGGGATCTTCGGCAAGCTGGCCAACGTGGTGTGGACTAACTACGGCCCCTGCGCGGTTGCCGATTTCCAAATGGTCCGCGGCCGCCTCGCCTCCCGCGGCCCGGTCGTGGTCTACTCCGTCGATAAGTTCCCGCGCATGGTCGATTACGTCGTTCCGTCCGGCGTGCGCATCGGTGACGCTGACCGCGTTCGCCTGGGCGCCCACCTCGCTGAGGGCACGACCGTGATGCACGAGGGCTTCGTTAACTTCAACGCCGGCACCCTGGGTGCCTCCATGGTCGAGGGCCGTATTTCCGCGGGTGTTGTCGTGGGCGATGGCTCCGATATCGGCGGCGGCGCCTCCATCATGGGCACCCTCTCCGGCGGCGGCAAGGAGGTCATCTCCATCGGTGAGCGCTGCCTGCTCGGCGCGAACTCCGGCGTGGGCATTTCGCTTGGCGACGACGCCGTCGTCGAAGCCGGCCTCTACGTCACCGCCGGTACCAAGATTGCCGTCTTTGGCAAGATCGCGGAGGCCCTGGGCCTGTCTGAGGGCGGCACCATCAAGGGCTCCAAGCTCTCTGGCGTCTCCGGCGTGCTGCTGCGCCGTAACTCCGTGACCGGCGCCGTCGAGGCCGTGGAATGGAAGTCTGAGGCTGTGGCCCTCAACGAGGACCTGCACAAGAACTAGGCTTAGCAGCATTAAGGCCCCCGTGTCTGCGGGGGCTTTTCTTGATCCCGGGCCCCTTTATGCCCAAGCGACTAAAGCCGCGGCCTAGAATGCTAAAGGTGACTGCTCAAAACGATTCCTCTCCTCGCTCACTCGGCAGCGGCTTGAAGGTCCGCCACCTGACCATGATGGGGCTGGGCTCCACCATTGGCGCCGGCCTTTTCTTAGGCACGGGCGTCGGCATCTCCGCCGCCGGCCCCGCGGTCCTTCTGGCTTATCTCATCGCTGGATTCCTTGCCATCCTGGTCATGCAGATGCTCGGTGAGATGGGCACGGTTATCCCCGCATCCGGCTCCTTCTCCGAATACGCGGAGCACGGCATTGGCCGCTGGGCAGGATTTACGCAGGGCTGGATTTATTGGCTCGCCACCGTCGCGGTCCTTGGCGCGGAAATCACCGGCGCGGCCGGGTTCATCGGCGCGTGGTTTAACTGCCCGCCGTGGATCCCCGCGGCCGTCTGCGTGGCGCTCTTCGGCACCATCAACCTCCTGCGCGTGCGTTTATTTGGTGAGTTCGAGTACTGGTTCGCCTTCATCAAGGTAGCCGTCATCATTGCTTTCCTTGTCATCGGTGCGCTGCTCATTTTCGGCCTGCTTCCAGGCCACACCTTCATCGGGACGTCCGTCTTCCTTGCCGACGGCTTCATGCCCAACGGTCTCGGCGGCGTCGCCGCCGGTCTGCTCGCCGTGGCATTCGCATTCGGCGGCATCGAGGTCGTTGCCATCGCCGCGGCGGAATCCGAGGACCCCGAGAAATCCCTCGTCAACGCAGTGCGCACTACCATTACCCGTATTTCGGTGTTCTACCTGGGCTCTGTCCTCGTTATCACTTTCCTCCTGCCCTACTCCTCGCTCGGCTCCGCGCAGTCTGCCGCCGAGTCGCCGTTCACCATGGTGCTGGACCGGGCTGGTATCCCAGGCGCGGCCGCCATCATGGAAGTGGTCATCGTCCTCGCGCTGCTCTCTGCTTTCAACGCGCAAATCTACGCTTCCTCCCGCATGATGCACTCGCTGGCTAGCCGCGGTGAGGCGCCCAAGCTCTTCGCGTCCACTGACCGCCGCGGCGTGCCCACTGCCGCCATCGCGCTGTCTGTCATTCTTTCCGCGGTAATGGTCGTTCTGAACTACGCAGATACCGGGTGGCTACTGTCCTTCATGCTCAATGCCGCTGGCGCCTCACTACTCATCGTGTGGGTCTTCATCGCGGTGAGCCAATTGCGCCTGCGCCCACAGCTCGAGGCCATCCATCCACTGCCGGTGCGCATGTGGGCCTACCCCTACCTCACGTGGTTCGCCCTGGCGCTCTTTGCGTCCATCGCGGTGCTCATGCTTACCGACGCCTCCGCCCGCATCCAGCTCTTCTCCGCCGCCACCATGTTCGCGGTACTCGCCATCGCCGGTGTCATCAACGCGAAGGCCCGCGGTATCGCCCCGACGTCTCGCCTGCCCCTACCTACGGCCGAGGAGCTCGAGGCCCGCTAGCCGCCCCTCGCCATCTCGCCGCCCCACTCCCTCGTTTCCATCGCCGCCCAACCCCCTCGTTTCCATCGCCGCCCCACCTTTCGCGCTCACCGGCCGACCAGCGTTGTACCGTTTGTCCGCTCTTGGTGGCCGCCAAGGGTCAGGCGCAGGAGCTTACCCACTCAATCACTCCCTTCGCGCTCACCATCGATGAGATGAAGAGCGCCAGGCACGTGCTCCGTGAGCGCAAAGGGGAAGGCGGAACCAAACGGGGCCGCTTTCCCGCCACGCCTATCACTGACCACCCTTCGCGCTCACCGGCGACCGGGGTGTCGCCTTTTCAAGGCTGCCCGTGGGCGCGAAGGGAGTTTCGGGGCGGGCAAGAGGTGCAAAAATTGCGGACGCGACAGCTTTTTAGCGCAAAATCGACGCCGCAGGGCCAAGTTATCCACAGGCGGGGAATTGACCCTCGACGCGTCGTGAAGCACTGCATACCTTGAGCTTCATGAAGGCATGGACGACCGCGGAGCTTCGCGAGCAGGGCTTGAGCAAGGAGGCAATCAGGCGGAAGCTTCGCGCGGGGACGCTCTTTCGCGTGCACCGCGGGATTTATAGCGACGAGTGGTCGCCGCTTGCCGTGGCGCGGGCTCTGGCACACGGGCTCAGTCGAATACATTTCACGGGCAAGACCGCACAGGAGATTCACCTGGGGAGGAAGCTGACGTTTCCGCTGGAAGCCGAGGGCCCGCGCACGCTTAAGGGAAAAAGTTTTCGCGTGACTCATTCACGCCTGTCGGCTACTGCCAAGGTAAATGGCCTGCCTGTTGTTCAGGTGCTGTGGGCAGCCCGTCGTATAGCCGCGGCGTGCGGGCAGCTGCTGGAAGCGCACTACCGCGGCAAAACAGGACCAGCCCGCCTCGAAGATGACCGGCGAAGGATGCGTCGGGTTCCCCGGCGCTTGAAAGAGACTATCCGACGCACGCCGATTGGGGCCGATAGCGTACCGGAGCGCCAGCTCAGCCGAAGGCTTAGCGCGGACGGGATCTTTCCTGAGCACAACGCGCTCATTGCGGGGTACCGCTTTGACCTGAAGATTGGCAAGCTCATCATCGAGGTCGACGGCTGGGAGTACCACAAAAATGATCGGGCGTTTCAAGCGGACCGCTCGAAGCAGAACGCGGCCGTAGCCCATGGGTATACGGTTTTGCGCTTTACTGCCGACGATATCCGCTACCACCTCAACGACGCCTTCTTGCTTATCAAAGCGACTCTTGAGCTGCTCAAAGGACGAAATCCCAAGCTCCCTTCTGCGGCGACCCAGCCTTATTGGACTTGGCACTTATGCATGCAAACATTGCCATCGTGACAAGTTTTCTTTACACTTAGGCATGTAAGAGTTACACACCGTAAAGGAGGCCAGATGGCCGAGCATCAGAACATGGTTCGCAAATGGCGGCGCTGGCTCGAGATGTCTCAAGCCGACCTTGCTGAACGGGCCGGCGTTTCCCGCCAAACTATCGCCAATATCGAACGCGGCAACTACTCCCCCTCCGTCTACCTAGCGCTAGACATCTGCCGCGAACTGGGAAAAACCATCGAAGAAGTCTTTGGAGATGAACAACATGATTAACGCCCTGGCCAACTACACGCTCCGCGAGATCGACCGCGCCTCTCGCGACGAATTCGAGCGCGAGACTTTCTACAAGGCCAACACCATCAGCGCTACCCCGACCCGCTTCCTCGAGCTCGTCGCCGCAGCCATCCTCGCCTGGGTCCTTCCTGGTCAGATGAGCATGCTGTGCTTCCTCGCCATCGCACCGTCTATCATCGGCAATCTCTTCGGCACGGCGTGGCTGCGCAAGCGCGTCGCCACCCCGCCTGTTGGCCGCATTTGGCCTGCGATGACCGTCTACCTCATCCCGCTCATTGTGATGTTCGTTGGAATTGCCCACAACGCTTACGCACCGGACTCCACCTCCTACTTGCTTGGCGCTGGGGCTGGCGTGACCGCCGCCATCATCTTCACGCCATTCCTTCGCCGCCGCCAGCATCAACGCGACCAGGCCCGCCTCGACTCCGAGCTCGACGACTAGACCGCACTGCCCGGCCAATCCCCATCCATCCCGCCCTTCGCGCTCACCGCGGACGGCGGGTCTTGCTTTTTACAGGCGCCGGTGAGCGCCAAGGGTAGTTCAAGCCGATACTGCCGGCCCCCGCAAAGAATGCAGCCTTGCCCTGCCCCGCTAAACCGCTGCCGCCGCCCCTTCCCGCTCACTGTAAACGGGAACTAGCGAATCTATTAGATGCCGGTGAGCGCAAAGGGCGGGTTTCCGATTTTCGTCCCTAAGCGCTCACCAGCACGATGGAGCGCTTCCACGCCGTGTCTCCAGTGAGCGCGAAGGAAGCGGTGCGTGCCGACGCCTCCCTTCCCGCTCACCGCCGCGACACAAAGGCCCCGCAGCCTTACGCTGGTGAGCGCGAAGGGTGCGGGGCGAGGCGGGGCGAGGCGGGGCAAAGGCCCGGTATTAAGCCGGTTCGGTCTCGTGAACCACGACCGGCGTCTTTGGCGTCGAGCGGAAGGTCCACAGCTTATTGAAGATGAAGTTAATCGGCATCGCCACCACGATGGAAATGGCGTTGGCCCAGTAGTACATCGTGCGGAAGCCGGTAGAGTCGTCGAAAATATGCGGCGGCAGCTGCAACGGCGAGGTCGGATTCATCAGCAAGTACTGCACCGCGAGGGTAACCAGGTAGGCGCCGATACCCGTGATGAGGAATGGGAAGAACCCACGCAACCAAGACACCTTGTTCACGGACTTAAACGTCCACATGCGGTTGAGCTGGTAGTTCCAGGTATTCGCCACCAAGAAGGCAATCGTGGAAAAGAGCATGAACCAACGCACGTGGAACTGCGTGCCGAACAGGTTGAACATCGCGTCATGCGGCGTGGCACCAAACCACGCCAAACCGCACTTTGCAGCCACAATCGAAGTCGCAATGTTGACCAACGTGCCCGAACCACCGACCAGACCGAACTTAATGAACTGGCCAAGATTCGAGGCAAAGCGAGCAAAGCTCAGATCCGCCATGGACACGCCCTTCGTACAAAATGCTCAATTATGATGAATAAAACTTCGTACGAGTCTAGTCCCTCGCGAAGCGCAAACTAAAACGCGCGCCGCAAGAGCGCCGAATCTCACAGCTGAAACTCACGCTTCTCACCAGAAAGCGGATCCTTAAAGCTCAAAGCGACGTGAGTAAGCCGCAGGGGCGTGGAAAAATCGTAGAGGGACAACCCGCGATCCACCGGATAGGTATCATCCCCCACAATCGGATGGCCCAGGTGGTTGAGCACCACGCGAATCTGGTGGGTATGGCCGGTCAGCGGCCAGACATCGGCCATCGCTCCCCGAGCGCGCACCCGAGTCACCGTAGGCGTGCCGATAGGATCCACGCGGACCTGGCGCTCACCCCGCACCCGCCGCATGCCCAGCCGCACCGTACCGTCGAAGGAGAAGGGCGCGGCCACCCGAGCACGGTAGCGCTTCACCACCGCGCGCTCCTGAAAAAGCTGCTGGTACGCAGCGCGCGTGCGCGGATTACGCGAGCACAGCACCAACCCCGACGTCAACCGGTCCAGCCGGTGCAGCGGCACAATAGAGTCCTCCCCGTAGTCCACGCGCAGGCGGGTTTGGAGGGTCTCGCGCACGATGCGCCCGTTCGACGTCGTGGGCAGAAAGTGCGGCTTGTCCGCGACTATCAGGTCCCCGTCTTCAAACACCACGCGGTAATCAAACGGAATAGGCTCTTCGGAAGGCACCGAAGGGTGATACCAGGCCAGCGTTGGGCCGGGAAGCACAGTGCCGGACTCTAAGCGAGTACCGGGCGAAAACGCGGAATCGCCCGCCTCACCTGCCCAATAGGTAGGAGTGGCGGGCACGATGCCCGCGAGCATCACCTTACGCGGGCTAATCCCCTCCCGTGCCGGCGGGCGAAAGGCCATCTACTCAGCCAAGCGCGCGACGGCCGCTGCAATGCGCTCATCGGTGCCGTTCAGACCGATGCGCACGAACTGCTCGCCCGCTGGGCCGTAGAAATCACCGGGGGCAACGAGGATGCCACGCTCGGCCAGCCAGTCGACGGTCTCGCGGCAGTTCTCACCGCGGGTTGCCCACAAGTAGAGCCCGGCCTCGGAGTGCTCGATCCGAAAGCCCGCGCCGGTCAGCGCCCGCATGAGATCCACACGGCGCGCGGCGTAGCGTTGGCGCTGGAGGGCTTCGGAGGGGTCGTCGTCAAGCGCGGCGACCATGGCCGCCTGGATGGGGCCTGGAACGATGAGCCCTGCGTGCTTGCGCAGCTCCAGCAGCTCCGCGATGAGCTGGGCATCGCCCGCGAAGAAACCGGCACGGTAAGAAGCCATGTTCGCGCTCTTGGACAGCGAATGCATCGCAATGAGCCCGGTGTTGTCGCCATCGGTCACGCGCGGATCCAGGATGGACACCGGCGGGTTCTCATCATCCCAGCCCAGGCCCATGTAGCACTCGTCCGAGGCCACGATGGCGTTGTTCGCGCGCGCCCAGGCAACGATCTCACGCAGCTTCTCGACGCCCAACACCTTGCCCGTCGGATTCGACGGCGAGTTGATGAACACGAGCGACGCATCCTGGAAATCCTCATCGGCGCGCAGAGGCTTGGCACCGGCCAGAAGTGCACCGACTTCATAGGTGGGATAAGCCACCGTCGGGAAAGCCACGGTCTCGCCGCGCATGCCCAGCAAGGTAGGCAGCCAGGCGATAGCTTCCTTAGTGCCGATGACCGGCAGCACCGCGTCCACGTTCATGTTGTAGCGGCGCTGCAGCGCCTTCGCAATGGCCTCGCGCAGCTCCGGGGTGCCCTGTGTCTGCGGGTAGCCGGGGGCCTCGGCCGCTGCGGACAGCGCTAACTGCACGCCTGGGGCCACCGGATCGACGGGATTGCCCACCGATAGGTCAACGATCCCGTCCGGGTGCGCCTGTGCTTTCTTCTTGGCGTCAGCAAGCGAGTTCCACGGAAAATCCGGGAGCGTGTCTCCCAGCGGCGTGCGGCTCATCTATTACTCCTGGTTCTGAGGCGGGAGTGCAGCGATCATCGGGACATCAAAGTCCTGCGGGCCGAGCGCAGCTGCGCCGCCCGGGGAGCCGAGATCATCAAAGAAGGCGGCGTTAGCATCGTTGTAGTCCAGCCACTCATCCGGGACATCATCCTCGTAGAAGATGGCCTCCACCGGGCAAGCCGGCTCACAGGCGCCGCAGTCCACGCACTCGTCCGGGTGGATGTAGAGCATGCGCTTGCCCTCGTAGATGCAGTCGACCGGGCACTCTTCAACGCAGCCGCGGTCCATCACGTCGACGCAAGGCTGCGCGATGGTGTAAGTCATAAGGTGTTTAAACTCCTGTGTGTCACGGGTTTTCTACGACTAACAGTATGCTACTCCGAGGCGAAAAATGGCCAAACGCTACCCGCGATTCCCGCGGCGAACAGCAGCAGGCTGAGAATATTATTGGCCAGCAAGCTACCGTCCCCGATAGCGGCACCCAGCATGAACGCGAGGAAACCCGCCACCCAAGCTAAACCGGGCAAGCCCGCGATGTAGGGATTCTCACTCCACAGCCGCGCTGTGCGGGTCAGCACCCCGTTGAACCAAAAGGCGATGAGGATGGTGATCGGAAAGGCCACGCTGGCCCCGTCGAACCATGGCACGCGGGCGGTGAGATAGACCACCTCTAAGGTCAGCGAGCAGAGTGCGCCTAAGACGAGCCACACTAGGCCCCCTACTTGCTCGCCGCGGGAGAAGTCGGTGCGGATTGCGCGCTCGCTCATTTCTCCCCCAGCAATGAATCCTGCAGCTCACCTTGGCCCAGCTGGTAGAACTCGTGGCGCAGCAGCGGCATGGTGAGCAGGTTGGACAAGGCATAGGCAGCGGGAACCTCCGCGGGATCCTTCAAGCCCGCCTGGGCGGCGTGAGGGTTGACGGTAGTGAGGGAGCCGTCGGCAAGCCAGATCTGCGTGGCGTGGGCCAGCATCGCTGCGCGCTTGGCGCTGAGAGCCGCGTCAGTGAGCTCGTAGGCCACATCGCAGCCAGCATTGGTGAAGTTATCCAGGTACTCCTTATCGGGCAGGCTCCAGCCCTCCGGAGGGGTAACAGCATCGAGGCCGCGGTAGTGCGCGGCGCGCTCAAAGACGGCCCACCAGATGCGCTGCTCAGGCGAGGCAGCCGCATGCACGGCCTTGTGCACAGCGATATGGTCGGGGTGCCCGTAACCGCCGTCCGGGCCATAGGTCAGCACTGCATGTGGACGCAGCGCGACAAGGTGGCCCCGCATCAGGTCGGCGGCCTCTTCCACGCGGTTGACCAGGGCCCGCGGATTCTCGTGAGCGGGCGAGCCTTCCATGCCGGAATCGCGGAAGTGCCCGAAACCACCCAGCTGAATACCGTCGACGCCTAAAGCGTCGAGCGCGTGCTTAAGCTCCCAGGCGCGGAACCCTCCCAGCTGGTCGGTCTCCGCGAGGCCCTGGTAGGGCTCGCCGATGATCTCGCCTTCCTCTCCCAGCGTCGCGGTAATCAGCGTGACCTGCGCGCCGCGCGCGGACAGGTCCGCCAACGTTCCGCCGGTAAAAAGCACCTCGTCATCTGGGTGGGCATGAACGGCCACGACACGGTAGCCAGTGAGATCCTTAGTCATCATCTTTCCTCCACTGCGGTGCGCTGATGAGGCCGGAGTCCCAGTCCTCAATGCTTTGTCCGGGGCCAACAATACCCTTGCCCAAAGCATGGATACGCACCTCGTTGAGCAGCGGAACGAAGAGCGCTTCCTCCCTGTTGAGATGCTCTACGCGATCCTGCGCGGTCGCGGAATCCACGTCGCCAGAGAGAATACCCAGGGCAGTGTCGGCGGAGTTTTCCGGGCAGTACCCAGACAACGTTGCCGCCGGGCGCGTGGGTGTCGCGCACACGAAATAGTTGGCCAGGCTGAGTGCGTCCTCGCCGTTCTCATCCCACGCCACCACAGCATCCACCTTGCCCGCCGGGAGCAGGTCGGAGGTAATCGTGGTCAGGCGTTCGGTGACGACCTCCGCGTCGATGGCCTTGGCTTGGAGCACGTCCACGATGGTGGTGGCCGCCGCCAAGGCGGTGGGGTACTGGGGATCCACGGCAATCCGCACCGGCTTGCGGCCCGCACGCTCGCGCAATGGGGCGAGCTCCGCGTGGCTATCGAAGGGATTGTTCCCAGGCTTGAGCTCCGAGGCGCGGCCGGTGGCGAGGCGGGCTAGTTGGTCGGTGTCGAGAAGCGAGGCCAACGCACGGCGTTGCGCCTGTTCATCGAGCGCTCCTTCAACCGCCGACATGTTCAGCCGCAGCTGGCGTTGCCGGGTCACCACACCGGTATTGACATTGCTGAGCAGGCTCAAGTTCTCCAGGGTGGTCTGCTGCGGTGTGATGTCAGCAAAACCAATCTGGTGCGAGCGCAGCATGTTCACCGCCTGCGCGGTATCACGCACAGCGCGCAGCTGAATGACGTCGATATTCGCGGGATCTTCTCCCCAGAACCGGTCGTTGCGGTTGAGGGTAATGATTCCCCGGCCGCGATCCATTCCGGCGACGAGGTAGCGCCCGGCCGAGGCGGGGATCCCGTCAGCCAGGGCCGAGGCGAAATCGCGGTCTTCCAGGAGGTGGGAGGGCACGAGGTTGGCAAAGAGCTTCTGCCAATCCTCCACGCGATGGGCAAAGTCAACGGTGACCACGCGCCCATTCCCGGAGGTCCGCACGGCTGTAATTGCCCGGTAGCCAGCCACGTCCTTCGCGCCCGGCGTGCGCGTTATCTGTGACCACAGGTAGTTAAAATCGGAGCCGCTGATCGGCGTGCCATCCGACCATTGCGCCGGCCCGGCGATGGTATAGCGTACCCGCATGGCAATGCTGCCGGGGGCTTCGATCTCCTCTGCGGATTCCAGGACATCCGTATCCATCTCAGAGCCGTGGAAAGCTGAAGGAAGGACCAGCTCCGCAATCTGGTTGACCAGCTCGGAGTTGTTCGCCACTAGGTGTGGGTTGAGCCCGCCGCGCAGCGGGTCCACCCCAATCGCCACGGTGCTGCGCTCCGGCAGAAGGTCCTCTTCGGGTGCTGCCTCAGGTGGCGGGGCCGTGGTGCTGGAATTCGTTGGAGTGGTACTGCGATCGTTCTCATCTACCACCGGCGGCGGACCGGGGTTGGCCTGGCAGGCGGTAAGCAGGGCGGCTGCGAGGATAACGCCAAGCCGAGGCAGGAAACGGTCCACTCCACACAACCTTTACATTCCGAAAACTTTCCCTACCACTGTAGTTGCCCGGGGCGGCGCTGAGCGAACTACTTGTTGAGCTGCTTGGCGCGGGCGGCCGCGCGCTTGCGGTCGGTGGCGGACAGCTCGACCTTGCGCACGCGCAGAACGTTCGGGCCGACCTCGACGCACTCGTCGGTGCCACAGAACTCCAGCGCCTCTTCCAGGGACAGGGTCCGGGCCTTGGCGAGGGTGACGGTGGCATCCGCGGTGGCGGAGCGCATGTTGGTCAGCTTCTTTTCCTTGGTGATGTTGATATCCATATCCTCATCACGGTTATTGGCGCCGACAACCATGCCCTCGTAGGCCTCCATGCCCGGCTCCACGAAGAAGTCACCGCGGTCCGCCAACTGCTGGAGGGCGTAGGCGGTGATCTGTCCGGAACGGTCGGCCACCAGCGAGCCGGTCGGCCGGGCCTTGATGTCACCGGCCCAGACGTCGAGGCCATCGGAGATGGAGTTGGCGATGCCAGCGCCGCGGGTCTCCGTCATGAACTGGGTGCGGAAACCGATGAGACCGCGGGCGGGAACGCGGAAGACCATGCGGACCCAGTCGCCCTCGCGCACGTCCATGGACTGCATCTGCCCCTTGCGGGTGGCCAGCAGCTGGGTAATAGCGCCCTGGTGCTCGGAGGGGGAATCGATGGTGAGCATCTCATAGGGCTCCATCGTCTTTCCGTCGATGACCTGGGTGACTACCTGCGGCTTACCGACGGTCAACTCGAAGCCCTCGCGGCGCATGTTCTCGATGAGTACGGAAAGCGCCATCTCGCCGCGGCCCTGGACTTCCCAAGCGTCGGGACGCTCGGTCGGCAGCACCTTGATGGAGACGTTACCGATGAGCTCCTGGTCCAGGCGGGCCTTGACCAAGCGGGCGGTGAGCTTATCGCCGCCGCCCTGGCCTGCCATCGGGGAGGTGTTCACGCCAATGGTCATGGAGATGGCCGGCTCGTCGACCTTGATGCGCGGCAGCGGCTGCGGGTTCTCCACGTCCGCGATGGTGTCACCGATCATGATGTCGGAGATACCGGAGATCGCCACGATGTCACCGGCGATGGCCTCGGTATCCGGCTGGCGCTGGAAACCGACGGTACGCAGGAGCTCCGCCACCTTGACGGTCTTGGTGTGCATCTCCCCTTCCTCGTCGTAGTGCATCCAGGCCACCTGCTGGCCCTTCTTGAGGGTGCCCGAGTAGATACGAAGCAGGGCGATACGACCAAGGAAGTCATCGGAGTCCAGGTTGGTCACGTGTGCCTGCAGAGGGGCGTCGACCTTGGCGGAGGGCTCGGGGAGGACGTCATAAATAACGTCGAAAAGCGCCTGCAGATCATCGGCGTTCGGAACGTTGCCATTGCCTGGGTTCTCAGTGGAAGCCTTGCCCTCGCGGCCGGAGGTGTAGAGGACCGGCAGGCCCAGCAGCTCCTCGGCGGCAGCGGCTGCTTCCTCGTCCTCGAGGCCGGCGGCGATTTCCAGCAGCAGGTCCTGGGCCTCGGTGACGACCTCGTCGATGCGGGCGTCGGGGCGGTCGGTCTTATTCACGCAAATGATGACCGGCAGCTTCGCCTCCAGTGCCTTGGTGAGCACGAAGCGGGTCTGCGGGAGGGGGCCTTCGGAGGCGTCGACAAGCAGCACAACGCCGTCCACCATGGAGATACCGCGCTCGACCTCGCCGCCGAAGTCGGCGTGGCCTGGGGTATCGATGACGTTGATGATGAGATCCCCGCCGTCCTTGCCCAGGCCCTTGCGGTGGATGGCGGTGTTCTTCGCCAGAATGGTGATGCCGCGCTCGCGCTCCTGATCGTTGGAGTCCATGACGCGATCCGAGTGTTCGCCATGGTCGCCGAAAGCGCCGGACTGCTCCAGCATGCCGTTGACAAGGGTGGTTTTACCGTGGTCAACGTGCGCGACGATGGCTACGTTACGGAATTCAGTATTACTCACGTGTGGGGTGCTCCTTCAAAGCATGGTGCGTTAGCGATGTGAACGGCCCTTAAATATACTCTCTAGCCCTTTGATGTGCAGCATCGCGCGCATCATCCCGCAGAGCGCTGCGGGATGTAACAGATTGGTATCAAGCACCGACATACCGCACAGTAGGGCTCTAAAAAGAGTTGACTACGCCGAAAAAGTGAATATTGTGACAGCAGATACTATTGTGACTGACGTGATCACTGTGTAGTTTCTGTGACGTCACTTCCCCACCCACACGCAAGGATTCTCCATGGCCTTTTCTGAACAGCACTCCACCGGCTCCGCCCGTCGCGGCGTAGCCGGACTCACTGCTGCCCTGATGATGGGCCTGCTCAGCATCACGCCCGCACATGCCGGCGCCCCCGACCTCTCCTCGCTGGTGAACGTCTCCCAGAGCAGCAACCCGCTGGACAGCCTCGGTCGTCCCACCCCGGAGACACAGGAGCGCGTTCGTGCTTTCGCGGCACAGCCATGGATCCCGCAGGAGGCCCGTAGCGCCATCCTCACCGCACTCAACTTCACCGCTGGTGAAGGCGGCGAGGGCGGCGTCGCGATGCCGGAGGGAAATAACCCCGGCTTCCGCCAGTTCTACTGGCCCACGGTCTCCGCGCAGTGCATCGGCGGGCAGGGCGATTCGGTGGGTTCCGCCATCGCCGTGCCTGGCCCGACCGAGATGCCGGCCCCAGGCGCAGGCGAAGGCGAAGCCGTCTTCCTCTTCACCGCCCTGGGCACCCCGACCGCCGCTGAAGAGCAGGGCGCCATGCGCGTTCAGTGGTTCAACCTGGACACCTTCCAGTTCGGCACCACACCCCTCTTCAACAACGGCATCAACACCGATGGGCCAACCACGGTCTCGGGCCGCGCAACGACCGGCAAGGGAACCATCGTGGCGGTTCTCTCCGGTGCGGTTAACACTGCTGAATCCTCGTGTTCCTTCCCACCTACCGCGGCTTTCCTCGAGGTGAACTAATGAGCACAGACCTGCACCCAGTCAAGCAAGAGACCTTCAATACGGCCGACAACATCAATGTCGACCCGAAAGGTTTCCAGCGCGAGGTAGACACCTACCGGGTCACCGACTTTGGCCTCTACATGGCCCGCGGCGCCAACCACCCGCGCTTCGGCTACCTCGAGTCTTGGCTGCTGCCAGAGCTCGGCCTGCGCGCCAATATCTTCCATTTCCGTGAAGGTGTGGACGTGCACCAAGACTTCTACATCGACGTTGCCGATATCGACATTGACGGGGACGTGTGGACCACCCGCGATCTCTACGTCGACTTGGTCTCCACCTCCGGCGAGCCGGTTGACGTGCTCGACATCGACGAGCTAGCCGCCGCCACCTCCAACGGCCTTATCAGCGCGGAGGAAGCCGAGCGCGCCATGGAGCGCACGCTGGCCGCCGTCGAGGGCATCACGCGCTACGGCGATGACGCCATGAATTGGTTGCGCACGCTGGGAATGGACCTTACTTGGGCAGAAAATGTGGAGCTCGTTCCTGCCGAGTAACCTAGGGTGAGTACTTCTCCCCTACCTTAAAGGATGTGAGTCATGGCCGGTGGCCTCTTTGCCCTGCTTGACGACGTCGCCCTGATCGCCCGCTCCGCTGCCTCCAGCGTCGACGACGTGGCAGCGCTAGCCGGAAAGACGTCGATGAAAGCCGCCGGAGTCGTCGTCGATGATGCCGCCGTCACACCCCAATATGTCCAGGGCGTCAAGCCGCAGCGCGAGCTGCCAATGATCTGGCGCATCACCAAGGGCTCGCTCATCAACAAGCTCGTCATCATCCTGCCCATCGCGCTCATCCTGTCGTGGATCGCGCCTTGGGCCCTGACTCCCATCCTCATGTGCGGCGGTACTTACCTGTGCTTCGAGGGCGCGGAGAAGATCTTCCACTCAGTTTTCCACCGCGGCGAAAAGGAGGAAAAGCCAGCGGAAGAAAGAGGCCCTGAGGCCGAAGACTCCCTGGTCAAGTCCGCTATCACCACGGACCTCATCCTCTCCGCCGAGATCATGGTCATCTCCCTCAACGAGGTCATGGACCAACCCTTCTGGCTGCGCCTCGGTACCCTAGTCACCGTCGGTGTCCTCCTCACCTTGGGTGTCTATGGCGCCGTCGGGCTGCTAGTCAAGATGGATGACATCGGCGTCGCCCTGCTCAAGCGCCACGATGGTGACTCCGCCCTGGGTACCGCGTTGGTGAAGGGCATGCCCATCGTGCTCAACATCATCGGCATCATCGGCACCGCCGCCATGCTGTGGGTCGGCGGCCACATCGTGGTCAAGGGCCTGAGTGAATTCGGCGCCGAGCAGCCATATGGCTTTATCCACCACGTGACAGAGAGCATCAACAACGGCGCCCTCGCCTGGTTGACGGACACCGGCTTGTCCATGCTGTGCGGCTTTATTCTGGGCGCCGTCATCGTCAGCATTGTCATGGCGGTCAAGGCCACCGCCGAGCGCGTGAAATAACCTCTAAATAAACAGCGCGAGTGAAACCGCCATGACCGCCATGCCGGCGATAAGGCCGTAGATGGCGCAGTGGTGTTCGCCGGTTTCCTCCGCCGTGGGCAAGAGCTCATCGAGGGAGATGAACACCATGATTCCGGCGATGACGGCGAAGCTGATGCCAAATGTCATCGGCCCGATAAACGGCATCAGCAGCGCGAAGCCGATGAGAGCGCCGAGGGGCTCGGCCAGCCCCGATAACGTGGCCCACCAGAAGGCCTTCTTCCGCGAGCCCGTTGCACTGCGCAGGGGTACCGCCACCGCAATGCCCTCGGGGATGTTGTGAATGGCGATAGCCACGGCAACGGGGATGGCGATCTCTGGAGCTTCAAGTCCCGAGAGGAACGTGGCGAAGCCCTCAGGGAAATTGTGAATGGCCAGCGCGAAGGCGGTGAACATGCCGGTCTTCATCAGCCTTTTGCGCCGCGCCTCTTCCTCGGTCGTGGCCGGCTCGTGCGGGTTGATCTCTTCAGGTACCAGGCGGTCAATGATGGCGATGATCGCAATGCCCGCGAAGAATGCCGCCATCATCGTCCAGGTGGCGCGCGCTTCGTCCCCGAGGGTGCTTTCTAGCTTCTTCAGGGCCTCCGGCAGGATTTCCATGAAGGAGACGTAGAGCATCACGCCCGCGGACAGGCCCAGGGCAGCGGCCATGAACTTCGGACCAGGTTCTCTCTTGCCTACGGCGAGGGCACCTCCGATGGACGTCGCCAAGCCAGACAGCAGCACGAGGCTGAAAGCGAACGCGATGGTGGCTAAGTCCATAGTGGCAAACTATAGCGTGTCTAACCCGGCCTCTGCGTAAGCTTGAAAGAAGTCCATCGCATCCCATCTGACTCTTGAGGTGACTGTCGCAACCATGGCGCTATATCCGCTGGCTCCGTCCTACTTTGGTGTTGAGCACGTCGCGATTCTCGAGCATCTTAGCCTCGGCACCGCGCTGAGCATCCCGGGGTTGGCACAGCAGCCTGCGCTCGTCGACGTGTCCTTGCTCCCCGACCCCACCACCGGCGGCTGGCGTGTGCGCTCGGATTTCGGTTTTCTGGGCGCGCTCGATGGCGAGGAGTCCGCCGAGTATCCCGCGCTCAATCGTCTGCGCACTGCGGCGATGACTCCAACGACGCAAGCCACCGTCGAGATTGTTGATGGCGAGGTGGAGGTCGCCGTTGCCCTGGGACTCGACCCGTGGATGATTCCCGCCACCAACCAACCGGCGGGTACTGCCCTGCTCAGCGGCGGACAGGGCGCGCTTGTTCGTGTCGCGGAAGGTGAGCTCACCGCGCACCAGCTGCGCGAGATGGGAACCGAGCAGCTTATCGTGACGCTTGCGCTTCTCGACGACACCATCCTCGCCACCCACGACAACCTCGTCCTCGGACCGTGCGCGGAGCTCTCCGACGTCCCAGCGCTGGCCGCCGCGTTCGCAGCTGCCTCTCAGTCCGGTGTTTCCCTGGCCGCCCGGGCTTATGCTGCAGGGGGCCGCATCGCAGTGGACCTTCCCCTCGCCCCCGCAGACCCCACTGACCCTGCCGAGCTCTTCGCCCCCGCGGTCCCACCGCTGCCGCTCGACCCGGACAAGCCCGCCATCCCGCCAGCGCTCGACCCTGACGCCGATTGGGAGTTCACCACGCCTGCGGATCCTCTTGCCTCACCTCTGCCCACCGGATCGCGTGCCTTCACGTCCCCCAAAGGCACCTTTTGACTGGCACCTTATGCACTTACGCTAATTCATTGACCTGGGATTTCTCCGAAAACCGCCCGCAAATGGTACCTCTAGTTTGGTTCCTTTGCCCCTGTTGGTCGGCCGCGACCTGGCTGCTAAACCCACCTCTCGCGTAGGGTCTTATTTACGCTAGCTCACCGTTTCAGAAGCTCAGGAACTCATCATGCCCAGCAAACAACACAACAATCGCAGAAATCGATCCTCTACAGGCTCTAAAGCTGACGAAGTTAATGCTTCGAAGAAACGCTATGCGCAGAGGATGGAGCACCTTGCCACCCGACAAGAGCGCTATGCCGATCGCGATTTTGCGATCTGGGCCGAAGACTCCTGGGGAAGCGATGATCCTGACCTAGGCAGCCGCCATTCAGTCCGCTCTGCTTCTGGCGGACGCCCCCAGTCCAATCGCTCTCGCTATTAACCGCTGAATTTAAGCCGCCCCGAGGGGCCGGATGCCATCGATTTCATCAGCGACGGCATCCTCAGCCACCTCCAATTCATAACGGCTTTGCAGGTTGAGCCAATACTGCGGTTCGATTCCGAAGTACTTTCCTAGCCGAAGAGCGGTATCTGCGGTGATTCCACGCTTGCCGTGAACAATCTCATTAATCTTCCGCAGCGGGACGCCAATTTCTACAGCCAGTTGGTGTTGGGTAATCCCAAAAGCTTCGATGAAATCTTCATTAAGCACTTCGCCGGGGTGAATCGGCGGATAAAGCTTAGTACTCATAACCGTCCTTAGTGATAGTCCTCGATAACAACGTCCGCTGGGCCGGCCTCGGTCCAGCGGAAGGTGATCCTCCACTGCTGATTGACTCGGATACTGAATGTTCCTTTCCGGTCACCTTTCAAAGCTTCGAGGCGGTTGCCCGGTGGAATACGTAAGGAGTTCAGCGAAACAGCAGCATCGAGCTGATGGAGTTTTCTATTAGCAGTTTTGTGGATTCTCGAATCAATCCGCGGCGACGCTTCGCGTAACCAGACAAGCTCGGTATCACGGTTACCGAAAGACTGGATCATGGGTTCACCCTACAAAACATAACGGAGACCGTCAATGACGGTCACCGCTAAGCCAATGAAGACACTTGCGCCTTCAAAGTTTTCTCAATGGCCACCAAAGGCACCTTTTAACTGGCACCTTATGCACTTACGCTAATTCATTGACCTGGGGTTTATCCGAAAACCGGCGACAAATGGTGCCTTTACTTTGGTTCCTTTGCCCCTGGCCCGAATGCGAAGCGCTTGCCGTCGACTAGGCGGGTCGCGCCGGTGGCATCGAGGTGCTCGAAGAGCGGGATGGCAACCCGGCGCGTCGTCCCCAGGGCTTGGCGCGCCTCCGAGAGGGTGAAAGGCTGTTCCAACGTAGAGACAACTTCGAGTGCCTCGCGAGGAGCGGAAGGCAAAAGCACAACGCCTTTGTCTAACCGGAGCACACGCCCGGCGCGCTCGGCAGCGGCGAGCTCTTTGGGGCCCAGTCCTAGTTCCTTGAGTTCTTCTGCCTCCGGGGCAGCGAAAGGCTCGGCGTGCAGGCGTTGCTCGAGCTCAGCTACTCCCCTCTCCGCGGGGCCCAGGTCGACGGACTGACCGGGCACGCGCAGCACGCCATCGACCGATTCGAGCTTGGCTGCCGCTACTGCTAGGCCCAGCAGGGCCGGCTCTGACAGGTTCAGCGCGTCCATGGCCGCTGCTTTCGTCAGTCCTGGGGATAGCGGGTTGGCTGCCCTGTGTTCGTCGACCGCACGCAGAAGTGCGTCCTTCCACGCGGTCACCTGTCGTGCGGCAATCCACCACTGAGCGAACTCGATGACTCCGGCAGGCTTTTCCTCCACCGAGAAGCCATCGCGCACGAGCTCTTCGTGTGCAGCGTAGCCGCAGCGCTTGAGCCACTTGGACGGGTTCGCCGGTTCTAAAACTTCTAGCTCAGCTGCGCGCTTCTTCGCATCACCACGTCTGCGCAGCTCAGCCGGGTGCATGTCCACGACTTCGAAGCCCGCCGCCACGTGCCGCCCGCCGGGGCTGCGCACCACGAATCTATCGAGCAGCGTGAGAGGTAGCGGGCTTTCCAGTGTCAACCGCGCGAATTCACCGCCTAAAGGCCGCAGACGGGCACCGACCCCCGCCGTGCCAATGTGCACCACGAGGTTCTGGGGAAGCTCGGTCATCGCGGTCCCAAAAGTGCGGCGAATATCCACGGTATCGAGCACCCGCCACCGCTCGGGGCTCAACAGTGCATCCCCGCGATGAACCTGGTCGGCGGCCACCCCGCGGAGGTTGAGCGCCACGCGCGTAACCGGACCAGCGCTATTCACCGACTTGTTTTCACTGTGTACGCCGCGCACTGTCACGAGTTGCCTGCCAAGCTCCAGCTCATCCCCCACCGAGACAGTCCCCGCCGCCAGCGTTCCCGTCACCACGGTGCCCGCACCCTTCACACTGAAGGCACGATCGACCCACAACCGCACACGTGCTTGGGGATCTGGCGCGGGCATAGCGGCAAGGACCTTATCCAGTTCAGAACGCAGCTTGTCCACGCCCTCGCCGGTCTTAGCGGAGACTTCGACCACGGGAGCGTCGGCAAGCGCTGTTCCAGCCAGCTCTGCCTTGACCTGTGCGGCTACCTCAGCGCGGCGGGCCGAGTCAGCCCTATCCGCGCGGGTCAGCGCGACCACTCCGTGTTCGATTCCCACGGCGCGTAGGGCATCCCGGTGGTCAGTAGACTGCGCTTGCCAGCCTTCATCGGCCGCCACCACAAAGAGCACCACCGGTGCAGGCCCCACCCCGGCCAGCATGTTGCCTAGGAACTTCTCATGCCCCGGCACATCGACAAAAGCCACGTCGGCGCCGGAGTCGAGCTTCGTCCACACGAAGCCCAAGTCAATGGTCAGGCCGCGCCGCTTCTCTTCCTCCCAACGGTCCGGCTCCATCCCCGTCAACGCCTTAACCAGGCTCGACTTGCCGTGGTCCACATGCCCGGCCGTAGCCACAACGTACACCTACATCACCGCCTGAATTGCAGCAATAAGCTCCGCATCCTGCGACTCCGGCACGCAGCGCAGATCCACCAGGCAGCGGCCCTGGTTCACGCGCGCCACCACAGGAGGCTCGCCCAACCGCAGCGGACGGGCCAGCTCTTCTGGCAACGCCACAGCCCAGCCTGGCAGCGGTACCTCGGGCGCCCCGCCGCCGCCTACGCGCCCGGCATGCTCGACAACCTCGCCGCCTACCGCCGCGGCGACCTTCTCCGTACGCTCAAGGTGGCGTTGCGGATCAATATGGAGCGCGTCCTGCACGGCATTGGAGGGGGTTGAAAGCGAGGTTTCAAGCGCGTTGAGCCGCAGCTTATCGATGCGCACCGCCCTCGCCAGCGGATGCTTCCTACACGCGGCGATCGCTTCCTTCGTCCCCACAAGCACCCCGGCTTGTGGTCCGCCAAGGAGCTTATCCCCCGAAAAAAGCACCACGTCTGCACCATCGCGAAGAGCCTGGCTGGCGGAGGGTTCCTCAGGAAGCACCTCATCGGGTGCGAGCAACCCTGAGCCGATATCCACGATGAGCGGCAGATCTGTGAGTCTGCGCAGGTCTGCAACCGGCACAGAAGACGTAAACCCACTGATCAAGAAGTTCGAGGGATGCACCTTGAGAATCGCCCCGGTGTTCTCCCCGAGCGCCCGCTCGTAGTCCGCCACGTGGGTGCGGTTCGTCGCGCCCACCTCCCGCAAGCGGGTGGCCGTGGACTCGATGAGCTCCGGCAGACGGAAGCCCGCACCAATCTCAATAAGTTCGCCGCGGGAAATGATGACCTCCTTGCCCGGGGCCAAGGCAGCGGTCGCCAGCAACAGCGCAGAGGCCCCGTTGTTGACCACCAGCGCATCCTCCGCGCCGGGGCAGGCAGCCAAGACAGCGTCGACTGCCGCGCGCCCTCTATCCCGTGAGCGCAGGCCGCTGTCCAAGTCCATCTCAACGTCCGTATAGCCAGCTGCTGCCACGAGCGCATCCACCGCTGCCGGCGGCAAAGGGGCGCGGCCCAGGTTCGTGTGGATGATCACGCCCGTGGCATTGATGACGCGGCGCAAGGAATAGGGCTGTGCTACTTCCAGCCTGTCGGCCAGCTCCTCTTGAATGCGGGTGGGGTCAAGGGAGCCGGAGCGGGCGTCGGCAAGCACGGCGTCGATGATTGCCCGGACCTTGTGAGCTGCACTGCGCTCCCGCGCAGTGCGCACCGCTGGGTACTGGAGGATTTCATCCATCTTCGGGATGAAGCGGCGGGGGTCAGTCATCAAAGTTCCTCCTAGCTGCGCTAATGGCGGAGACGGACAGGAATCGAACCTGCCAGACCGAGATGCTCGGCCTCACCGGTTTTGAAGACCGGGGCGCCCACCAGGACACGTACGCCTCCGTCTGCTCACCATACACGCGGCTAGAATGACCCCCATGTCTGACATCACACTTACCTCCTTTGCCGCCGGTGGCGGCTGCGCCTGCAAGATTCCTCCGGGAGAGCTCGAATCGGCCGTCGCGGGCCTCGTGGGCACCGCGGACCCCAACGTGCTGGTCGGGCTTGACGACGGTGACGATGCCGCCGCCGTGCGCATCCCAAACGGCCTCGCGGTCATCTCCACCGCGGACTTCTTCACCCCGATGCTCAACGACCCCTATGACTGGGGCCGGGTGGCGGCAGCCAATGCGCTTTCCGACGTCTACGCCATGGGCGGCACTCCCATCACCGCCATCAACCTCGTGGGCTGGCCGCGCGAGAAGCTCGGTCTTGATGTATTGCGCGAGGTCCTGCGCGGTGGCATGGATGTGGCCAGCGAGGCAGGGATCTCCATTACTGGTGGACACTCCATCACTGCCCCGGAGCCCACGTATGGTTTGGCTGCCACGGGCATCGTCCACCCCGACAAGATTATGCGCAACGACGCCGCCGAGGCGGGCCTGCCCATCACGCTGACCAAACCAATCGGTGTGGGCATCCTCAATAACAAGCACAAGGCCACCGGTGAAGTCTCCCAGGCCGCGGTGGATTCCATGACCACGCTCAACCGCGACGCTGCCGCGGCCGCCGTAGCCGCGGGCGTGCGCGCGGCCACGGACGTCACCGGCTTCGGGCTTCTGGGCCACCTCTACAAGATGTGCCGCGCCTCCGGTGTCGGCGCGGAGCTGGATTTTTCCGCTGTTCCTGCGGTGGACGGCGCCATGGAGGCCCTGGCGGAGGGCTTCATCCCGGGCGGCTCGCGCCGCAACCTGGATTGGGTCCGCCCCCACCTCGACTCAGACTTGAGCGAAGAGGACTTGGTCTTCCTCGCCGATGCCCAAACCTCGGGTGGCCTGCTGGTCATCGGCGAGGTTCCTGGCTATCCGGTCATCGGCCGCACCGTGCCGGGCGAGGCGCGCATTACTATCCGCTAGTCACCGTCGAGTGCGTGAGGCCTTCTGCCTGGCGGCGGGCCTCAGCACGGCGCTTTTGCGGGCCAATGCTTGTCGCGGGGTCCTTCACCGCCTCCAGCCCCGCATTGAGCACGCCGAAACGAGTGCAGGCAGAACCCGCCAGAAGTGCCAGGCCGGAGACCACCGACACCGCCCGCGACTTTGTCACCGACGCGATTGCGGTTCCCACCCCGCCCGCGGCAATGAGCGCCTCGGAGGCCTTCATGAGTTTCCCGGGTGTGCCTTCGTGCAGCGGGCGCAGAGGCTCTGGCTCCATGTTCGCTTCCATGACACGGGTCGCGGCCAGATCGGTCGCCGCGGCAGTGATACCGAGCGCTCGTGCCGCGCCAGCATTCTCCACCGGGGTAAAGACCATGGCGGCGCCCGACGCCGCCGCCGAAGCCGAGGACACGAACACATAAGGCAGATGCTTCTTCGCGTCATTCCACGTCGGGTTTGACGTGTTGGCCAACAGCACCGCCGTGTAGCCCGCCAGCGGGCCACCAAGCACGCCGGCGACAGCGCCTGCTGGACCCGCCGCCGTATCGAGGAGGCGGCGAAGCGGCTTCGGCAGCACACCGCCGACCAGTGCGTCCGCTTCCACGACCGCCGGCAGGGCCGCGGCGGAAGCGAAGCTGCCCAGGATCCACGAGCCGATGGACATCGGCGAGGTCACCTTGAAGACGCGGAACATGTTGAGCAGGCGCTCTGGGCGGCCGAGGTCGAGCACCAAAAAGACCGAGCCTACCGACGCCGCGGAGAAAGCCGTCAGCCGCGTCGAGCGTTTCAGCGGTGCGTTCCCCGTGGCCTGGGCACCGGCGGCCAACATCGCAGAACCGCCGGCCACGCCGCCGAGGAAGAGATAGCCGCCGATGGGCCACTCCCACGGCGGGGCCTTGACTACGGGCTTGCCGTAATACGAGGAGAACTCGAAGTCCTCCGCCATACGCTCTTCTTTGGAACCATCCTGTGCCCCAGCGCCGACTCGTCCACGCCGGCGCTTCTTGCCGCCGCCTCGCCTGCGCCTAGGCTCCTGCGGCGGGCGGTACTCATCGAACTCGCTCACTTGCGGCCTCCCAACATGAATGCCCCGGCCACGGCCAGCGCCATTCCTCCGATAGCTTTCGCTGCGGTCTTGTACATCTGCGGCAAATCCGCCGTGGGAACGCGCGGATCCGGCGGCAGCCCGTAGACCTCTGGGGAATCGAGCAACAGAAAGATGGACCCGGTTCCGCCGACGCCATCCTGGGAATTAGCGCCATAGAGACGAGCCTCGGTCAGCCCCTGCTCGTGGAGGACGCGGACGCGCTCCTGCGCGGCGGCGAGCATCTCCTCGTAGGGGCCGAACTGAATGGAGTCCGTGGGGCACGTTTTGGCGCAGGCAGGCTGCTCACCAATCTTGAGGCGGTCATAACACATGGTGCACTTCTGGGCCACGCCCAAGTTCTTGATCGGCATCGCCTGCCCCGGAATGTGGTCAGGTCCCTGGGGTTTCAGCTGCTTCAGCTTTGCCAGCACGTTCACACCCGCGTGGTCAGGGACCTCATAATCCACGGTGGCGGTCTTGTCCGCCTTGAGCGTCACGCCGCCGTCATCGCGGCGCTCGATGACGCCAAACGGGCAACCGGCAACGCAGGTCCCGCAGCCATTGCACACATCATCCTGCACCACGACGGTGCCGAACTCGGAGCGAAAGAGCGCGCCCGTCGGGCACACGTCCAAGCAGCCCGCGTTGGTGCAGTGCTTGCAGACGTCGGAGGACATCAGCCAGCGAAAATCATCGGTATCTGGGGTGACGCTTGGTGCAGAGGTTGTGGGCATACCCAGCGCGACGAGTCTGCGCCCCTCCTCGCGCGCCTGCTCAATGCGCTCGTTGTTTTGCTCGATGAAGGCCACGTGACGCCACGTATTCGCGCCCAGCCCGCCAGTGTTGTCATAGGAGTTTCCGGTAACCGCGTAGCCTTCCACTGGGTTGCGGTTCCATTCCTTGCACGCCACCTCGCAGGCTTTGCAGCCAATGCACACCGAGGTATCGGTAAAGAACGCCATTCGCTGATAGGTCTCATAGCCGTGTCGATCGGCCTTTTCGGTCAAAATATTAGCCACGCGTCCTCCTTAGCTTTCTTTACCTTCATAGTCTGCCTCGTTGCCCGCCGTTGAATCATCACCAGTGTTCTCTGCGGAGGCGGTGCTCTCAGTGGTGAAGGCGTCTGAGACATCCAGGATCCTGTTTCCGGATTCCACGGTCAGGTGCGCCCGCTCCTGGTATTCGCGGAGCAGCTTGACGCGTGCCTCGCCGCGCGGGCGGCGGCCCGGCTGAATATCGCACGCACCCACCTTGGAGTTCTGGATGAACACGTTCGGCTCCAAGGTCAGACCCAACAGGTCGTTGGCGCCATCGCCGGCCACCTCGGTGGTCTCCGATTCTCCGTAGTGATAAGGCAGGCCGATCTGGTGGAAGTCCTCACCATTGATGGTGAGCATCTCCATGCGGTCCGTCACCAAAACCTGAGCCTCGATGACGCCGCGCGGGGACACGATGGTGGCCCACTCGCCGTTGACCAATCCACGCTTGGCGGCCAGTTCCTTGTCCACCTCGCAGAAGAGTCCCGGCTGCAGCTCCGCCAAGTAAGGCAAGCGGCGCGACATCGCGCCCGAGGTGTACATCTCCGTCAGACGGTAGGTGGAGAAGACAAACGGGAACACGTCCTCGCCCCGCTCCCCTGGCTCGGGGCGGGAAAGGTTGTCCGCGCGTTTGATAGTCAGGCGCGTCGGTGACTGCTGCTGCTTGTACAGAGCGTTGTGCACCGGTGATTCCTGCGGCTCGTAGTGAGTCGGCAGCGGTCCGTCGGACAGCCCCTTCGGCGCGAACAGCCAACCCAGGCCGTCGGCCTGCATGATAAACGGATCGTCGCCATCGAGGGCGTCGGGGCCGACGGCGTCGACAGGCGCGACATAATCCGGGCGCTTCGTCACCGGGAAGTCCGGGACATCATCGCCGACCCACTTGCCCTGGTCCTCGTCCCACCAAATGTACTTCTTGCGCTCCGACCACGGAGTGCCATCCGGCTTGGCGGAGGCGCGGTTGTACAGGATGCGTCGGTTGGCCGGCCAGACCCAGCCCCACTCGAGTGCCACCTCGTTCTGCTCCGAACCCGGGACCTTCTTCGCGGCGTGGTTGATGCCGTCCTTATACACGCCGGTGTAAATCCAGCAGCCGCCGGAGGTAGAACCATCGGCGCGCATCTCCGTGAAACTCGGCAGCAATTGGCCCTTCTTCGGCCCGTCGAGGTAGTAGCCGTTGATCTCGCGCAAGATCTCGTCCGAGCTGGGATCCCCGTGCTCATCCTCGGTGTAATCCCACGTCACGGACTTAATCGGCAGGTCGCGCGGGTCGGTCGAATCCGCCAAGCGCTCCCGAATCTTCTTGCCCAGCTGGTAGAAGAACCACGCCTCACTGCGGGCCTGGCCCGGCGGCGGAGTCGCCTGGAAGCGCCACTGCACCATGCGCTGAGTCTGGGTAAAAGTTCCGGACTTCTCCACGTGCGTTGCCGCCGGCATGAGGAAGACCTCGGTGGCAATCTCCTCGGTCTTGAGCTCGCCGTTCTTGACTTCCGGCGAATCCTTCCAGAAACTTGCCGTTTCAATCTCCTGGAAATCGCGGACAACCAGCCACTTCAGCGAGGCGAGCCCGCGGCGCTGCATGCCGCCGTTGGACTGCGCCACCGCAGGGTTCTGGCCAAAGACAAAGTAGCCTTCCACCTCCTTGCGCAGCATGGCCAACAAGGTCTCATACGTCGAGTGCGCACCGGACAGGCGCGGCATGAGGTCAAAACCCCAGTTATTTTCCTTGGTTGCGGCGTCGCCCCAGTAGGACTTCATGAGCGAGACCGCGTAGTTCTCACCCAGCTGCCAGAAACCCTTCTGGTCTTCCTGCCGGAAGGAATCCAGGTAATCTTCCCAGGTCTCCTGATCCGCGTGCGGCATCGGCAGGTAACCCGGAAGCGAATTGAACAGAGTCGGGATATCCGTCGAACCCTGAATCGAGGCATGCCCGCGCAAGGCCATGATGCCCGAGCCAGGTCGTCCCACGTTGCCCATGAGCAGCTGCAGGATCGCCGCGGTACGGATGAACTGTGCGCCCAGGGTGTGCTGTGTAAAGCCCAGCGCGTAGGCGAAGCACGTGGTGCGCTCCGGGGTGGAGTTCTGCGCAATCGAGTCCGCCAAGTAGTAGAAGTCCTCCGGCGAAATGCCACAGGTCTCCTCCACCATCTCCGGGGTGTAGCGCGAGTAGTGGCGCTTGAGAATCTGGAAGACCGTGTTCGGATCCTCCAGCGTCAGGTCCTTCTCCACGTTCCACGAGGAGCCCTCAGGCTTTTGCACGTACTGCCACGAGTCCGTGACGTACTTGCCTTTCTCCGCGTCGTACCCGGAGAACAAGCCCTCCAAATCCTCGGTGTCCTGGAAATCCGGCGAGATGATCGACGCCGCGTTCGTGTAATTCACCACGTAATCGTGGAAATACAGGTCATTATCCAGCACGTACTTGATAATCGCGCCGAGCAGCACCACGTCCGTGCCTCCGCGAATGCCGATGTGGCGGTTCGCAAAGGCAGACGTACGTGTGTAGCGCGGATCCACGTGGATAATGCGCGCACCACGCTTCTTGGCTTCCACGACCCATTGGAATCCCACGGGGTGGCATTCCGCCATATTAGAACCCTCGATGACGATGCAGTCCGCATTCGCCATATCCTGCAGCGGTTGGGTTGCGCCGCCGCGGCCAAACGACGTTCCTAGACTAGGAACAGTGGCGGAGTGTCATATGCGCGCCTGGTTTTCCACCTGGATCGCGCCGGTGGCGGTAAACAGTTTCTTAATGAGGTAGTTCTCCTCATTATCTAGCGTCGCACCACCCAGGCCCGCAATGCCCATGGTGCGGTTGAGACGACGCCCGTGCTTATCGACGTCCTCCCAGTGCCTCGCGCGCGCCTCCACGAAACGGTCCGCGATCATATCCATCGCGGTTTCTTCGTCGAGCTCCTGCCATTCGGTGGCATAGGGCGCTCGGTACTTGATCGTGGTGATGCGTGTCGAGGAATTAATAAGCTGCTCAGAAGCAGAGCCCTTGGGACACAGGCGGCCGCGGGAAATCGGGGAATCTGGGTCGCCCTCGATTTGGATGACGCGGTCATCCTTGACATAAACGCGCTGAGAACAACCCACTGCGCAGTAGGGGCAGACCGACTGGACGACGCGGTCCGCGTCAACGGTGCGTCCGCGCAGGTCTTCACTCTTAGCCGACTGCGTGGACACGTCGCGGCCGAAGGCATCCTTGTTCCGGATTTGGCGCACAACGGGCCAATTCAGTGGGCTAAAACGTGACATGATTCAAACCTACTGGCTTGGCCTTGCGTTTTCCACCCTGTTCAAGACCAGAAAATACTGAACAAACCCAAAACGCGAAAAGCTGGAGCTTTGCAGCTCCAGCCTCTTAGCCCTTAACCGAGATTACTTGCGGGTCTCGGTGATGCCGTCGGTATCGATTTGCTCCTTGCGCAGATCCTCGGTGTGGGTCTCGGTGTCCTTGATGGTCTCCTTGGAAAGGTTAACCTTCTCCACCGGGACGGTCTTCTTCTCTACATTCACGCGCTCTTCGTGCAGGGTGACGGAAGCTTCCTCCGCGCCGTTATCACCGATGGTGCCGGTGTAGTTGGCAGCGTCAGCCTCGGAAATCGGGGTGCGCTCGACGCGAACCTCTTCGCGCTCAACCGGAACCTCGACGGTCTCGGTATCGGTCACGACGTACTTGCGCAGGCGCGCCTCGCCGGTGGCCACGCGCTCCTTGTTGACGTCCAAGCGCTCCTCGGAGCGGATAACCTCGCCCTCATTGTTGGTGAGGTTGCTGCTGGTAGCAGCAGTCTCATCCTTAGCGTGTGCACCTGCACCAGCACCGGCAACACCAGCGCCAGCTACGCCAGCACCGGCAACGCCAGCGCGCTCATCACGCTCGTCACGGTAGGTGGTTACGTCCTGTGCGTTCTCGAGGTCGTAGTGCTTGAAGATGTCCGCCTGCGCCTCAGGAGTCAGCGGCTTATCGGAGTCAAAATCCGGCGCGTTCTCGATGCGGTCCTTAGAGAAAGCCAGCTTGAGCTCATCACCGGTGAAATCGTGACCACGGAGCGGAACCAAGCTGGAGCTCATACCGAACAGACCGTGGTTGACCTCAACGAAAGTCGGCTGACCGGACTGCTCGTCGACGAAGACCTCCTTGACGGAGCCCAGCTTCTCGCCGGCCTTGTCGTATGCGGTTGCGTTAAACAGATCCTTGATGTTCTTACCCATTGTTTCTCTAAACCTTTCTACATTTGGTCTATATCTCGATGGCAAACGATAGCTTTCATCTCTACCCCCATAAATCCCAGGGGATTGGGGAACGATTTGCTATTTCGTTTGCGTTGACCCCCACCATACTGACGACACAACAATGCGCCACCGCCGCATCCCCTTCTTTTGTCAAAATCGCGCGTAGCCGCAGGTCATATTAGCTATAACGATTAGATTACAGCCTTTTTGAGCACTTCAAACGCCTGCCAGCCTAGCCCTACATTTCCTCCCCATATTCTAGAACGAAACATTAACGCACTAACTTGCGCCCGCAACGTAGCACCCAACAGCAACCCTCTACGTGACCCCTTACTACTTCCATAGACACAACCAACAAACATTAGCTACCCCCATCCCAACTTTCGGATTCATTAAATGGTCTACTCCCCCAATCGTCACACCGCCATACCTGAGTACCCTGAACACCATGAACCAAACTGAACACTTCGAGCTCAAAGTCCCCGGCGGCAAACTACTCGTCGTCGATCTCGATATTGACGCCGACAGCACCGTTACCGCAGCCAAGGTCTCTGGCGATTTCTTCCTCGAACCGGAAGAGGCCTACGAGGCACTAGCCCCAGCGCTGGTCGGCATCACTACTGCCACAAGCACCGAGGACATCCAATCCCGCCTCGATGCCGCCCTGGCGCGAATCGATTCACCCGTAGCTCTCCACGGATTCGACACCCACCACCTAGCTGTCACGGTCAAGCGCGCGCTGTCAGGCGGCACCGATTTCACCGACCACAGCTGGGAGATCCTGCGTCCTGGGGTTCTACCTACCCCAGTAAACGTTGCCCTCGATGAAGTCCTCCTCAACGAAGTCGCGGAAGGAAAGCGCGGGCCCACGCTCCGCTTCTGGGAATGGGAGGACCGCGCCGTCGTCTTCGGTTCCTACCAGTCCTATGCCAACGAGTTGGACCAGGAGGGCGTCGACAAGCACGGCATCATTCCAGTGCGCCGAATCTCCGGTGGTGGCGCAATGTTTATGGAGGGCGGCAACTGCGTGACTTATTCCCTGTACGCCCCAGACTCGCTCGTGGCCGGTTATTCCTATGAGGCTAGCTACGAATATCTAGACCAATGGGTTCTCGCGGCGCTCGGAAAGCTTGGTGTCAATGCCTGGTACGTGCCGATTAATGACATCACGTCGGACGGCGGAAAGATTGGCGGTGCCGCCCAAAAGCGCCGGAAGGGCGCGGTACTCCACCACACCACGATGAGCTATGACATCGATGCAGACAAGATGATGGAGGTCCTACGCATCGGCAAGGTCAAGGTCTCTTCCAAGGGCCTAGCCAGCGCAAAGAAGCGCGTGGACCCGCTGCGCCGCCAAACCGGCGTGCCGCGCGAGGAAATCATCGAGACTATGGCTACCGAGTTTGCCACCCGCTATGGCGCCGTCGACGCCGAGCTTTCCGACGACACACTCGCCGCCGCCCGCCACCTCGTCGACACCAAGTTCCTCAACGACGAGTGGACCAAGCGCATCCCATAATTTGCGGGGGAATTTCTGGGCAGCGTACGGTGTTACATGTTCTAATGAACCGATCGGTATGATTTTACCGAACCAAATGGTCCATTTCTATACAACACTGTCTAGAAGGAAAATCTCGTGTCCGACACTTCCTCCCGCGCATCCTCGCGCACGCTGCCCTCGTGGGCCACCGGCTTTGGCGCCCAGGTCATCGCCGGCCTCATTATCGGCCTTATTCTCGGATTCATCGCTTCCGGCATGGAGTCCTCGTGGCTCTCCGATACCTTGTCCGGCGTCGGCGGCGCGTACGTCCAATTGCTCAAAGTGATGGTCCCGCCGCTCATCTTCGCGGCTGTCGTCACCTCGGTTGCCAACCTGCGCAAGGTGGCTAACGCCGCCTCGCTGGCAATCTCCACTCTTGTATGGTTCGCCATTACGGCCTTCTTCTCCGTCTTGGCTGGCATTCTCGTCGCCCTCGTGATGAAGCCAGGCGTAGGCACGACTGTCGACGCCTCCACCGCCGCCGATCCCTCCAACGTTGGCTCCTGGACCGCATTCCTCCAGCAACTCGTCCCCGCCAACTTCTTTGGACTCAAAGCTTCGCTTAGCGACGGCGAAGTCTCCCTCAGCTTCGGCGCCCTTCAGCTCCTTGTCATTTCTTTGGCTCTGGGCATCGCAGCGGTCAAGGCTGGCAAGGCAGCCGATCCCTTCCTGCGCTTTACCGAATCCTTCCTCAAGGTCATCCAGGTGGTTCTCTGGTGGATCATCCGTCTCGCCCCGATTGGCACCGCCGCCCTCATCGGTAAAGCCGTGTCTACCTACGGCTGGGATGCGCTGAGCTCCTTGGGCAAGTTCGTCCTCGCGATGTATGTCGGGCTCGCCCTTGTCATTGTTGTGGTCTACCCTGCCGTCCTCGCGTTCAACCGCATTCCAATCATTGGCTTCTACAAGCGCGTATGGCCAGTATTCTCCCTCGGTTTCGTCACCCGTTCTTCTATGGGAGTCATGCCGGTTACCCAGCGCTTTACGGAGAGGGCTATGGGTGTGCCTCGCGAATACGCCTCCTTCGCCATCCCGCTCGGCGCTACCACGAAGATGGACGGCTGCGCTTCCGTCTACCCGGCTATCGCCGCCATCTTCATTGCGCAGTTCTACGGAATTGACCTTTCCCCGACCCAATACCTTCTCATCATCTTCGTTTCCGTCATTGGTTCCGCAGCTACTGCCGGCACGACAGGCGCCACCGTTATGTTGACACTGACGCTCTCCACACTGGGTCTCCCGCTGGCAGGCGTCGGCCTCTTGCTCGCCATCGAACCCATCATTGATATGGGACGCACCGCCGTCAACGTCACCGGTCAGGCGCTGTGTGCCACCATCGTCGCCAAGCGCGCCGGCATCCAAGATCAGGCAACTTGGGATGCTGCCGAAGGCGGCGTCAATGACATCATGAACGCTGACGAGAACGACCGGGAAAGCGTGAACGCTTAGAAAGTAAGTGACGTGGGGCACACATAGTTTCTGTACGGTGGAAGCTATGTCCACGTCAACCCAAGCACCACCAGACCCCGATTCCACACAACACCGCAGCGCTATCAAGGCGTCCTTCATAGGAACATTCATCGAATGGTTCGACTATGCGGCCTACATTTATATGTCGGCCATTATCTCCCGGGTCTTCTTCCCGGAGATGGAAGGGCGCCGCGCGCTCATCATGACATTCGCGCTCTTTGCGCTCTCCTTCCTCGTCCGCCCACTCGGCGGAATTGTGTGGGGACACTTTGGTGACAAACATGGACGAATTCAAACCCTGACGGTTTCGATCACGATGATGTCGCTGGCGACAGCCGTGATCGGCTTCCTCCCCAGCTATGAAACCATCGGATTCGCCGCCACTCTGCTGCTTCTGCTTTCCCGTATGGTCCAAGGTTTCTCCGCGGCGGGCGAATATGCCGGCGCAGCCACGCACCTGGCGGAAATCGCTCCGACGCATAAGCGGGGTATCTACGCCGCAATCGTGCCTTCCGCCACGGCATCCGGCCTGCTGCTGGGTTCTCTCATCGCGGCACTACTCACCGGCGTGCTTGACGACGATGCTCTCATTTCTTGGGGTTGGCGCGTCCCCTTCCTCATCGCACTACCTCTGGGCCTTTATGGCCTGTGGATTCGCCGCAACGCCGACGAGTCTTCCCGCTTTGAGAATCAAGATGACACGGAGGAATCCCCTCTTCGCGAGGTCATCAAATATCCCAAGGCCCTGGCAATTGCCTTCTCGGGCGCGGTTCTCAACGCCATTGGTTTCTACGTCATCCTGACCTATTTGCCCACCTACCTCTCCCAGGAGCTGGGCATGGCGGAGACACCTGCCTTCATTGCGTCGTCGGTCGCTTCCGCGTTCTATATCGGCTTCGCGCTTCTCACCGGCCTGCTATCGGACCGCCTGGGCCGCCGCACGACCATGCTGTGCGCTGCACTTTTCATGGGACTCTTCATCGTCCCTGCGTTCATGCTTCTCGACGGCGCCGGCATTTTCCTCGTCATCGTCATTCAAGTATGCCTCGGCGGCGTGCTTGCGCTTAACGACGGCGTCCTCCCCTCCTTCCTCTCCGAACAGTTCCCCACCCATGTTCGCCTTTCCGGCTTTGCTCTCACCTTCAACACGGCAAACGCTGTCTTCGGCGGCACAGCGCCCATGATCGCCACTTGGCTCATTGACAAAACCGACAACCAACTCGCCCCGGCGTATTACCTTGTTGCCGCCGCAATCATCACCGGCGGAGGCGTTCTCTTCGCCTCCAAGCGGAATCGCCTAAAAGAGATCTAGCCCACCGCCTCACTCTCCCCCTCCTGGTAGTAACTTCCATCAACGACCCACACTTGAGCTTCAGCGGCAGCGTCAATCGCCCGACCGCTGGCGATCCGAATTGTCGTTTCAGACGACGAGCAGGGCCAGGGGACCTGAACCCTGTTAGGTAGACACCTGATATCCAGCCCGGTTGGGTTGG
>NZ_KV813880.1:0-469 GCF_001813755.1 Corynebacterium sp. HMSC074H12
TCGAGCCGGAGTACAAGTCCGAGCTGGTTGTTCCTGGTGAGGAGACGAAGTCTTCTCCGACCTTCACTGATAAGGATGGTAAGGACGTAGAGGTTCCTGCGGACTCGAAGTTCACCATTGGTGAGGACTTCAAGGCTCCTGAGGGCTACGTCGTTGAGATCGACGAGAACACTGGTGAGATCACCGTGACGTTCCCGGATGAGTCCAAGCTGAACAAGGACACCAGGGAAGAGTTTGATGTTCCTGTCACGGTGACTTACCCGGATGAGACCACCGATGAGGTGAAGGCGAACTTCAAGCTGGATACCGATGGTGACGGTACGCCTGACACCACTGATGAGGATGACGATGGTGACGGCATCCCGGATGAGGATGAGAAGGACAAGGGCTCTAACCCGAAGGATGAGGGCTCGATTCCGGCAACTCCGATCGAGCCGGGTAACCCCACCAATGCCGCAACCTTCGAGCC
>NZ_KV813881.1:0-216 GCF_001813755.1 Corynebacterium sp. HMSC074H12
GCTGTGTTGTAGTGCTCCAAGAACTGCTGGTAAGTGTCGTTGACCTTCCGATTCCTATCGGCAGTGCTGATCGCGTTTGATGCCGTCGACGCGTTATCGGGGACAACAACCTGGCAGACCCCACCAAAGTAGTCAAACGCTTGACGGTGGGCATCAAGCCAGGACTGTTGCCGCTGGTCAATACACGCACAGGCAAACAGCATTCCTGAATACGGC
>NZ_KV813882.1:0-167052 GCF_001813755.1 Corynebacterium sp. HMSC074H12
ACACTATTGAGTTCTCAAACATCATCCGCACACCACAACAAAAGTTAACCAAACGTTAACCCTCTTGCGGCGGCCCGAACAACCTTACCCAACAAGCTCAACCAAAGTCAAACCCGCCGAACAAACATTGCCCGAACATCTACCACCAGTTAACTTCCCGGCTACCTCGCGGCGACCTCGATAAATATACGCACACCCCCAACAAACAACAAATCCCCAGGTAGTTCACCGAAACGGTGTGTTACATGGGGACGTCGCCAAGCACTGCTGCCTAGTAGAGCTCTTCCTCCTGAGTGCGCTCGATGGTCGCCCCCAGCGTTTGCAGGTTCTCTACAAAGTTGGGATATCCGCGATCGATGTGGAAAACATCGTGGACGGTAGTCGTCTCATCTGCACAGAGCGCAGAGAGCACCAAACCGGCGCCCGCGCGAATGTCGGAGCTCCAGACATGCGTTGAAGACAACCGCTCCTGGCCGCGGATGACAACATGGTGGCCATCCACCTGAGCGTCGGCGCCGAGGCGCAACATCTCATCGACGAATCGGAAACGGGACTCGAACACGTTCTCCGTAATTATGGAAGTACCTTCCGCAACCGCGGACAGTCCAATAGCGATGGGCTGAAGATCCGTTGGAAAGCCTGGGTAAGGCAGCGTTTGGTAGTCCACGGCGGTGGGGCGCCCATCCATACGCACGCGGAAGCCGTTGACATAGTCCTCAATATCGGCACCGGCCGACTTGAGCTTTTCCAAAGGCAGGTGCAGGTGCTTGGGAGCGATGCCGCCCACCGTAATATCTCCGCGCGTCATGACTGCGGCATAGGCCCACGTCCCGGCCACGATGCGGTCACCGATGACCTCGTGTTCCGTCGGCTGAAGCTTGTCCACACCGCGAATCGTGATGGTGGACGTACCTTCACCAGTGATGTCAGCACCCATTTCCTTAAGCATCAGGCACAGATCGACGATTTCCGGTTCGCGGGCGGCGTTGTGGAGCTGAGTTTCGCCGTCGGCAAGCACGGCAGCGGTAAGAATATTCTCTGTGGCGCCCACAGAGGGGAAATCGAGCTTGATGCTTGCGCCGTGCAGGTGGTCAACCTCCGCTACGACGGCACCGTGCTCAATACGCGTGCTCGCACCCATTTTTTCGAGTCCGGACTGGTGCATGTCCAAGGGGCGGGAGCCAATGGCATCTCCACCCGGCAAAGCCACCTTGGCGTGACCGCACCGCGCCGTCAGCGGACCTAGCACGCACACGGACGCGCGGAACTGCCGCACGGCGTCGAAGTCCGCGTTGGAGTGCAGCTCGGCCGGAGTGGTGATGCGCACTGTGTGGCCATCGATCTCCACTGAGCACCCGAGACCTTCGAGGACCTTGCGCATCAGGGGAACATCAAGAATTTCAGGACAGTTGGTCAGCGTGGTCGTGCCCTCCGCCAACAGTGCCGCAGCCATCAGCTTCAGCACACTGTTTTTGGCACCGTCCACCTTGACGGTGCCCTGCAGGCGCGCCCCACCGGAGACAATAAATTGGTCTTTCACGCCCACCCAACTTACCTACAATCAGGGCAGCGCGCCGATACGACGGGCCGCATTGACCGCTTCATAGCGGGTGTGGGCACCCAGTTTGCGCATGACAGAACGCAGATAAGACTTCACCGTTTCGGCTCCGATGCCCATTTCCTCTGCCGCCTCAACGTTGGTGTGCCCCAACGCCACGCAAGACAAAACATCGAGCTCGCGCGCAGACAACTTGGTGGTCTGCTTCACGCGCACCGGGGAGACCATCTGGTCGCAGAGGGCTTCCAATTCCTTGCGGAGGTCCTCATCGTTGACGCGGTTAGCCAGCATCCGCAGCTTGGAGTGCGTCGAGCGCACCTGCTCCCATTCGGCGCCGTTCATCACGTGCCCGCGAGCGGCGCCGCCCTTGCCCCCATCGGCGCGGCGCAGTGCGGAATTAACCGCTAAATCCTGCTCGAGGCAGCGGGCGGTCATGGTGACCTCCTCGATGACCTTGTCACCCAAGCGGACCGGCGAATGAACACCAACATAAAGAACGCCGCGGATCTCACGCTGCACAGTCACCGGCACCGCCACGATGGAGTGCAGTCCCTCATCCTGGATGTAACGGTCGTTCTCGTGGCTGATCGTCGTGGCGCGGGTGTAATCGGATACACCTACAGCGCGGCGAGTGCTGACAACGCGCCCGCCGACGCCCACATTCGCGTCAATCACCAAGTTCTGCAAGGCCGGGGTGCGCAGACCTACCCAGTGGGTAATCTGCAAACGATTATCCGGCAGCAAGGTTCCGTACATCGTAACGGGAATTCCCGTTGCGGTCTTCAGCGACGATAGCGCTGCGCGTACGGCTTCGTCATCATCCTTGAGTCGGTGCGGCTCCATGAGGCTCTCTCTTACTCGGGGGTAACCAGCAGGTGCACCCACATTCCCCGCCTGAAACGGGGGTAGGTGAACACTATTTGCGAAGTATAACCGTCCGACGGGGGTAATTCTAAATCGCACCGCGCCCTACTCCGTCACCCCAAATCCCACATACCATGCCCGAATGCTCTGTTCAGAATTTATATACTACTTTGTCTAGTAGCGGGGTGTAAGGTGTCTGCTGTACATCGGAAGTTATTTACAAGGAGTCCACATCGTGGCTGTATACGACAACATTCTAGAAACCATCGGCGGAACCCCGCTGGTCCGCCTCAACCGTTTGACCGAGGGCCTCGGCGCCGAGGTGCTCGTGAAGGTTGAGTCCTTCAACCCCGCAAATTCCGTCAAGGACCGCATCGCCAAGGCGATTGTCGACACCGCCGTAGAAGCCGGCGAGCTGAAGCCGGGCGGCACCATCGTTGAAGCCACCTCCGGCAACACCGGTATTGGCTTGGCGCTTGTCGGCGCAGCCCAGGGTTACAAGGTCATCCTGACCATGCCGGAGACCATGTCTAACGAGCGCAAGGTGCTGCTGCGCGCTTATGGCGCTGAGATCGTGTTGACCCCGGGCGCTGCCGGAATGAAGGGTGCCGTAGAGAAGGCCAACGAAATTATTGCCGAAACCCCCAACGCGATCCTGGCTTCCCAGTTCGCTAATGAAGCAAACCCGAAGATCCACGAGGCAACCACCGGCCCCGAGATCTGGGAGGACGCCGAGGGCAAGGTTGATGCTTTCGTAGCCGGCGTCGGCACCGGCGGCACCGTCACCGGCGTTGGTCGCTACCTGCGCTCCCAGAACCCGGATACCTACTTGGTAGCTGTAGAGCCCTCCGACTCCCCCGTCCTGTCCGAGGGCAAGGCAGGCCCGCACAAGATCCAGGGCATCGGCGCTAACTTCGTCCCGGAGGTTCTGGACCGCGAGATCCTCAACGAGGTTCTCACCGCCACCACCGAGGAATCTGTCTCCACTGCCCGCAAGCTGGCCACCGAGGAGGGCCTGCTCGTCGGCATTTCCTCCGGTGCCAACGTCTCCGCTGCTCTCAAGCTGGCTGCACGCGAAGAGTTCAAGGGCAAGACCATCGTGGTTGTCGCCCCGGACTTTGGTGAGCGTTATGTCTCCACCATCCTCTTCGAGGACATCCGCGAGGCTTAGAGTTCCCAGCGTGGCTTTCCGCGGGGCGTCGCAAAGCGCACTGCGGTGAGCACCCCGAATAAAAGCGCCCTCTGTGCTAGGGGGCGCTTTTTCTTTCTAGATAGGATGGTTTGCATGCACATCTTGAAGATGATTCGTGAAGACCTCGCCAACGCGCGCGAGCATGATCCGGCCGCGCGCGGCGACGTCGAGAACGCCGTGGTCTACTCCGGCCTCCACGCTATTTGGGCGCACCGCATTGCCCACCGCATGTGGAAGCGTGGCTGGCGCGGGCCGGCACGCATCTTGGCCCAGGTGAACCGCTTCTTCACCGGAATTGAGATCCACCCCGGCGCCACAATTGGTCGGCGCTTCTTCATTGACCACGGAATGGGAATCGTCATTGGTGAGACTGCCGAGATCGGCGATGGCGTTATGCTTTACCACGGTGTCACGCTCGGCGGCCAAGTTCTCACGCAGACAAAGCGCCACCCAACGATTGGGGATAATGTGACTATCGGCGCCGGCGCCAAGGTGCTGGGCCCCATCACTATCGGTGAGGGCTCCGCGGTAGGCGCTAACGCCGTGGTGACGAAAGATGTGCCCGCGTATCACACCGCTACGGGTATTCCCGCTAAGAACCGTCCTCGCAAGAAGGACGAACGCATCAAGCTGGTGGACCCGGACTACTACATCTAAGGGCGGCCGACTCCGTATTTAGAGGCTGCCCTCGCGGGCGGTCAACCGCTGGTACTCGGGGTTCTTCTCGATGAACCGCGCCACGGCGCTGCACGTTGGGATGACTTGGCGGCCTGCCGTCGAGTCATCATCCAACGCCGCCTTAATCAGAGGTTTGGACAGGCCTTGGCCTTGAAAAGACTCAAAAATTTCCGTGTGCGTAAATTCGCGCGTGGTGGCGGAGTCACTGTATTCAGCGAAGCCTGCTTCCTCGCCATCGACGGTGATGACGAAGCGGGATCGATCGGTTTGGTGCGCAACTGAAGTAGTCATGGTGCCCCATTAAACCAAAAAGCAGCAGACCACTAGAGCAACTCCGGGGGAACAAGGAAACAAAAGAGCCCCCTCCAGTACTGGAGGGGGCTTTCTTGTGGCCAGAGCCAGGATCGAACTGGCGACCCCACACTTTTCAGGCGTGTGCTCTACCGACTGAGCTATCTGGCCAGAAGCCACAAGGACTTCGGCGACCCTGACGGGACTTGAACCCGCGACCTCCGCCGTGACAGGGCGGCGCGCTAACCAACTGCGCCACAGGGCCATTTTCAATTATCTCTTGTGCGCTGGGCACGAATAAGTACTCTACACAAAGCTTGAGAAACACACCAAATCAGCATGTCATATACGGTTTTTAAGAGTAAAGAAGTACCGTCCACGCGACTGCCGCACAGCACCTAGACCTATCGGTCCCGACCCCGCCTTGAGTGGGCTATGACAAGCAAAACAATTCAAGCCTCGAAGCGTGTTTCTACAAACACCGCTCCGAGGCTTGGTATGGCGACCCTGACGGGACTTGAACCCGCGACCTCCGCCGTGACAGGGCGGCGCGCTAACCAACTGCGCCACAGGGCCATACATATTGACTTATGTACCAACACGTTAGTGTTGGTACCCCCAACGGGATTCGAACCCGTGCCGCCGCCGTGAAAGGGCGGTGTCCTAGGCCGCTAGACGATGGGGGCCCGTTGCCTTGAGGCAACTTTGTAAAAATATACTGGAGACATCCCTACTTAACCAAATCGCCCCGGCAGAAAGGCGGAAAACCATGGCTGACCAGCGCGATACTTGCTCCTGCCACGAGCCCGGCGTTCACGGCTACAACTCCGATAGCGAGCAAAAGGCAAAATACTTAGCGCGTCTCAAGCGCATCGAGGGCCAAACCAGAGGCATCCACCGCATGATTGCGGAAGACCAATATTGCATCGACATCATCACGCAGATCTCCGCGGTCACCTCAGCGCTCGAGAACGTCTCCCTAGCGCTGCTAGAAGACCACATAGAGCACTGCGTGGCAGGAGCCGCCGCCGAGGACGGGCAAGTAGCCACAGAGAAGCTAGAGGAGGCCATGCGGGCCATCCGGAAGCTCGTGAAGAGCTAGAGGAGCAAAGCCTGCTGAGTGGGCCACCCTACAACGCAAAAGAGCCGCCCGAAGGCGGCTCTTTCTGTGGGCCCTGCGGGGCTCGAACCCGCGACCTGCGGATTAAAAGTCCGTAGCTCTACCAACTGAGCTAAAGGCCCAACGCCCATCCATCTTAGTAGGTGACACTAAGGAAAAGGAAATGGCCCTCACCTCCAGCGGTAAGGGCCACGACCGAGCGGCATGAGCGATTAACCGCGCATGTCACCCTTCTCCATGAAGTTCACCTGGAAGTCAAAGGCGGTCTTCAGATCGTGCGGGGTGTGCTGGAACTTATTAGCCTTGGCACGCTCGTAGTATTCCTCAAGCAGCGGGCGGTAGTCCGGGTGCGCCACGGCGATAACCTTCTCCACGCGCTCCTTCGGAGCGAGACCACGCAGGTCCGCCACACCGTACTCGGTGATGATGACCATGGTGTCGTGCTCGGTGTGGTCGGTGTGGGACACAAACGGCACGATGGCGGAGATTGCGCCATCCTTGGCCACCGACGGGGAGACGAAGGTGGAGATGTAAGCGTTACGGGTGAAGTCACCGGAGCCGCCGGTACCGTTCATGATGCGGGAACCGGAAACGTTGGTGGAGTTGATGTTGCCGTAAATGTCGCCCTCAATCATGCCGTTGGAGGAAATCAGGCCAACGCGGCGAATAACCTCCGGGTGGTTGGACACCTGCTGCGGGCGCAGGATGATGTGCTTGGCGTAGCGCTCAGCCTCAGCGTTCATCTTGTCCGCGTACTCCGGGGACAGAGCGAAGGAGGTAGCAGAGGCGACGGTCATCTTGCCGGCGTCGATCAGATCCAGCATGCCGTCCTGGATAACCTCGGTGTACGCCTGAATGTTTTCAAACTTGGAGTCCAGCAGGCCGGCCATCACAGCGTTCGGGACGTTACCCACACCGGACTGCATGATGAACTTGTCATACTCAAGGCGGCCGGCAGCGACCTCGCCCTCAAGGAACTCGATGAAGTTCGCAGCAATCTTCTCGGAGACCTCATCCGGAGCCTTGAACGGTGCGTTGCGGTCCGGAGCGTCGGTCTTGACCACTGCCACGACCTTTTCTTCCGGGATCTCAATGTAGGTGGTTCCAACGCGGTCGGCCGGCTTGGTGATCGGAATGGGCTGACGGTTCGGCAGCTTCTCAATCCGGTAGATATCGTGCATGCCCTCAAGGTTGAGGGACTGCCACTCGTTCACCTCGATGATGATCTTGTCGGCGGCCTCAATGTATTCGAGGTTGTTGCCCACGGCCGAGGACGGAATGATGTTTCCGTTCTCGTCGATACGCACGGCCTCAATAATGGCTACCTGGAAGTCACCGTAGAAGCCCTCCTCGACCTGCTGACCGGAGTGCGAAAGGTGGATGTCCTGGTACAGCGCGGAGCCGTCGTTGAAGCGGCCACGCAGAACTGGGTCGGAGTTGTACGGGGAGCGGAAGCGAATGGCGTTAGCCTCAGCCAGCACGCCGTCGCAGTCCGGGGCAGTCGAAGCGCCAGAGAAGACGTCAATCTTGAACTCTTCACCCGCCTCGTGCGCTGCCTTTGCCTTTTCCGCGATGGCGGTAGGCAGGGCCTTGGGGTAGCCAGCACCAGTAAAGCCGGAGATTCCCACACGGTCACCGTGATTGACGAACTTAGCTGCCTCGTCAGCGCTCATAACGAGCTTTTCAAACGGCGCGTATGCAATTCTCTCAGACATGAGTCCTCCTTTTATGTGCAGAAAAGACCTAGGTTACGGTCCTTTCCTATTAGTTACATGCACCACACTAGCGAATCGGTGGCGAATTTACCGCACTCTGCCCCAAACCGTGTGCACCCCTCACTTTTTTCATCAGAATTTGCCACCCTAGGCTTGTTCCGCGCACAATTGGCGGCGTGACTCTTGCTATCGGAAAAATCCAGCTCAACTCCCCCGTTGTCCTCGCCCCTATGGCGGGCGTGACCAACGTGGCCTTTCGCGTGCTGTGCCGCGAGCAAGAGATAGCGAAGACCGGAACCGTCTCCGGCCTCTACGTGTGTGAAATGGTCACCGCACGCGCCCTCGTTGAGCGCAACCCAAAGACCTTGCACATGACCACGTTTGACCCACAAGAACAGCCGCGCTCACTGCAGCTGTACACCGTCGATCCGGAGTACACGTACAAGGCGGCCAAAATGATCGTGGACGAGAACCTCGCAGACCACATCGACATGAACTTCGGCTGCCCGGTTCCCAAGGTCACGCGCCGCGGCGGTGGTTCTGCCCTGCCCTATAAGCGCCGTTTGTTTGGCAACATCATTGCTGCGGCTGTCAAAGCGACGGAGGGCACGGACATTCCAGTCACCGTCAAGATGCGCGTCGGCATCGATGACGAGCACAAAACGCACCTCGACGCCGGCCGGATCGCCGTTGCTGAGGGTGCCGCAGCCGTCGCTCTACACGGTCGCACGGCGGCACAACGCTACTCCGGCCACGCCGACTGGGGTGAGATTGCCCGCTTGAAGGAACACTTGGCGGACACCGGCATCCCGGTCTTGGGTAACGGCGATATCTTCAAGGCAACCGATGCGCACGACATGATGGAGCAAACGGGATGTGACGGCGTCGTCGTAGGCCGTGGCTGTTTGGGACGCCCGTGGCTCTTCGCGGAGCTCTCCGCCCACCTGCGGGGTGAGCCGGTGCCGCCGGAGCCCACGCTAGGCGAAGTCACGCGCATCATGATCCGCCATGCGGAGCTTCTGGCCCAGCATGAGGGCGAGGCTCAAGCCAGCCGCGATATTCGCAAGCACATTGGCTGGTACCTGCGTGGTTTTCCCGTGGGCGGACAGGTACGTGCGGGGCTTTCTCGCGTCAATTCCTTGGAGGATCTGCGCGAGCTATTGGCGCCGTGGGCCGACTCGCCCGCGCTTGCCGACGACGCCGATGGTGCCCGCGGCCGCCAGGGCTCACCCGCCAAGGTAGTCCTTCCCGAGGGTTGGCTCGATGATCCGGAGGATGCCACTGTGCCGGAAGGCGCGGAGATCATGCACTCCGGAGGCTAAGAGCAGAACCTGCCTTGATCGTGTTGCCCGACAGGCACTAGACCAATAGTTGGGCTAAAGTACGTGGCATGCGCGCTGCTTACCGTGAACAGTTGGATAACTTTGCCCATGATCTGATCATCATGAGCACGACCGTCCACAGGTTGATGACTCTTGCCTCCCAGGCATTAATCGAGGCTTCCCTGCAACCAGCTGAGGAGGCCGTGTCGCTGCGCGATGAACTGGATGAGGTCCGCACGCGCTGTGAAGACCGTGCGGTGTCCCTTCTGGCCTTGGAGAACCCCATGGCCAAGGACCTACGCCAAGTGATCTCCTCCATCTATATTGTGGAAGATTTCTACCGCATGGGCCGCCTATCCCAGCACATTGCAACGAGCGCGCGTCGCCGCCACCCAGAGCCGGTTGTACCGGCAGAAATCATGGGCTATTTCGAGGAGTACACCCGCCTCGTCCTCGACATGTCTGCAGGGCTCAAAGACATCCTCATCACCCGCGATCCGGAGCTCGCGCTGCGCCTGACCGAAGATGACGATGCCGTGGATGACATCAACCATCACCTGCTGCGCATGCTGACCCAGCGGGAGTGGAAGGGAACGGTGCGCCAAGCCGTGGAGACTTCGCAGCTGTCACGCTACTACGAGCGATTCGCAGATCATTGTGCCGCCGCTGCCGGGCGCATCATCTACCTGGCCACGGGCTTGGACCCGGATCGCTATATGCGCAAGCGCGACCAGGAGCAGCGCGACGCCGAGATGGAAGCCCGCATGGCGGAGCTCGAGCGCCAATTCCGCAACTAGGCAGGCGTGTGGGCGTGGGTGATCCACCCGGCTCGATCCGAAGCACAAGAAAGCCGGCGCCTCTCCTAGACCTTAAACAGGTGAGAGAGGGCGCCGGCTTTGGGCACTAGTGGCATTTAGCCGAAGCGGCCAGAGATGTAATCCTCGGTGTCCTTCTTGGACGGGTTTTCGAAGATCTTGGTGGTGTCATCGAACTCGACGAGGTGGCCCGGCTTGCCGGTGGCCTCTAGAGAGAAGAAACCAGTCTTATCGGACACGCGGGCTGCCTGCTGCATGTTGTGGGTCACGATAACGATGGTGAAGTTTTCCTTCAGCTCGTGGATGAGGTCCTCAACAGCCAGGGTGGAAATCGGGTCCAGCGCCGAGCACGGCTCATCCATGAGGAGAACCTCCGGCTCCACGGCAATCGCACGGGCGATGCACAGGCGCTGCTGCTGACCACCCGACAAGCCGCCGCCCGGCTTATCCAGACGGTCCTTCACCTCGTCCCAGAGGTTAGCGCCGCGCAGGGACTTCTCGGCGACTTCCTTGAGCTTCTTCTTGTTCTTCTCACCGGACAGCTTCAGGCCGGCGACAACGTTGTCCTCGATGGACATGGTCGGGAACGGGTTGGCCTTCTGGAATACCATGCCGATGGTGTTGCGGACAGACACCGGGTCAACCTTGGAGCCGTAGATGTTCTGTCCATCCAAGAGGATCTCACCCTTGACGTAGGCGCCGGGGATGACCTCGTGCATACGGTTGAGGGTGCGCAGAACGGTGGACTTACCGCAGCCGGAGGGGCCGATGAAGGCGGTGACGGCCTTCGCCGGAATTTGCATGTTGACATTCTGTACGGCGTGGAAGTCACCGTAGTAGATGTTCACGTCGTTGAGCTCAAGCTTGGACATGAGTAGTGCTCCTATGGGGGTAGGTAGAAAGTGAAGACGGTTACTTCTTGACGGAGAATTTCGCCGAAACGATGCGCGCGCCAATGTTGAGAATCGCGATGAGGACAACCAACGTGAGGGCCGCGCCCCACAGCTTGTCCAGAACAGCCGGATCAGCACCGGACTTGTACATATCCAGCATCATCAGTGGCAGCGAGGACTGCGCGCCCTTGAGGGCATCCCAGTTGATGGAGGACGTAGAGCCCACCAACACCAGCACCGGCGCGGACTCACCCATGATGCGGGCCACGGCGAGCATGATGCCGGTGACGATGCCGGAGAGAGCGGTCGGCAGAACGATGCGGGCGATGGTCTTCCACTTCGGTACACCGAGGGCATAGGAAGCCTCACGCAGGTCCATGGGGACCACACGGAGCATCTCCTCCGTATTGCGGACCACAATCGGAATCATCAGGAGTACCAAGGACAGTGCCACAGCCATACCGGAGCGCTTGAAGCCGAACAGCGTAATCCACATGGCGAAGATGAACAGTGCGGCCACGATGGAGGGCACACCGGACAGAATGTCCACCATGAAGGTGGTGAGGCGGCTCAGGGGGCCACCGCGGGAGTACTCCACAAGGTAAATCGCGGTAAAGATACCAATCGGAACCGAAATAACGGTCGCGATGATGGTCTGAACGAACGTACCGATGATGGCGTGCAGTGCACCACCGCCGGCTTCAGTATCCAGGATGCCGCGCTGGGATTCGGTCCACCACTCGGGGCTCAGGACAGCACCGGAACCGCGAACGATGAGCTCGAAGAGGACCCACAGCAGCGGGATCATGGCGATGATCATCGTCGCCCACACGAGAACGGTGGCGATGTTGTTGGTGGTCTTGCGGCTCGAGGAAATATCCAGGAAGGTCGGGCCGGAAGAAGCCGGGACAGAGTTAGAGGTTGTAGTCGTAGTCATCTCTGTTCCCTCCTTACTTGCTCTTCACGATGGAACGGGCAATTGCGTTGACCACGAAGGTCAGAAGGAACAGCATGAGGCCTGCAGCGATGTAGGCGCCGGCACGCATCTCATTACCGAACTCTGCGGCCGCCAAGGCAATGGCGGTGGCGAAGGTGGTACCGCCATCGAACAGCGAGAAGCGGAAGTCGACCAACGGGGAGACAACCATGTACAGCGCCATGGTCTCACCCAGCGCGCGACCCAGGCCCAGCATCGAGCCGGCAATATAGCCGGACATACCGAAGGGAAGGACCGTCATACGAATAACTTCCCAGCGGGTGGCGCCGAGTGCCAAGGCAGACTCGATCTGGCCCGGAGGGGTCTGCACGAAGACCTCGCGGGCGGTGGCGGCGATGATCGGCAGGATCATCACTGCCAGAACGATGCCACCGGTGAGGACGTTGCGGCCCGTCGCAAAGTGCGGGGAGTTGTCGTAGACCTTGAACAGGAAGAAGCCACCTGCCCAGGAGTGCAGCCACGTGTAGAAGCCGGACAATGCGGGGCCGAGAACCTGCCAGCCCCACAGGCCGTACACGATGGACGGCACGGCAGCGAGCATGTCGACGAGGAAGCCCAGCGGCTTCACCAGCTTGGCCGGTGCGTAGTTGGACAAGAAGATAGCAATACCGAGTGCCACCGGCATCGCGATGATGAGTGCCACGATGGAAATCAGCACGGTATGGCCGAACATGGTCGGAATACCGAACTTCATTGCGTCGGTATCATTGGTTTCCCAACGCTCGCCGTAGGTGAAGAAACCTACGATGCCGCCCTCATTGACGGCAAGCGAGGGAACCGCTTGCCACACAAGGAAGACTGCGATGGCAGCGATCATCACCGTGATCAGCGTGGCGGACGCAGTGGACAGGAATTCAAAGACACGATCGCCCGGGCGCTTGACGCCCGTCTTAACGGCTGGGGTAGGGGCAGCATCAGCGGTGGATGCATGCACGCTAGGACGAATCGCCGAAACGGCATCCTCCCTCGCGGATGACGCTGTGGTGAGATTATTGTCTGCCATGAGACTAGGGAATCCTTTTCAACGGGATCAATAAAAAATGCGGGACACGCTACCGCCCCCAAAGCGCTCGTTAACGGCGGATTGGGGGCGGAAGTGTGTATTTAAACGGCAACTACGGCACTAAGGCCCGCAGTTAACGCGCTTACTGGATAGCGTCGACAGCTGCCTTCAGGCGCTCGAGGTGGTCACCAGCAACCGGGATGAAGCCTGCGTTCTCCAGCTCGTCATTCTGGTTGTCCAGAACGGTGTTGAAGAATGCCTTCACCAGAGCGGAGGTTTCCTCATCGTAGCCAGCAGAGCAGACGATGTTGTAAGTGGTCAGGATGAGCGGGTAGGCGCCCTCGTCGTTGGAAGCAAAGAGCTTGTCGGAGTCAACAACCATGTTGTGCTCGGAGCCGGTGTCCTTGAAAGCAAGGTGGTCCAGAGCAACACCGACGGACTCAGCGTTGAGCTCAACCGGGCCGTTGCCGAAGTCAATCTTGGCAATCTTGACGCCATCGGCTTCCTTCTGGTGAGCGTAGCCAGCTTCAACGTAGGTGATAGCACCCTCGATGGAAGCGACCTGGTCAGCCACACCGGAGGAACCGTTAGCGCCCTCACCAACAGCATCCGGGAACTGCTTGCCCTCGCTGTCCCAGTTGCCGGTAGCGGCGGTCAGGAACTTCTGGAAGTTGTCGGAGGTACCGGACTCATCAGAGCGGAAGATAACGGTGATGTTCTTGTCCGGCAGGTCGGTGCCCTCGTTCTCAGCCTTGATGGCGTCATCATTCCACTTGGTGATCTCGCCCTTGAAAATCTTAGCCAGGGTGTCGGTGGAGAGGTTGACCTCGGTGTCACCCAGGTTGTAGGCGATAGCAACCGGGCCGATGGTGGTCGGCAGGTGCCATGCATCGTTGCCATCGCAACGCTCCTTAGCAGCCTCAACCTCACCCTTGTCCTCCTTCAGGGCGGAGTCGGAACCAGCGAAGTCAACGGTGCCACCGTTGAAAGCCTTCACACCAGCGCCGGAACCGGAGGAGGTGTAGGAGAAGTTAGCATCCGGATGCTCGTTCAGGAAGGCCTTCTCGAAGACAGACATTGCGGACTTCTGGGAGGAAGCGCCCTCACCAGAGAGGTCACCGGAGACCTCTACGGAGTCGGAGCCGCCATCGGCGGAATCAGACTCGTTGGACTCGGAGCAGGCAACGAGAGCGGTGGAGGTGGCGGCGACGATGCCGAAGATAGCGGCAGTGCGCTTGAAGTTGCGAATCACGGGGAACCTTTCCGGTACGGATACAAGAGAATGATTTTTCGAGGAAATCGCCCCCAACCCTCTCCAAAGGCAAGCGCGATTAACTCACGGGAAGTAAAGCTATATGCGGAGGGTTAACCCCACAGGGATCAAGAGGTGAACAATCGGTTAACTTGTACCAAAAGGCGGTGAGACTAGTCACTTTTCGCCCAGACGCAGTGCTCCTCCGCAGTACCAAAGCCGAGCTTCTCATAGGCCTTTACTGCCGGCTCATTGTCCGCCTCGACGTACAAGATGACCTTGTCCGCTCCTTTAGCGACCATGCGCTGCAAGCCAGCGGTGAGCAACGGGCCGCCGAGCCCGCGCCCGCGATAGTCCTCGCTCAGCCCCACAACATAGACCTCACCGAAGGCTGGGATGTCCTCCTCATGCCATTTCAGCCAGTGAAAGCCGGCCATGGTTGGGGCACTGTGCTCACCACCGTGCGAATCCCACAGGAAGAGCACGTCGGCCGGATCGAACCATTCGGCTTCCATCCCGCGGTGTAAACGCTCCAGGTCCCACCCACCTTGCTCTGGGTGCCAGGAAAAAGCCTCGTTGTTGGCTCGTAACCACTCCGCCTCGACGTACTCGCGCCCGAAACGCTCGACCGACTCCGTGTACGTGCAGATCTCTAGGCCTTCGACCTTTGCGGACGCTTCCTCCGCCGCGCGTAGGTCCCGTCCCTCAATCGCCATGACGAGCAGGCGCCTGACGACGTCCATCCCATTGCGCTTCGCCAGCGCCTGGGCGGCCGGGAGGTTGCCATGAGCCCAGATCTGGGGGGAGGTTGGGAGGGCGTCGACAAGCGCCTGCCCCACCCCGCGCCCGCGGTGTTCGACGTCGACGACGAGCTCTACCGTCTGCCCTTCGACGGCAGCCACACCTGTTATCTCACCGTCTTCAAGTGCGAGCAGGTGGCGGTGCCCAAGGCGACCATCTCGCAGGCCGACCACAAACTGCTCGGAGAACGGCGCATAACCATCGTGCGTTTCGGCGCGTGTGGCCAGCTCCTCCACGCGCTGTGCCAAATCCGGATTCTGCGGCAGGGTAAGGGTCCCAATATTCATGTTTCCCAGCTTACGTGCGGTAGTAATAGAAGGGTGACCGTCATCTACCTCAGCCGCCCCGTCGTCCGACTCGCCGCCGTCGCGGGAGTGGTTCTGACCGCATGGCTGGCGGATTCCGCGGTGGCGATGCATGCCGAGCACACCGTGGCACAGAAGGCGAAAGCCAGTTCCCAGCTGGAAAATAGCCCCAATGTGTATATCGGCGGCGTTCCTTTTACCCTCGGCGCTCTGACCAAAGAGGTTCCTTACCTCGAGGTCAACTCCTCCGACGTGGAGGTGCCCAAGCTCGGGATGGTCAACGCCTCCACGACGCTGCGCGATATCACCATTCGTCCCGAACAGCTCTTCAGCGGGGACCTAGAAGGTGCACCGGTCTCCACTTACACGCGCAGCATTAGCATCGACGGAGTAGCCCTCGGCCGCCTGCTGGGCATTACGGACCTATCCATCGCCAACCCAGATGACATGTCCCCCACCGGCGGCCCGTCTGCCGAAGCGGAGCTCACCGGCACGCTGCCGGGAGACACCACCAAGTCCACGGCGACGGTAACGTTGCGCCTCGTTGGGCCGGAATTTCGCATGAGCGTCTACGGGACCGATGATGAGCGCCTCAAGAAAGCATTCGGGTTGGTCTTGGATACCCGTCAACTACCGTTGCCTGCCCAGGCCACCTCCGTGAAGCTGCACGGCGGTTCCATTACGTTCGAGGTGCAGCGCCGCAACATCACTTTGAAGACGGCGCAGCTCTCCCCTCTCGAAATCGATGGATCGGAGGAAAAGGCCGTCGAGGATGCAGCGCAAAAGGCACAGGACACCGCCAACGAAGTAGGCAGCGCACCGACGACGCCGCCGAGTTGGCGCCAAAACTAGTTGATGCGAACGAGGTCGCGCAGGATCCTGCGGACGTTGCGGTGTATGGGCGGGGCCGGATCGGTAGGAGCGAAGACTTCCAACGCGTCCGCCTCCGATTCCAGATGCACCTCCGTGAAGGTTCCCTCCGACTCTCCGTCTGCCTGGAAGCGGTGCGGCTTCGGGCACACCAAATCCACCTCGACGGCATCCTCAAAGTGCAGCGTTCGGGCATCCGTGACCTTATTCAGCCAGTGGCGGTGATCCACGCCAAAGAGGTGGAGCACGCCCACAAGACCATCAATGCCACCGAGGTCTGACACCCCGAAGAGGCCAAGGCCTTGGTCGAAAGAGTTGCGCGGATTCGTCACCACCGGCAGCGGTCCGAGGAAGGTCCACGGGTTGGTATTCGAGGTGAACATGACGGGCACGTCATCAGCCGAGAAGGTGTCTCCCGAGCCGGAGCGCGCACGCACGCTAATGCGCGGTGGGCGAATGCGGGCGCGCTGATAGGCCTGAAAGGCCACGGCCAAATAGCGCAACGGGGTAGCTGCAAAGCCCATTTCCCGAGCACGGTCCACGCGAGCGAGCACGTCGGCATCCAATCCGAAACCAGCGTTGACCGCGAACCACCGGTCATTCCACACCCCCAAGGACACGGTGCGGCGCGTATTGCGTTCCAGCATCCGAGCCAGCACGTGTGCTGCCTCGACTGGAGTATTGGGGAAGCCGAGGGCGCGGACGAAGACGTTGGCGGAGCCCGTGGGAATCACCGCGAGAGCCGGAATGTCCTGGGGGCTGGGACGTTCCGCGGAATCTGCGGGGCCCAACAGCCCGTTCACAATTTCGTTCACCGTGCCATCTCCCCCGAAAACCAAGATGACATCGAAGTCTTCCCTGGTCATGCCCCGCACTATATCCTCCGCGTGCCCCGGATAATGCGTAAAGCGAGCAAGCAGCTGCAGCCCCTCCACGTCCCGAATGACGGGCAGAACCTCACGGAAAAGGGCCGAATTCTGGCTCGTGGAGTTCGGGTTTGAGATCAGCAATGCGCGCATGACCCCCTAGACTACTGGAGCCTAGTGGTTTCCGCGGCGCCCCCACGACTACGCTGGGGCAGCATGAGCGAACAGACGAATAATGAGAATCACCCGGAAAACACCCAGCCGGAGAACGGCAAGATTGATGGCAACGCAGCCGTCAACCAAGCCGCGGAAGCATGGAAGGATGCTGCCTCCCGCAACATCCCCACCGTTGATGTAGCAGAGAATCCTTTGCCCGATGAGACGGCAAACCTGCGTCAGGGTCCGTCGCTGCACGATGGACTCTTGGGGCTTCTCCCCCTCGTCGGCGTGTGGCAGGGCGAAGGCCAGGCCCACAGCGCCGACGGCGAGCAGTACGCCTTTGGCCAGCAGCTCATCATCGCCCACGACGGTGAGAACTACCTGACCTACACCTCCCGCACCTGGAAGATCGATTCCGAGGGCAACCCGGCGGGCCCGGACGTGCGCGAATCCGGATTCTGGCGCATCTCTCTCAAGGACGAGATTGAGATGACCTACACCTCCTCCAATGGTGTCAACGAGATCTTCTACGGCTCCCTGTTCAACGAGCGCGCTTGGCAGCTGGAGTCCGCCTCCACCATGGTGACGGAGACAGGCCCCGCCAACCTCGGCCCCGGCAAGCGCATGTACGGCCTGATGCCGAACAACAACTTGGGCTGGGTCGATGAGCGGCTTGTCGACGGCGAGATGCGCCCCTTCATGTCCGCCGAGCTCACCCGTGTGGCAGGCTAGCTAGCAGGCGAGCTAGCCGCATAAGGGAATCTAGCGGGCCAGGGCGACGTCGATCAGCGCGCGTATTTCTTCTGCGTTCGCCGGCGCCTTGAGCTTCGTGTCATCGAGGCGCGTCACCCGCACCGCTGTGCGCACCGAGGAGACCAGCCACACCGAGTCAGCCTCCTCGAGGTAGCTCAGGTTGAGCTCCTTCGCCTTGCAGCGATATCCCTGTTCTGAGGCGTATTCAAACAGCGCGGCCTGCGTGGTTCCGGGGAGTATCCCCTTACCCGCGGGGGTGCGCAGCTTGGTTCCCTTAACCGCCACCACGGTTGAGGTAGCCCCCTCCAAGACCTGCCCCGTGTCGGGGTCGGTAAAGATCACATCATCAAATCCGCGCTCGCGGGCCAGCCGCAGTGTGGCCATGGTTGCCGCATAGTTCAACGTCTTGGCCGGCAGCTCCTCCGCCACCTGCCACAATCGCGGCGTACTCATGACCTTGACGCCCTTCGCACGCTGCGCCACCACATCCTCCGGGATTTCCTGAACCGCGACCCAGGCCGTGGGCACCCCGGTGGAGGCCCGGCCGCGGGTATAGGTCCACGTGCACTTGGCTTCGAGCGGCGATTCACCCGTGTCCCCCGCGCCGGCGGGGCCATAAAAATCGGCGATAGCCAGCGCGGTGGCTTCCTCCCACTTGTGCATCGGCGGCTCCGGCAAATTCAGAGCCTGGGCGGAGTGTCGGAAGCGCTCCGCGTGGCGGTGAAGGTTCGCCGCCTTGCCATCACGCACTAGAAGGGATTCAAAAATCCCGTCTCCGCGCGTGACCGCGGCATCATCCCAGTAGACCAACGGTAGGTTCGGCATGTGGCGCCGCACCGATCCCCCAAACGGCTCCACGACGTAGATGACCGGCTCTTTTCTGCGCTGAAGGCTCATAGCCCCGATTATGCCCTACCATCGGAGGGCGTGAGTTACTCTTCGCCACTTCTTTCCCGGCCCGGAGCCGCTGAGTTCCAGGGCACCACGCTCGTCGATGTCTCCGGGGTCCCCTGGCACTACGGCAACCCCCTCGTCGAGCAGCGCGCGGTGGAAACAGGTTCAGCCGTCATCGACCGCTCCCATCGCCGCGTCATCGCGGTTTCTGGGCCCGATGCCCGAGCCTTCCTGAATAACCTCCTGAGTCAAAAGCTCGATGACGTGGACGCCGGCTTTTCCGCAGGTGCCCTTGACCTCAATATTCAGGGCCACGTCCTGCACCACATGGATCTATCTTTCGACGGGAAAACCTTCTACCTCGATGTGCCGGCGGCGCAGTTCGAGTCTTTGCGAGATTTCCTCACCGCCATGGTGTTCTGGTCCCAGGTCACCGTAGAGGAAGTAGACGTGGCGGTCATCAGCATCCTCGGTCAAGCGCTGGACAAACCTTCCACAGCTCTGGTGGAAAGGCCCGTGCACTGGCCGGGCTGCCCGCGCCAGGATTTCCTCGTGCCGCGGGACAAACTAGACGCAGCGGTGCAAGAGTTGGAGGCCCAGGGCGGAAGCTTAGCGGGGCTCATGGCTTTTACCGCCGAGCGCGTGCGGGCACGCGAGCCCGAACTAGCTGCAGATCTCGATGCAAAGACTATTGCCCACGAGGTTCCGCATTGGATCCGGCGCAGCGAGGATCAGCCCGCGTTCGTTCACTTGGACAAGGGCTGCTACCGCGGGCAGGAGACCGTCGCGCGCGTAGAAAACCTTGGGCGCTCTCCCCGTTTATTGGTGCTGCTCTACCTCGACGGCTCCGCCCCGGAGCAACCGAAGAGCGGAGCGGACATCACGTCGGGCGGGCGTCGCGTGGGCAGGCTCGGCACCGTGGTGGAGGACTGTGAGTATGGCCCCATCGCGCTTGGTCTAGTAAAGCGCAGCGCCCTCGACCATGGAGAGCTGGCCATTGGTCCGGTAGCAGCATCGATCGAGCCGTATTCCATCCCTGCCGATGAAGGCCCGAAGGCCGGCCGTACCGCTGTGGATCGCCTGCGCGGAAAATAGTGGCGCATTACACAATGGACTATTTGCCGCAGGGTGGAGCACTTTTCAGCACACCGCTAGGGGGTAGTTCGGAATTTTTTCGTCACACAGGCTATGGTGTCTTACAGGAACATACACATATCTGACTAAGACGATGGGGCGGCCAAGAATCCCTGGACCGCCCTACACACCTCAAGGGGGTCATGCACATGGGACGCGGACGCGCCAAGGCAAAGCAGACCAAAGTTGCACGCCAGCTGAAGTACAATTCGCCCGAGATGGATCTGGATTCGCTCCAGCGTGAACTCGCCTCACAGAACTCCAAGCGCTCCAGCGATGAGGACGAGGATCAATACTCGGAGTACGCGGATTACGAGGACTATGCGGATCGCTGGGACTCGGACGAGTGGGATGAGGATGATTCCGAGGAGCGCTAAGCGCGCGAATCACTTCCCCATTCTGTACATGCACAGCACGTAAGCGAAGGGCCGGAGATGCCTCCCCTCTTAGTGAGGGGCGCCTCCGGCCCTGTTCCTTTTCTTCAGAACCTAGAACCCTGGGTGCTCGCCGGTCATGAGGACGCGCGGCTCGCCTTCTTCGGCGACACGGACGGTGCCCAGCTCCCATGCCTCAACGTGGCGGGCGGTCATCATGGCCAACGCGCGCTCGCGATCCTCCGGCGCAACGACGGCGATCATGCCAACGCCCATGTTGAACGTCTTCTCCATTTCCTCGAGGGCAACCTTGCCCACGGAGGAGATGGTCTTGAAGATCTGGCCCGGAGTCCACGTCGAGCGATTAACCTCAGCGGTCAGGCCCTCTGGGATCACGCGCTCGAGGTTGCCCGCGAGGCCACCGCCGGTGACGTGGCAGAAGGTCGACACCGCGCACTCAGATACCAGCGCCAGGCAGTCCTTGGCGTAGATGCGGGTAGGCTCCAAAAGCTCCTCACCGAGGGTGCGGCCCAAGTCTTCCATGTAGCCATCGAGCGGCAGACCGGCCTGCTCCAGCAGCACGTAGCGCGCCAAGGAGTAGCCGTTGGAGTGCAGGCCAGAGGACTTCATAGCGATAAGGACGTCGCCGTCACGTACCTTGTCGGGGCCGAGGAGCTCATCGGCCTCCACCACACCGACGGCGGTGGCGGAAACATCGTACTCATCCTTGCCCATGACGCCTGGGTGCTCAGCGGTCTCGCCGCCCAGCAGCGCTGCACCTGCCTGCACGCAGCCCTCAGCAATGCCCTTGACAATGTCCGCGACCTTTTCCGGAACAACCTCGCCCACGGCGATGTAGTCCTGGAGGAAGAGCGGCTCGGCGCCGCACACGACGAGGTCATCAACACACATGGCAACCAGGTCAATGCCGATGGTGTCGTGCTTATCCATGGCTTGAGCCACGGCCAGCTTGGTGCCCACGCCGTCTGACCCGGCCGCGAGGACCGGCTCCTTGTACTCGCCCAGCTTAAACAGGCCGGCGAAACCGCCCAGCCCGCCCATGACCTCCGGGCGGGAGGCACGCTTGGCGTGCGGGGTGATTAGCTCAACTGCGCGGTCGCCTTCCTCAATGTTGACGCCGGCGGCAGCATACGTGTTCTCGCTCATGAGTGACTTAGTCCTTAATCGTTAGTTGTCGTCGAGCCCTGCAGGGTACGCACGGCCTCAGCATTGGGGTTTCCGGCGGGCAGTCCAAGCGGGTACTCGCCATCGAAGCAGGCACAGCACAATTCGCTGCGGGGCTGCTCGGTGGCCGCCACCATCTCATCGGTGGAGACGAAGCCCAGCGAATCTGCACCGATTGCCGTGCAGATGGTCTGCGCCACTTCCTCCGGGTCATCGGAGGGGTTGGCATTAGCAATCAGTTCACCCGGGGAGGCGAAGTCGATGCCGTAGAAGCACGGCCACTTTACCGGCGGGGAGGCGATGCGCACGTGGACCTCGGCAGCGCCGGCTTCCCGCAACATCCGGATCAGGGCGCGCTGCGTGTTGCCGCGGACGATCGAATCATCCACCACCACGATGGACTTGCCGTCAATGACCTCCCGCAACGGGTTGAGCTTGAGGCGGATGCCCATCTGGCGTTGAGACTGCGTGGGCTGGATAAAGGTGCGGCCCACGTAGGAATTCTTGACCAAGCCATGTGCAAAGGTCAGCCCAGATTCGCGGGCATAGCCCACGGCGGCCGGGTTGCCGGACTCGGGAACGGGGATCACCATGTCCGCGTCGGGCGCTGGGTACTGGCGCGCTAGGCGACGCCCAATTTCCACACGCGTGGCATTGACGGAGCGGCCTTTGATGTTTGTATCCGGCCGCGCCAGGTAGACGTATTCGAAGACGCAGCCGTGGCGCTTGGTCTCCGCGAAGCGCTCGGAGCGAATACCGGTCTCATCAATAGCGACGAGCTCGCCGGGTTCGATCTCCCGGATGAACTGCGCACCCACGATATCGAGGGCGCAGGTCTCGCTCGCCACCACCCAGCCGGTGCTAAGGCGGCCGAGGGCGAGCGGACGCACGCCGTGCGGATCGCGGGCGGCATACAGCGTGTGACCGTCGGTAAAGGTCAGGCAGTATGCCCCCTTGACCCTGGGCAACAGCTGAAGTGCCGAGTCGAAGACTGAATTATTTTCGCTGACGCCATCCGCCAACAAGATGGACAGGCACATGGAGTCCGAGACGGATTCTTCGTGCGGCTTGATGAGCCCGCGTTCCACGGCCTCGGCGCGCAGCTCCACGTAATTCACCAAGTTTCCATTGTGGCCGAGTGCAATGTCGACGCCGCTGGGCGACGTCCCAAACATCGGCTGCACATTCGACCATTCCTTGCCGCCCGCAGTGGAGTACCGCGTGTGGCCAACAGCCACGTTTCCGTGCAGAGAGGTCAGGATGGATTCATCGAAGACATTGGACACTAGGCCCATGTCTTTGAAGACCACGATGCGGTCATCATCCCCCACCGCGATGCCCGCGGCCTCCTGGCCGCGGTGTTGGAGGGCAAAGAGGCCGAAGTAGGTTAGCTTGGAAACCTCTTCGCCTGGTGCCCAGACACCGAAAACTCCGCATTCTTCGCGGGGCTCGGGATCCAGGCTGGGATCCGTCGACAGGGGCTTAGTTATGCTCTGGACGTGTTCAGCTACCACGGCGCTAATCCTAGCCGTTCCGGCCAGTGAAAACTAACGGAATCACGGGCAAGTAGGCAGCAATCTCGTGGGCACGGGAGCCGGAGGCGTCCACACGGCCGTCGCCAAGCGCCTGCTCCCACCCCATGGCACCCGTAGCCAGCTGCAGCCACGTCAGGGGATCCATCTCCACCACGTTCGGAGGGGTGCCCCGGGTATGGCGAGGCCCGGCGATACACTGCACTGCCACGAATGGGGGGACCCGCAGCTCCACGGAGTGGCCCGGCGCGTCTGCCTCCACCAGGCGGGCCGTGGTGCGTGTAGCGGCCGCAAGCGCAGCGCGACCTGGTTTTTCCGCCCCTTGAGGATCGTGGATCCACTCCGCCACTGCTTCGACGGCGGCGCGGGCCGTGGCGGCATCAACGGCCTTCTTCATCTGGTCACCACGCTCCCTGATACTTTGTTATCCATGTCACCAACCATGCCATCAAGCTCGTCGGAAGAAAAGAAGTCCGTTCCCCACGAGAAGTCCCCTTCCCTCACCCTGCGGTTTATGGCCGCCCCCACCGATCTCACCATCGCCGGCGCCCAGGGCATCGGCGGCGGCCGCGTCCTGGAATGGATCGATAAGGCCGCCTATGCGTGCGCGGTTCAATGGTCCGGTACCTACTGCGTGACTGCCTACGTGGGCCATATTCACTTCACGCGCCCCATCCCCTCAGGCCACCTCGTGGAGGTGCGCTCGCGCATCGCGATGACGGGGCGCTCCTCCATGCACATCGTCAACGAGGTGCTTTCCGCCGACCCGCGCGATGGCATTTTTACTCGCGCGTGCGACTGCCTCGTCATCTTCGTGGCCAAAGACACGGAAACCGGTAAGTCGGTCGCCGTGCCGCCGCTGGTTCCGGACACCGTGGAGCACCAACGCGTGTGGGAAGCCGCGGAATCCCGCATCGAGCTGCGCCAAGCCATCGAAGCGGAGATGGAAAAGCAGACTTATGATGGCCCTTCCGATGCCCCTCGAATGGTCACCCGCTTCTTGGCTAAGCCCACTGACGTCAACTGGGGCGGCAATGTCCACGGTGGTACGGCCATGGAATGGATTGATGAGGCCGGCGCTGCCTGCACCATGGAGTGGTCAGGAGAGCACACAGTGGCGGTCTATGCCGGCGGCATTCGCTTCTACCGGCCTATCCATATTGGAGACCTCATCGAGGTAGATGCCCGTATGATGCGCACGGATACCCGCTCGATGCAGATGTCGATCCACGTCCGCGCGGGTAACCCGCGCGGTGGCCGCGAGAAACTAGAAACCGCCATCCACGCCACTGTGGCCTACATGGGCATGGACGCTGACTGGCAGCCGCTCGCCGCCCGCCAGTTTGTCCCCCGCACCGAAGAAGACAAGCGCCTGTGGGAGCACGCCGGCATCCTTCGTGGCTTGCGCGGCAAGTACTCCCCGAAGCCGCTGGTGGTGGCGCCACAGCATCAGCACGTGGATTAGCCTATGGCTAATCCAGCACCACGCAGCTAGTTCAGCGGCTCAACTCGACACGCCACGTGGAGGGTGCTCGGATCCTTGGCTTTGCGCAACGTGACGTCGCGCGCTCCGACCTCAGTGTTTGTGGCGACGCGCGCTCCGGCCTCAGTGTTTGTGGCGACACTCGGAGCCACAAACACGCCCGTCGTCGCCGGAAGAATAACCGGCTTGTAGAAGTCCGCGCTGATGCGTACAGCACCGGGGAGGGTGCCGTCGAGCACCGACAACATCCGGGCGTGTGTATACATGCCGTGCGCGATGGGTGCGGGGAAACCGAAGAGCTTGGCGCCCACGGTGGAGACGTGGATGGGGTTCTTATCGCCGGATGCCGCGGCATAGACGCGGGTGCTCTCGGGGCTAAAGCGCAGCGTCGCCGTGGGGGTTCCTACCTCATCGCCCGGAAAATCGAGGAAGCGCTCGGCTTCAGGGCGCGTTCGCACCTGCCGCGGGGTGTCCTTGGTGAATTTCGCGCCCTGGCCTAGGAAAACCGAAGTCTGGCGCCAGATCTCCTCACCACCCACGCTGTACGTGGTCACCATATCGATAACCAGCCCCTTGCGGTGCGGGTGGAGGTTTTCCGCGTGCACGGAGATGTCGCAGCTTTCGTCGACGCGTAGCGGGCGGGTCTGCTCGATGCGGTTCGACAAGTGCACCACGCCGACTGCGGGAAAAGGAAAGTCCTGTGCCGCCATCACCTTGATTGCGAGTGGGAAGGCCAGCGCATACAGGTAGGTGGCGGGCAGCTCATTGCCCAGACGCAGGCCCGTGGCTTGGCAGTAGCGGGCCAGGTGCGCGGTATCGACGCGCACTCCCTCGACGCGGTAGGCGGTCTGCGGGTCGTCGACCTTGCGCTTGCCGGCCCCCAGCCCGGGGATGGGCACCGCGCCCACCATGAGTGAGCGGTAAAGGGCGGGAAGGTCAGGAATCTCGTTGAGTGTGGTGACGTTCATTTATGCTCCCATGAGGTTCTGGCCGCACACGCGGACCGTGTTGCCGCTCACCGCGGCGGAGGCCGAGGCAGCGAAGAAGGCGACGGTCTCTGCGACGTCGACAGGCAAACCACCTTGCTGCAATGAGTTCAAGCGCCGGCCGATTTCCCGCGGCCCAGTGGGCATCGCCGCAGTCATGGCGGTTTCGATGAATCCGGGGGCAACAGCGTTGATGGTGGAGCCATTCTCCGCCAAGACGGAGCGCAAGGAATCAACGAGCCCGATGATTCCTGCCTTCGTCGTGGCGTAGTTGGTCTGGCCGCGGTTGCCGGAAATGCCGGCCATGGAGGACACACCAACCACGGCCGCCCCCGGCGCGAGGGCTCCGGATTCGAGGAGGTTTTCGGTAATGCGTACCGGTGCCAGCAGGTTAACAGCAAGGACAGCGTCCCACTGCCCCTCGTTCATATTGGCCAGCAGCTTGTCGCGGGTGATTCCAGCGTTGTGGACGATGACGTCAATAGCTCGACCATGGCGCTCCTGGGCGTGCTGGGCAATCTTGTCCGCGGCGTGAGGGTCAGTGACATCGAGAGGCAGCGCGGTGCCTTTGACCTTGTTCGCGGTCTTTGCCAGATGCTCGCTAGCTTGCGGGACGTCGATACAAATAACGCTGGCACCGTCGCGCGCCAGCACCTCGGCGATGGTAGCGCCAATGCCGCGAGCAGCACCGGTGACCACCGCGAGGCGCCCGTCGAGCGGCTTCTCCCACTTCGCTGACTCACCGCCGCGTACAGGGGAGCCCTCACTCTGCGCGCCCACGCGGACCACCTGGCCATCCACGAAGGCCGACTTCCCGGAGAGGAAGAAGCGGAGGGTGGACTCCACCTCCGCGGTGGCCGCAGGATCTACCCACACCAGGTTCACGGTACCGCCCTTGCGCATCTCCTTGGCCAAGGAGCGCGTAAAGCCTTCGAGTGCGCGCGCGGTAATGCGGGCGTCAATGGTATCTGCTGCCTCCGGGGTGGTGCCGACAACCACGAGGCGCGCGCACGGCAGGAGGTTGCGCATCTGTGGGTTGAAGAAGTCATACAGCTCGCGCAACTGCTCCGGAGTCTCTAGGCCGGTGGCATCAAAGACGAGGGCGGCGCGCGTCGCCTCCGCAGAGGCGTTGATGATCTGGTAATCCACGGCTAGCTGGGAGCGAAGAAAGTCGGCGATGCGTCCCTGGCCGCCAATGACGATAGGACCATCGAGCGCCGGTTCGCCTACTTTATGACGGCGCAGGGGGTGGCCCTGGGGCACACCCGCTTTGGCAGCAAGCGGAGAGTTGATGAGCTTCTCGGCAATGGTGACGTGCGGCATAAGGTGACGCATTCCTTTCTGGGATCTTCGCAACCTTGCGAGCATTATTTTGCTAGTTGCAAGGCCCGTTAATTGAGTGATAGAACTAACAATATCACCTTAGTTGTGATGCGAAACGCGCGGTGGGATTTCTCCCCCTCCCACTGGGGCGATTCGCACCAGACCACTCGCGAAGGAGTTTTTGATGACCAACCCCCCGCACCGCGTAGCCATCCTCGGAGGCAACCGCATTCCCTTTGCTCGCTCCAATAAGCAGTACGCTCACGCGTCCAACCAAGATATGCTCACCAGTGCGCTCGACGGCCTCGTGGCGCGCTACGGGCTGCACGACGAACGCCTCGGACTCGTCGCCGCCGGTGCCGTGCTCAAGCACTCCCGCGATTTCAACCTCACCCGCGAGTCGGTCCTCGGTTCCGCGCTCGACTCGACCACTCCAGCACTCGACATGCAGCAGGCTTGCTGCACCTCCCTGGCGGCAGCTATCCACGTCGGTGATGCCATTGCCCAGGGCCGAATCTCCGCCGGCATCGCAGGAGGCACGGACACCACCTCGGATGCCCCGCTGGCCGTCAATGACACGCTGCGCCGCACACTGCTCAACCTCACCCGCGCCAAGACCGCCGCTCAGCGCGCCCAGCTCATCGGCTCCATCCGCCCCTCGCAGTTAGCCCCGGAGCAGCCGCAGAACGGCGAGCCGCGCACTGGGTTGTCCATGGGGGATCACGCCGCTATCACCGCCCGCGAAATGAACGTGAGCCGCGAAGCCCAGGACGCGCTGGCGCTCGCCTCCCACCAGAACCTCCATAAGGCCTGGGAAGAGGGCTTCTTCGATGACCTCACCACCGGATTCCTCGGCGTCAACCGCGATACCAACCTGCGCCCGGATTCCTCCATGGAGGCCCTGGCCAAGCTCAAGCCGGTCTTCGGCAAGCGCGATGCCGAACAGCACGGCACGCAGGCCACCATGACCGCGGGCAATTCCACACCGCTGACCGACGGCGCCTCCGTCGCCTTGCTGAGCTCCGAGGAGTGGGCAGCCGAGCACAATATCGAGCCCCGCGCCTTCCTCGTCGATTCCGAGACCGCGGCGGTCGATTTTGTCCACGGCCCCGACGGGCTTCTCATGGCCCCCACATACGCGGTCCCGCGCCTGCTGGAGCGCAACAACCTGTCGCTACAGGACTTCGACTTTTACGAAGTCCACGAGGCCTTCGCCTCCCAGGTACTCGCCACCCTGTCCGCATGGGAGGACGAGACCTACTGCCGCGAGCGCCTCGGCCTGCAGTCTGCGCTGGGCCCCATCGACCGCGCCAAGCTCAACGTCAAGGGCTCCTCCCTTGCCGCTGGGCACCCCTTCGCCGCCACCGGCACCCGCATCCTCGCCACCACCGCCAAGATTCTCGAAGAAAACGGTGGCGGGCGCGCCCTCGTCTCCATCTGTGCGGCCGGTGGACAGGGTGTTGCAGCCATCGTCGAGCGTTAAGAAACTTCCCTCCCCAGAAAGGAACCCCACCATGGCACTCACCAAGTCCTCCTCGGACACGAAACCCGTCTCACCAGAACTCAACAATCAAGCCACGACCGACGCCCCCAAGGCCGAGGCCCGCAGCCCGCACCGCCTGCCCACCACCCCGAAGCCCTCAGTGGCCACAGAACTGGCTGCGCTTCTCGACGGCCCCCACGCCGCCTTCCGCCAGGAGCTGCGCACCTTCCTCAACGACCCTTCGCTCTTCCCGAAGCCGGACCTGCCGATGGCAGAGCAGCGCCAGCACACCTTTGACAACCTCTCCAAGGTCCGCGATTTCGGCGGTTTCAACCACGGCCTGCGCCGCGCCAACGGCGGTTCCGGTAAGCCGAACCTGTCCACCTTCACCCTGGAGGGCCTAGCCTGGGTTGATGGTTCACTGGCTATTAAGTCCGGCGTGCAGTGGGGCCTGTGGGGCGGCGCCCTGGATCAGCTCGGCACTGAACGCCACCTCGAGTGGGTCAAGAAAGCCGCCAGCCTGGAGCTGCCAGGCTGCTTCGCTATGACCGAGCGCGGCCACGGCTCTGACGTGCAGTCCCTGGAAACCACCGCCACCTTCGACCCAGAGACCAACGAGTTCGTCATCAACACCCCCTCCGATTCCGCGGTGAAGAACTACATCGGCAACGCCGCCAAGGACGGCCGTGCGGCCGTCGTCTTCACCCAGCTGATCACCCCTGACAGCGATGGCCGCTCCCACGGCGTGCACGCCATCATCGTCCCGATCCGCGATGAAGAAGGCAACGAGCTGCCGGGCGTGACCTTGGGCGATCATGGCCACAAGGGTGGTTTGGTGGGCGTCGACAATGGCACCCTGCGCTTCGACAATGTCCGCGTGCCGCGCGAGAACCTCCTCAACCGCTTCGCCGATGTCGATGAGAAGGGTAAGTACACCTCCCCCATCGAGTCCAAGAATGCCCGCTTCTTCACCATGCTGGGCACTCTCATCCGCGGCCGCATCGGCGTCTCCGGTGCGGCGGGCGCGGCCACCGAGGCATCCCTGGACATCGCCATCCGCTACGCCAACCGCCGCCGCCAGTTTGAGGGCGCGACCGGCGCTGAGAAGCGCCTCATCGAGCACCGCCAGCACCGCCGCCGTCTGCTCATTCCGTTGGCCCGCACTTATGCGCTGCACCTGCTCTACAACCAGATTCTGGAGCGCTACCAGGAGCAAAACGATCAGCACGAGGCTGGCACCTGGTCAGTGACGGAGCCGACCGAGGAGCAGAAGTTCGCCTCCCGCGAGATGGAATCCCTGGCCGCGGCCATCAAAACTGCGCAGACCCAGCACGCCACCCGCACCATCCAGGAATGCCGCGAGGCTTGCGGCGGCGCTGGCTACATGTCGGAGAACCGCCTGACTACCTACCGTGCCGACTCCGATGTCTTCGCCACCTTCGAGGGCGATAACACCGTGCTCATCCAGATGGTGGGCAAGAACCTGCTCACCGCCTATGGCCGCGCGATGAATGACATGAGCCCGTGGGACACCGTGAAATACGCGGCCTCCACCGCCACCGATGTGGTTCGTCGCCGCTATGGATTCACCACCCGCCTGCAAAGCCTCGTGGACCGCGTGAATCCTTCAGAAGCTTCGCTTTTCGACGCCACCTACCAGGCCAAGCTCATCGACGACCGCGCCCAGTCCATCCTCTTCTCCCTCGTGCGCCGCATCCAGCCGGCCCGCAAGGCTGATAAGGTGCAGGCTGCCGCCATCATGGACCAGTGCCAGGATCACCTCATCGCCGCCGGCTGGGCCCGCGTGGATACCTTGTTGGTCCAGGCCATGATTGAGGCCGAGGAGCGCCTTGAGGAAGGTTCGCTGGCACGCCAGGTCTTTGAGCAGCTGCGCCACCTCTTCGTCTTCGACACCTTGGTCCAGCACGCGGGCTGGTACCAGGAACACAACCTGATCCCGGCAGGCCGCATCAAGGCCGCCCGCGCCGCCATCAACGACCTCGTGGATTCGCTGGCACCGTGGTCCGTCGTGCTCGTCGATGCCTTCGGCGTTCCGCCTGAGGTACACAACATCCCGATGCTCACCGAGGCTGGAGTGGATCCGCTCCACGTCTAGTCACTCCACGCATAGGGAGGGCACTTCCGCCATCCGGCGGGGTGCTCTCCCTAGTTTTCTGCCAGTAGCGATAGGGACTGTTTACTCTCTGAGCTATGACCACACAGCATCCGATGTTCTCCAGTTCCTTCCCACCCTCCGATGATCTCCTTGAGCCAAGCCCGCTTCGCAATGACATCGCATTGCGCCTCTGCCACGGCGAATCTCGCCAGGACATCCACAACGACTACATTGAAGTCCTCGATGACCCCTCCGAATGGGAGGCCAGCTACGAGGAACCTTATCCAGAGGATTTTGACACCATCATCGACGAAGTTGCCGCAGAATACGGCCGGTTGGTCACAGAAAAGTCGGAGGATGTTAAGCGCCTCGAAGCCCTGCGCGAGGAGCTTGCTCAGCGCGATATCTCCTTCACGTTCAACGAGGCCTGGGATCTCTCAGACGGCGTCTGGGTAGGCTCCAAGCTCGCTGAGAAGGAAGGCCGCAGCGGCTATGCCTACTGCCACCGACAGGACATCAGCCGAGTTATTTACGACGGCGAGCTGTACTTCGGTTTCTCCGCGATGGAGGAAAACGAAGAAGCAACCATCAAGGTCGGCGAGCAACTCGTCGAGGCCCTACGCGCCGTGGGCTTCGATCCCGAGTGGAATGGCTCGACGACAGCGCGCGTTCTGTGCCAGGACGTCGCTCTCGAATTCCCCCTCGCCGAAGATCTCACCGATGCCGAGTAAATGGCCCCGCAACGCTAGCCCTGTATAGGGCTAGCCCACCACAACCATCCAGATGGCTACCATGTGCACCACCGCCGCGGCAATCGTCGCGGTGTGGAAGTGTTCGTGGTAGCCATACCAGCGCGCGTTGCGCCCCGGCCACTTGAAGCCGTACATCAACGCACCCAGCGAGTAGACCACCCCACCTGCGAACAGCAGCCACACTACAGCCGGTCCCGCGGACTGCCACAGGTTCGGCAGTAGCGGCAGGATGAGCCAGCCTAGGACGAGGTAGACCACCACATCCAACCACCGCGGATGATTGATCCACACCAAATTCAAGACCACGCCCATGATGGCGCCCACCCACGCCGCGGTTAGCATCCATAGCGCCTGCGTCGGCTCCAGCACGATGGCGCACAGCGGCGTATACGTTGCCGCGATAAACACAGAAATCGTCGCGTGGTCAGCACGCCGCCACCATTGCACCGCGCGCATCGATACCCACGGCCAGCGGTGGTACAGGGCCGAGACCGTAAAGAGCCCCACCACTCCCACGCAGTAGACCGTCACCGCGAGCCCCTGCCACCACGGCAGCGTCATCCACCCAAAGGTGATGAGGACGGTCGATGCGATGAGGGAAGCAATCGCAGCAAAGAAATGGCCCCAGCCGCGCGTCAGCGGACGCGGACCACGGTCCGCCATCCAATAGGTGCGCTGGATGAGCTGCTCCATCGTGCTGTGTTCGCGCATAGAGCTGTCTTCAACTGGAAACTCTTGCGGGGAGGATATGTGAGCACTGGGTGCGTTCATAGTGAGGGCCCTTGCCTTGTCTGAAATGAGGGTCATGCGAATAACGCATTCACCCTCAAAACTTACGTACCCGTAACTATACGGCGGGGCGCTGCAGCGGACAAGGGCTAAGCGAAAGTTACCGCCAGGTTTTCTGCCGCTATGTGCAGTTCGAAGGCGCCGACAAAGTAAACTTCACTATTTGTGTTTTCCTATGTCTCAGTTCCTCGCCGCACCGCGACGTTGCTCGCGGCCGTCATGGTGGCGCTGGGGGCGGCGTCGGCAGGCGTCGGCTCCGCTTCCGCTCAGCCCAGCACGATCGGCGAGGTTTCCTCGCGCGTGACCAACCCGCAGCCCTGGCTGGGCGACGAGCCTTTCATCACCTCACAGCGCCACATGGGCGGCAACCACTGGGTGGTGGACGTGTGGTCCCCGGCCAACCGTGCGGTGATTTCCAATAACGTCCTGCTCCCCGAGGGCGATAAGCCGCGCCCCTCCTTCTACCTGCTGCCCGGCGTGGAGGGCGGCCAGGCGGGCATGAACTGGATGACGCACACCGATATTCGCCAATGGGCCGTGGGCAAGAACGTCAACGTGGTGATGCCACTCGGCGGCGCCTATTCTCTCTACACCGATTGGGATAACGAGGATCCCATCTTGGGCGTCAACAAGTGGAACACCTACATGACCACTGAGTTGCCCCCGCTGATCGACGCCGAATTCCACGGCACCGGCCGCGATGCCATTGGTGGTGTTTCCTCCACCGGCGGTGCTGCACTCGACATCGCCGGCCACGCCCCACAGCGCTACAAGGCCGCGGCCTCCTACTCCGGCTGCCCGGTGCGCTCCGGCGCGATTGGCTTCCCCACTTCCACCGCGATGATGGCCTACGGCGGCGGCTCCTCCTTCAACGCGTGGGGCCTGCCGGGCTCCCCGCAGTGGTTCGACCACGACCCCAACGCTAATCCCGGCCGCCTTCGCGACGTCGAGGTCTTCGTGGGCTCGGCCTCCGGCACCCCGGGCCCCATCGATGGCACGAACAAGCCCAGCCAGTGGCTCGGGCCCCGCGCGATAGAGATGGTGGCCAACCACTGCTCGGAGGAATTCACCCGCAACGCCCGCAACGCCGGGGTGCGCGTGAACCGTTACTTCAGCCCCCAAGGCTCGCACACCTTCGGCCTCTTCTCTCACCAGATGAAGCTGAGCTGGGACCAGACCATCGCCCGCACCATCGGTGCTTAAGTAATAACAGGTTGCCGCCTCACTTCGGGCGATGTCCCCGATGCACCCTAATTTCACAGAGCCTCGGATGAACAACTAGACCTTCAACGTGCACGTCTACCTGAAAAGTGAGATTGACGCATTTCAAGGTCCTGCGGTAAAATGCTGGTTAATAGTTCAGCCCGCCCGGTTTCTCTTCGGAAACTCGGAGTGGGCTGGATCTCTATTTACGCCGTTCCGCCGAACCGATCCCCACAACAACTCGTCCCCTCTCTAGATTGGCTTCCCATGTCTTCATCGCTCAAGCCAGCAGCGACCATTGACGAGCATATTATTCGGTTGCAAAGCCGTGGCATGAAGATCGACAAAGCTTTAGCTGAACAATGGTTTTCACACGTTAGCTACTACCGACTTTCTGCCTATTGGTATCCAGCCAGACAATTCAATGAAGACGGAACTAGTCGTTCAAGTCACTTCGTCGATGGTACCGATTTTGTGCACGTCATCTCCTTATATGAAGCCGTTAGGAAACTCCGCACCCTGATCCATGACGGAATGGAGCGAATCGAAGTAGCGATGCGAACCAAGCTCGTCGAGCTGCTATGTACTCGACACCCCAATGATCCTACTTTCTACCTCCGCTCAGACGACTTTCGGCCAAACTTCGACCACGTGTCGTGGCTGAGTACAGCGTATGGACGACTCGCGAGGGCAAAGAAGAACGACGCCGTGAAGCACTACATTGATGAATACGGTGGACAGTATCCCATGTGGGTTGTGGCTGAAGTGCTCGATTTTTCGGATATTTCAAAGCTCTATGCAGGCTTAGGATCCAACGATCAGCGATCGATTTCGGAAGCGCTGGATATAAAGATCGACTTCGCTAGTTTGAATAGGAATCAGAAGCAAAAACTTACGAAAAAACATCCGCTGGCAAGTTGGCTCGAGCAGCTAACTATCATTCGGAATACGTGTGCGCACCATGGAAGGCTATGGAATCGTTCTTTTGCTCCGGCTCCAACTGAAGTTATCCGTAGCAATGGGAGCCTTTACCTCCTGCCAGAGATTCAAAGTGAAAAGCTATTCGGCGCTTTAATTGTCATGGCGCATATGCTACGAACCGTGTCCCCTGGGACTACCTGGCCTGACAAAGTAGTGGCATCATTAAACCAGCACTTCCTCACGAATCCTCTTGTTGAAAAAGCCAGTATCGGAATTCAAAGCGACTGGGATGAAAAGACACTTTAAGTTCTTTTCATGCCTTTGAAGCAACAAACAGTTGCGAATTTCGTGGGTCTTACGAAGCGGCTCTTCGGGGAAAGAAAAGCCCAGCCGAAGCTGGGCTTTTCTTCTAGAAACTGCGGGACAAGCAGCGTGAGTGGGGCCTACTCCACCACGGAGTTTGCCCCGACCGCGTGGCCGAAGAGGTCCGGCAGGGTTGCAGCCCAGGCCTCACGCAGCTCAGAAACGGCGATGGACTCGCCGCCGAGTTCCAGTTCACCGTTGTCGGTGGTCTGGCCGACGACGACGGCCGGTACACCGCACTCCTCAGCGCGCTGCAGCAGCATGTCGACGCGGTCCGCGGTCGTCGCCACGAGCACGCGGGAGGCGGACTCGGAGAAGGCAGCCACGAAGGCATCCTCATGGACCTTGGACAGGTCCAGACTCAAGCCCACGCCGCTGCGCTTGGCCATCTCGAATGCGGTGACGGCAAGGCCACCCTCGGAGATGTCGTGTGCAGCGGTCAAGCCTTCGTTGCCCACGAAGAAGTCCGCGAGGCGCTGCTCGTTGGCCAGGTCCACCTGCGGCGGCAGACCATTCAAACCATTCTCCGACTCATTTCCTTGCTCACGAGCGCTGACCTGCTGCCAGATGGAGCCGCCAAATTCATCCTTGGTCTCACCCAGCAGCACGAGTACCTCCGGCTCCTCCACGAGGCCGAGCTCGTTGCCGATGGACTTGTGGACGTCATCGATAACGCCGAGGACACCCACGACGGGCGTCGGCAAGATCGGCTCCTCGCCGGTCTGGTTGTAGAAGGAGACGTTGCCACCGGAGACGGGGATGCCGAGTTCCACGGCGCCGTCGGCAAGCCCATGCACGGACTCGCGGAACTGCCACATCACGTCCGGGTTTTCCGGGGAGCCGTAGTTGAGGCAGTTGGTAATGGCCACCGGGCGGGCACCGGTGACGGCGACGTTGCGGTAGGCCTCCGCCAGCGCCAGGCGGGTGCCCATGTTCGGGTCCAGCTTGGTGTAGCGACCAGAGGCATCGGCCGATACCGCGATACCGCGGCCGGTCTCCTCGTCGATGCGCAGCACACCAGCGTTCGCGTGGTGGGACTGCACGGTGTTGCCGCGCACGTAGCGGTCGTACTGGTTGGTGATGAAATCACGCGAGCACAGCGCCGGGGAGGCCACGAGCTTCTTCAGCGCCACGGTGAGGTCCTGCTTCTCGACGCCCTGGAACTCCTGCAGCGCATCCTGCCACTCCGGGCGGGCATAGGGGCGGTCGTAGACCGGGGCCTCGTCCGCGATGGTGCCGGCCGGGGCGTCCACGACGACCTCGCCCTGGTGGCGGATAATGAGGTGCTTGCCGGTGGTAACCTCACCGATCTCAGCGCAGGTGACATCCCAATGCGCGCAGATCTCCTTGAACTTCTCCACGTTCTCCGGGGTCACCACGGCACACATGCGCTCCTGGGACTCGGAGGCGAGGATCTCTGCAGCGGTCATATCCATTGCGCGCAGCGGGACGTTGTCCAGGTTGATCTCCATGCCACCATCGCCGGCGGCGGCCAGCTCGGAGGTGGCGCAGGCCAGGCCCGCACCGCCCAAGTCCTGGATGCCCACGACGATGCCGGACTTGTACAGCTCCAGGCAGCACTCGATGAGAACCTTCTCCGCGAACGGGTCACCCACCTGCACGGCCGGCAGCTTGCGCTCGGCGCCGTCCTCGAAGGTGTCAGAAGCCAGCACGGACACGCCACCGATGCCGTCGAGGCCGGTGCGCGAACCGAAGAGCATGACCTTGTTGCCGGTACCGGAGGCAAAAGCGAGCTTTAGGTCCTCCACCTTCAGCGTGCCCACGCACAGCGCGTTGACCAGCGGGTTGCCCGCATAGGACTCATCAAAAACGGTTTCGCCGCCAATGTTGGGCAGGCCCAAGCAGTTGCCGTAGTGCGAAATACCGCCGACAACACCGGGCAAAACGCGCTTGGTGTCGGGGGCATCAGCCGGGCCGAAGCGCAGCTGGTCCATCACGGCAATCGGGCGCGCACCCATCGCCATGATGTCGCGGACGATGCCGCCGACACCCGTGGCCGCACCCTGGTGCGGCTCCACGTAGGACGGGTGGTTGTGGGACTCCACGCGGAAGGTCACCGCGTTGCCGTCTCCGATGTCCACCACGCCGGCGTTCTCACCGATGCCGGCGAGGATCTTGGAGCCCATCTCCTCGGTCATGGTCTCGCCGAAGTAGCGAAGGTGCGTCTTGGAGGACTTATAAGAACAGTGCTCCGACCACATCACCGAGTACATGGTCAGCTCGGCGTCGGTGGGGCGGCGGCCCAGGATCTCGCGGATGTGCGCGTACTCGTCATCCTTCAGGCCCAACTCGCGGTAGGGCTGCTCCAGCTCGGGCTGCGCGGCCGCCTGCTCGACGGTGTCGTTGTGTACGGTCATTGTTTCTCCTTATAACCGTCGGCGCGGGTTAAGCGACGACCTTGAGGGCGGACACAAACAAACCCAGACCGTCGGTGGACGGGCCGGTGAGAAGATCGATGGCGTGCTCCGGGTGCGGCATGAGTCCCACCACGTTGCCGGCCTCGTTGGTGATACCGGCGATGTCGTTGATGGAGCCATTGAAGTTATCCGTGTAGCGGAAGACCACGCGGCCTTCGCCTTCGAGGCGCTCCACGGTCTCCGCGTCCGCCTGGAAGCGGCCCTCGCCGTGCTTAGCCGGAATCAGGATCCGCTGGCCCTGCTCAAACTCGCTGGTCCAGGAGGTCTGCGCGTTCGCCACCTCGAGGTAGGTATCCACACAGTGGAAGTGCAGCCCCTGGTTGCGGGTCAAGGCGCCGGGCAGCAGGCCGGCCTCCGTCAAAATCTGGAAGCCGTTGCAAATGCCGAGCACCGGCATGCCCTTATTCGCTGCTTCCACCACCGCGCGCATGACCGGGGCCAGCGCAGAGATGGCGCCGGAGCGCAGGTAGTCACCGTAGGAAAAGCCGCCGGGAACAACGACGGCGTCCACTCCTCGCAGGTCCTCGTCCGCATGCCACAGGGACACGACGTCGGCGCCGGCGGTGCGGGCGGCGCGGGCCGCGTCGACGTCGTCAAGCGTGCCGGGGAAGGTAATAACGCCGATCTTCATTACTGGATAACCTCGTAGTCCTCGATCACGGTGTTCGCCAGAAGGGTGGACGCAACCTTCTCGAGTTCCTCGGCGCTGACCGAATCATCGACTTCAATTTCAAAGCGCTTGCCCTGGCGCACGTCGCTGACACCAGCAACCCCCAGGCGGCCCAGCGCGCGGACGACGGCCTGACCTTGCGGGTCCAAAATCTCGGCCTTGGGCATGACATTGACAACTACACGAGCCATGAAAATTCTGCCTTACTGTGCGTGAGTATAGGTGCCCCGCCAGTCTATCCCGCCAGCGGGAAAGATTCGGAATCTTTGGGGGTGGTGAATTCAAACCAAACGGCTGAAGAATTCTTGGGGAATCCCGGCTTAACCCCCAGCTCGCGCGTTGTCCTCCGGTATCCCGTGGCGGCGAAGGCAGGTAGAACCAGATGCGTTGTCATTTTCTCGCTGATTAAAGGAACCTCTCATGCGCCTCACACGCATCGGCTCTCTCGCCATCGCTGCATTAGTGTCTACCTGCGTCGTTGTCCCCCAGGCCGGCGCCGCGGTGGATGGCTCCACTGCCGTCATCTCGGAGGTCTACGGTGGCGGCGGCAACAAGAACGCCCCTTTCACCAACGACTTCATCGAGCTCTACAACCCAACGGGTTCCGCCATCGACCTCACCGGATGGTCCGTGGAGTATTTCTCGTCCAAGGGCAACTCCGGCGGAAAGACCACGCTTAACGGTTCCATCCCGGCTGGCGGCTACTACCTCATCCAGGAAGGTGGCGGCGGCACAGGCGAGCCGCTGCCCACCCCGGATGCTGAGGGCGGTCTCAGCATGTCCGGCTCCAAGGGCTCGGTGAAGCTTTACGACGCCTCCGGGGCCGAGGTCGACGTGGTGGGGTACGGGGAGACGTCGCTCAGCGAGGGCTCCCCTACCTCCTCCTTGAGCAACACCACCTCCGCGCAGCGTGATGACGCCGGCACCGACACCGACGACAACGCCGCCGACTTCAGCACCGCCGGCCCGACTCCTACCTCCTCCGGCGGCGGCGCCACCGCGCCGGAGAACCCGCAACCGGAGGACCCGCAGCCGGCCGAGCCGGGCGCTACCGTTACCATCCCGGAAATCCAGGGCACCGGCGCGGAGTCCCCACTCAAGGGCCAGAACGTCACCACCCAGGGTGTTGTCACCGCCATGTGGCAGGGTGAGAAGTCCCTCAACGGTTTCACCATCCAGACTCCGGGCACGGGTCAAACTGCGCCGACCGAGGCCTCTGAGGCCGTCTTCGTCTACACCGGCGGCACCGGCTTCTACCCAAAGATTGGGGAATCCGTCGAGGTTACTGGCTCCGTCGACGAGTACTACGGCCAGACCCAAATCGCCCTAGCCCAAGGCTCCGTCCTCGACACCGCACTCGATCCCGTCACCCCGCTGACCATCGATGCCCTGCCGGAAGGCGACGAGGCCCGCGAAAAGCTCGAGTCCATGCTGCTCAAGCCCGGCGTGCACACGGTGACCGATAACTACGGCCTCAACCGCTACGGCGAGTTGGGCCTGGCCCCGGGTACGGAGGCGCTGCGCCAGCCGACGGACAAGTTCGCCCCAGGCAGCGCGGAAATGCATGCTCTGGAAGAGTCCAACGCGGCGAAGTACGTCATCCTCGATGACGGCTCTACCCGTGACTTCACCCGCGATGGTGCCTCGACGAAGCTGCCGTACATCATGCAGAACGGCTCGGAGGTCAAGACCATCCGCACCACCAACCAGGTGGAGTTTGCGGACTCCGGCGTAATCCTGGGCTACGGCCACAACCAATGGCGCTTCCAGCCCACCACGATGATTACCGGTGACTCTGCCACCGCAGACCTGCCGATTACGTGGGACCCGGCCCGTCCGGAGGCCCCGCAGGTGGAAGGCGACTACACCGTGGCGGCGTTTAACGTGCTGAACTTCTTCATCAACCTAGGTGAGGACAACGGCGCGAAGGCGTACAAGGACCGTTTCGGTAACGGTGTGGGTTCTGATAGCGGCACCTTCCGCGGCGCGTGGTCGGAGTCTGCGTTCAACGACCAGAAGGGCAAGATCCTCACCGCGCTGGAGGGCCTCGATGCCGACGTCATTGGCTTGTCGGAGATTGAGAACGCCGCGAATACCGTGGGTGGCTCCTACGACGATGCTGTGAAGTACCTCGTAGATGAACTCAACACCCGCGCGGAATCCGAAAAGTGGGATTACGTCAAGGCCCCGGCGAACTCCGCGGCGGACTCGGATGTCATCCGCACTGCGATCATCTACAAGAAGGACCGCGTCCAGCCAGTAGGTGAGGCCACCTTGCTGGAGGACGAGCGTTTCAAGGGCACCGCCCGCACCCCGCTCGCTGCGGAGTTCAAGCCGGTTGCTGACAAGTGCGCTCCTGAGGGCCCAGATTCCTTCGTGGTGGTCACCAAACATTTCAAGTCCAAGGGTTCGGTGGCTAACGGCGACAAGGACACCGGCGACGGCCAGGGCAACAACCCCAACGTGCGCAATGCCCACGCCCAGGCTGTCCTCGATGGTTTGTCCAAGCAGCCGCAGTGGCAGGAGAAGGCCACCTTCGTCATGGGTGACTTGAACGCTTACTCCAAGGAAGACGCCATCTCCATCTTCCGCAACGCTGGCTACACCATCCCGGTTGAGGAACTCAACCCGGAGTCTGAGTGGCAGGCAGTGGCCTCTTACCAGTTCTCCGGCCGCATTGGCTCCCTGGACCACATCCTGGCCAACGAGCACGTCGATGCCCAGGCTGCACAGACCTGGAACATCAACTCCGATGAGCCGATTGCCATGGAGTACTCTCGCCGCAACTACACCGGCGGCGATGTCTTTGAGGCCGATAACCCCTACCGCTCCTCCGACCACGACCCGGTCAAGGTGGGTTTCAACCTTGCCCAGGTTTCCCGCTCTGCTGACGATCTTAAGGACTGTGACAAGACCGAGGACCCAGCGCCGACTGACGAAGCCCGCGGCATCAAGTCCGTCACCATTGACGACAATGGACATCTCATCATCACCTACACCGACGGCACCACCGAGGATGCTGGCAAGGTCGTCGGCTCCGATGGCAAGGACGGTAAAGACGGCGACAAGGGCGACAAGGGCGATGCCGGCCAGGACGGTAAGGACGGCGCCGACGGTAAAGGCGGCCGTGGTATCAAGTCCGTGACTACCAACGACAAGGGCGAGGTGGTCGTCACCTACACCGACGGCACCTCTGAGATTCTCGGTACCCTCGCCGGTTCGAAGGGCGACCAGGGCATGCCGGGCCGCGATGGCTTCGATGGCGCACCAGGCCGCGACGGCACCGATGGCCGCGATGGCGCAAACGGTAAAGACGGCAAGGACGGCCGCGGTATTAAGTCCGTGACCACGGATGCCGACGGTAACCTCGTCATCACCTACACCGACGGCACCTCAGAAACCGTCAAGTCCGGCGACAAGCCGGCGACCCCGGCAGGTGGTTCCTCTGTGAGTGAGCGTTGCTTGCCGACGGTCCTCGGCCTCACCATCCCAGCAGCCCTCGCCATCCCACTGGCCTTCCTCGGGAACATCAGCGCGCAGTTCAATATCCCGGGCCTTGAGCCGGTACAGAAGCAAATTGAGTCGCTGACGTACAACGTCACGCGCAACATCCCACGCGAGGCTCAGTACGCAGCTGGTGGTATCGGCCTGCTGGCAGTCCTCGGCATCATTGCCGCTGCCTGTGTCCCAACCGAGTCTGAATAGAGCGCTCTCCCGAGTTTAATGTGTGCGTTTTGTATGTAAGCCTTGGACTCAAGGTCATTTTTCTCCGAGCGTAACGGACATTTCGTGTGGATTTAGGAACCCCGCCCCAGCCTTTTCTTACGCCTAGGCTGGGGTTCCATTCGTAGTCGATGTGGGCGTCGTATGTGGCTGGTCGCCGTTTGGGTGGCCGCGCCGTTTGAGTTCTTCTTTCGCCCAGGTAGCGCGTGGTGCTTTTCTCCTTGGCGTTCGAAGTCTTGTTACTTGGCTAACTCCAGTGGCGCTACAGGTTCTTCGGTGTGGGTATCGAGCCACCAGTCTGAAGGGTCCCAAGTTTTGTCCGTCATGGATAAGCTTTCAAGTCATGCCCGGAGACAACAGGTCCATATAGCTCCCGCAGAGAAAACCAACCCCGACTAACCCACCCACGAGGTTGGCAACCTATATAGGATCCCCAGCGCAGCCGGCCAGTCGGACCCGATGAAACAAGAGGCCACCCCTCCCCTATTTGGGGGAACACGAGGCAACATCAAACCGCCTGACGGTTGCACGGCCCTTTTCGATGCCTCATAATTCACTGCAAGGTGAATGGGAATTACCCCAGTTCACCCCACACATCATCATCTCTCACCTGCAAAGGATACTCATGAAGTTCTCTCTTCGGAAATCTACTATCGCAGCAATAGTGGCTACAATAACCTGTCTGTCCCCCACCGTAGCAAATGCTCAAACCCAAGCATTTCACGACTCTGTGGTGGGCGTGTCAGAAACAGGCGAGGAGCTATTCCTGCCAATTGCAACTGATAACGATGACCTCAACTCTGGCACGGAGGCAGTTGGACTTTCCGGATTTCCAAACACGGCGACCTCCCAAGACCGCGAAACCACGGTAGGGACTTACTCGATTATCGGTACCGATGATCGGCAAAAGGCATCTCCCAACCCGGCTATCGTCCAGATCCAGCGAGACGGCTTTAACCATTGTACTGGCTGGATGATTTCACCAGATACTCTCATTACGGCTGCCCACTGCCTTTACGAAAAAGATAAGCAGCGATGGACTCCAAAGCTCATTTTCCGTCCATCAGATTGGAGCCAGTGGTCTTATACCTTTGCGTCCCAAAAGTGGGTATCCGCCAAATACCCCACTACCGGGTCCGCCGATCACGACTGGGGAGTTGTAAAGTTTGCAAAGCCGATTTCTTCCAGCTGGTTTGGAATTAAACCGAGCGATACTTCTTCCGCTTTCTCCGGGCAAAAAGCAACTGTCACCGGATTTCCAGGAGAAAAAGGCGAGGGCCTGATTCGCGACTACGGACAACTGTGGACAATGAGCGGAATCCTTCAACCAGGAACCCAAACTCGACTCTGCTATAACTTGGACACCACGGGCGGACAAAGCGGCTCGCCAGTCTATACCACAGACAACGCTGCCATCGGCATTCACACGCATGGCATCAGCGATCTCGGCTGCCCTGAAAACAGTGCCCTACGTATCAGCCCAAGCATGCTAAATACCTTCAATGACATTAAGGAGATCCAAAACAATGCAACCACAGATCCCGGTTCCAGCTCAGGTTCAAGCTCTCATTAATAACCCCAGTAACCTTCTCGGACTCATTGGTACCGTTCTGGGCATTATTTCCCTAGTTGTTGCAATCAGTGTCGGCCAAGGCCTCCCCAACGATGGGCAGTCCAAGCCTAATGCAGGAGAATCAACGATTCGCGTTGTAACCTCCAGTGGTAACTCGGCAGGCGAATGTAAGCTTATTGGCCTTTCGCAGGAAAAGGTACACACGACTAATGCCAAAGGCGTGTACTTCTACGCGTTGGAACCTGGTTCGCATACCATCAACGCATCTTGTTCAGGGCTTTCCAGTCTTTCCTCCGCGCGAGCGCTCGAGGGTAGTCAGGAAGTAACCGTGAATGACGAGCCGGTGATGGTAAAGATTGTTGTTAAGTAGATTGGCCCTAACTTTCTTGGTTCTAAAGAGCTAAGAGAAACACGCGTGTGCCCCCAGGGAAACCTCCTGGGGGCACACGCTTTTCAATGAACCACACCTAATTCGAGAGGGAACCGTACTTTCGTACGCGCCCGTATGAGAAGCTGGCGCATTTAATGACAGCAGCAAAACATCATTTTCAAACAAATGAACGCTTTTAAACCTCTGCCCCAAGAGCGCCAAACGCTTATCTGCATGTGTTTACACGGGCAGTTGGCTGTAAACCTGTAAAGACCCCATCACCTTCAATGCACATCGCGATGATCTGTTTGAAGTTAGCCACAAGAACTAGCTTTTCCAAGTAGAAGTTGACGCAACGCCACCGAGTCGTGGCGCCTCCAACACCCCCATGTAGTACCGAGTACGCGCTAGACGCCGCCAACAGTGCAGCCGGACACCCGCCAGCATTACTGACGGAGCTTCCTGCCACTAACTCACTGACCCGCGACGCCGGAATACTCGCTAAGTTCGTCTCTGCTCAGCCAGGTCAAGCCCCTCATAAGAGAGGCTTTTCTCGCTCCGATTGCGGGTGGGGCAATTGAAACCTACGTCCGCTACCGCAATTCGGGGATTGCGCTCGTGAAACACGCAGCCAGCACACCCGACGGGTTCACAAACCTACACCGCGTCTAATTCGGCCACACCCCAAAGAAAAAGAGGTTGGTGGGCTATTCGGCGTGCGTGAAAACGGAATAGTCGGCGGGGCGGGCACCTGCTGCCATGGCGCGCTCGGCAGCCTTGAGGAAATCGGAAACAACCTTGCGGTCATCAAGGTTGCGTCCCGAAATGGACAGGCGCACGGTATTGCCGCGCTCGGCGGAGCGCTCCGCGGCGCGGATGATGTTGCGGCGCCACCACTTCGCAGAACCAAAACCCTCACCAAAGGACAGGTTGCGGGCTTGGTGGAGCTCGCCAGAGCGCAAATCATGGATACCTCGGGTAGAGGCGGCGAAGTCGAAGTCAAACTCGGGAAGGACAGTGAGCGTGCCTTCCGACATGCGCCAGCGCGGCGGCGCAAAGATAGTGGGTTCGAAACCGATCTTTGCCATCTGCCGCGTCGCCCCCTTCAGGCGCAGACGTGCCTCGTGCGCATCCAAGTTCGCGAACTCCGCGCGGCGGCCCTGAACTGCTTGGTCGAAGCCGTTGAGAATGAGCACGCGGCCGCCCTCCGCTTGATCACGCAACCACGATCGCGTCGACTCATCCTTAGCTAGGTGCCAATTGCCATCGATGTGTGGCGCTACGAGCAAGGACACCGGGATATCCGCTTTATCGAACTGCTCCAGCAGGTCAGCGGCCTGCCTTCGGGTGTCGTCGAAGATACTGGAAATCGAAACCAAAAGGTGGCCATGCATAAGGAAAATTATCGCATAGCCACCGCGCCGCCGCGCGCCGAGCGGGGGTGATGCTTAAGCCTCCGCCCCCGTAGCTTGGTTAATCAGCCACGCATACTCGAATGCTGCTTGCCGCCACTTGGCATAGCGGCCAGACACACCACCATGGCCGGCGGCCATCTCCGTCTTGAGGAGGAACTCGCCGCCGGTGGCGACGTCGCGAAGCTTGGCTACCCACTTCGCCGGCTCCACATAGAGCACGCGGGTGTCATTGAGCGAGGTCAACGCCAGGATATTGGGATACTCCTGCGGCGCAATATTTTCATACGGCGAGTAGGAGGCCATGTAGTCGTAGACCTCCGGGTCATGGTACGGGTCGCCCCATTCTTCCCACTCCACCACCGTGAGCGGCAACTCCGGCATCAGAATAGACGTCAACGGATCCACGAACGGCACGTTCGCCTCGATGGCCTTGAACCTATCCGGTGCCATGTTGGCCACCGCGCCCATGAGCAGGCCACCGGCGGAACCGCCCTCCGCTACCAAGGTGTCAGGCGTGGTCACCCGGCGCGCGATGAGGTCATCGGCCACCGCGATGAAGTCCGTAAACGTATTCTTCTTCGCCAGCATTTTGCCGTCGTCGTACCAGTTGCGGCCCATCTCACCACCACCGCGCACGTGCGCCATGGCAAAGATCATGCCGCGGTCCATGAGAGACAAACGGAAGACCGAGAAATACGGGTCCATGTTCGCCTCATAGGAGCCGTAGCCATACAGCAGCGTCGGGTTCGGCTGCGTGCGGTCGAGGTCCGCGCGGTGCACGATGGACACCGGCACCTTCGTCCCGTCAGGTGCTTCAGACCAGACGCGGTAAGCCACGTACTCATCCTTGTCATAGCCGCCAGGGACTTCCTGTTCCTTCAGCAGCGTGTACTCGCCGGTCGCCACGCGGTAATCAAAGAGCTGGGCCGGCTGGATGAAGGAGGTATAGCTCACGCGCAGCACCGGCGCGTCCCACTCGGGGTTACCGGCCACGCCGACGGTGTAGAGCTCCTCGTTGAAGTGAAGCTCGTCGAAGCGCGCCCACCCTTGGCGCACATCCATCACCGCTGCACGGCCGATCCCGCCGCGGCGATAGCCCACGATAATCTGGTCGCGGTAACAATCCACGCCCTCAATGCGCACTGTGTCATCGTGTGGCATGAGGACGGTGAGTTCGCGCAAGGCTGGAAGGTCATCGGAGACAGGACAGTAACCTAAGGCAAAGTTGGGGCCGGTGGCATTGTGCGTGACCACCCAATAATCGGTGCCGCCCACCACGGCGTGGTCGACGTCGTAGTCCACGCCGGTCTCGCGCGCCCACAGGCAGCGGAAATCGCCCTCCGGGTTGTCCTGCTCGAGCACCCACGCCTCATTCGTCGTCTTCGAGCCGGAGACAATCATGATGTACTTCTCGCTGCGTGTCGTGCCCACGCCGATGCCGAAGCGCGAATCCTCCTCGCGCATGACCACGACGTCCTCCGACTGTGGGGTGCCAACGCGGTGGCGCCACACGGTGTCCGGCCGCCACGCGTCATCCACGGTGGTGTAGAAGATGAATTCCTCCCCGACCCACGTCGCACCATAGAAGATGCCTTCCAGACGATCCTCCAACAGCTCGCCTGAACGCAGGTCCTTGATGAAAAGCTCAAAGCGCTCATCGCCGGCCACGTCGACCGAATAGGCCAGCAAATCACCGGAATCGCTCACCGAAGAAGCACCCAGGGCGAAGAAGTCGTGGCCTTCGGCGAGCGCGTTGACGTCGAGAAGCACCTGCTCCCCTTCCGGCGCCCCCGTCTCCGGGATGGTCGGCGGGGTCCACGGATCGGAGCCTTCCGAGACCGGGATGCGGCAGCTATAGCCGTACTCCTTACCTTCCTCGGTACGGCCGTAGTACCAGTACTTGCCGCGGCGCTGGGGCACGGACATGTCCGTCTGCTTGATGCGGGACTTGACCTCGGAGAAGATATTCTCCGTCAAGGTCTCCAGGTGTGCGGTGCGCTCCTTGGTGTAGGCGTTTTCAGCCTCCAGATACTCGCGGGTTTCCGGCGCCTCCTTCGCGCGCAGCCACTCGTAGTTATCGACGAAGCTGCGGCCATGAAACTCACGCGTCACCGGGCGCTTAGCAGCAATCGGTGCGTTCATTCAGCCTCCTTAAAAGGTGGTTCCGGACAGGCGCTCAAAGGCCTCAACATAACGCGCGCGGGTAGCCTGGACAACGTCATCCGGCAGGCGCGGCGGCGTGGACTCCTTGTCCCAGCCGGAATTGGTGAGCCAATCGCGCACATACTGCTTATCAAAGGAAGGCTGGACTTTGCCTTCCTCATAGGTATCGGCCGGCCAGTAGCGCGAGGAGTCCGGTGTGAGGACTTCATCGGCCAAGACCAAAGTGCCGTGCTTATCGACGCCAAACTCGAACTTCGTATCCGCCAAAATAATGCCCTTCTCCTCCGCCAACGCGGCGGCCTTGGCATAAATGCGCAGGGTGGCATCGCGCAGCTCTTCGGCGCGCTCGCGGCCGAGCTTGTCCACGACGACATCGAAGGAAACGTTTTCGTCGTGCTCGCCCTGCTCCGCCTTGGTGGCTGGGGTGAAGATGGGCTCGGGCAGGCGGGAAGCCTCGGTGAGTCCCTCGGGCAGCTCGACCCCGCACACGCTGCCGGATGCCTTGTACTCCTTGAGCCCGGAGCCGGTGAGGTAGCCGCGGGCGACGCACTCGAAAGGAAGCATGTCGAGCTTCTGCACGACCATTGCGCGGCCAAGGACTTCCTCGGGGATGCGCTCGTCATCGAGCGGTCCGGCCAAGTGGTTGGGGAAGTCGATGGCGTCGAAGAAGAACTTCGACGTCGCCGTGAGCACGCGGCCCTTGTCGGGGATGGCCGGCTCGAGAGCGTGGTCATAGGCGGAAATGCGGTCGGAGACCACCATGAGCAGGGTGTTGTCATCGATTTCGTAGATATCGCGCACCTTGCCGGAGGCGATGTGGGCATAGGAAGAAAGTTCTGGACGCATGACATACATTCTAGACCCGTCTAGACTGCTTCAAGATACGTCCCAATCCCGAGGAGCTAAGCCCGTGCACTCTCGCCTGACCTCCCTTTTGACCTCCGCTGCGCTGGTGGGCGCCGCCCTGTCTGTGCCCGCTGCGCACGCAGCCGACATCTCCGTGCGCGAGTCCGCCCACGGACAGTGGCTGTGCACGATGTCGGCGTCGGCCACGGATCGCGCACTAGCCCGCGATGTCCGGGCGGGCTACATCAACACCATCCGCGCGACCTCGGAGAAGATTCAAGCGCAGTTCCCGAAGCTGGACTTCTCCGCGTACACCTCGCGCGATATCAGCAAGGCTCCGGGCTACGCGGCGACGGTGGCCGCGCTGGGCAAGGCCGGCTACACGGGCGCGGATATGGTCATCATCATGGTCGGCGCGTCCGCCCCGGAGGACCTGGTGGAGGATGAATCGGTGCTGTTGCCGGGGGATGCCGAATACTCCATCAATGCGGCGAAGTCCCGGACTGAGAAGGGACCGGCACCGTTGTTGTCGACGGGTAGCGATTTCAGCCCTAAGCTGCGCGCCGCTCTGGCAGAAAACCAGGCTCAAGAAAAGGAAGCCGTCGACGCCTTCAACGCCGCCCAATCGCAGTCTTTCGCGGAGTGTGTAGAGGAGCTGCGCGGGCGCGGCGCTCAGGAGGGCATCCAGCCGGTGCCCGAGCTGCCCATTCCGGGGCAGACGACGCAGCAGCAAACCTCGTCCACGGGAGCGGCGGTCCTCGGCGTCATGACGGTGCTCACCGTGCTGGTGATCGGCGGCTACCTCGCCTCCAACGGCGCCTCTTTCGGCGGCTTTGAGCTGCCGGTTCTGCGCCTCCCCGGGATGGCCTAATGGCTGAGAGCGACGCCGAGCTAACCGTCATTACCGGTGAGGAAGGCGCACTTGTTATCGGCCCCGAATCCGAGTTGAAACGGCTTTCCGACCAGGCGGAGCTCTCTCCCGTCACTCCCCAGCTCCTCCGCCGCGCGAGTCAGGTGCTCGCAGGTATCGAGGACTACCAGAAGGAATCTGGACGGTGGCTCAAGCTCGATGCTGAGTCCGCTGCGTACCTCAAGCGCCTGGGCATCAAGCCGGGGGATATCCGCGCCGGTGTAATCCGCACCAAGGATGTCGGCCGCGGCGTTGCTTCGCACAACGGTGGAAGCCTGCTCAAGCACCTGACGTTTGATAAGGCCGGCCTGCTCACGCCGGCGGCTCCGATGGTGCTGGCGTCGATGATGCAGCAGGCGGGCGTCGAGAAGCAGATGGAGCAGATGCAGGCTTACCTGGAGCATATCGACGCCAAGCTCGATGAGGTGCTGCGCTTCCAGAAGGATTCGCTGGCTGGTGAGATTGATGGCGTCGCGGAGATGCTGACGGAGGCCGCCCTCGTCCTCGAGGACACCGCTGAGGTGACCGATACGCAGTGGGCAACCATCGCCCACCTCACTGCGGACCTGGCTAAGCTGCAAGGCCAGGTACTGCGACACCTGCGGGCCGTGGCGGAGACGATGGCGAGGTCAAAGACTTCGCCCGGGAAGGTGCGCGCGACCTTCCAGAAGACTAACGACGACGCAGGCTCGTGGTTCTACGAGCTTGCCCGAACCGTGCAGCTGCAGAACCAGATGTATGTGCTTCAGCTCAGCCGCGCCAATGCCGTGGAGGGCGAGGTGGCCAAAGACTACGCCGCGGCCGTTGCTCGGGCGCGGCAGAGGCGCGCCGCTCGTTTGCTGGAAGACCTCACCAGCATCGCCCACATTGCCCACGAGCTGGGCAGCTTCTCGACGCTGCGCAAAGCCATCGACTGGAACTCTCCCCGCGCCGTAGCGGAGGTCAACCATTTCTTTGCCCAACTGCGTGACTTCGCCGACGCTGCCAACCTTGCTGTCGAAGGAACCGAGGGCTTAGAGCCCGTCCGGCGCATCGATGCTTTCCGCGAGCTGACTGCCACCGGCACCAACATGGCCCGCGAAGCCGCTGGTGTTGCGCAGCAACGCACCTTAGAAGCCCGCGAAACCGTAACCAACCGCGCCCGGCAAGCCTGGGGTACAACCCGCAGCGCCATCGAGTCCGCAACGAAGGGCGCAGACAAAGCGCCGAATAAAGCAGAAAGTGACTAGCTGATCGTTTCGATCAAATAAGGGCCAGAAAATTCGATCTGGGCAACCTTATTTGATCGAAACGTACATGGACCGGGCCAGCGAGGTACGTTTTCGTAAATAGCGCCCCGAAAACTCGCGTTTGAGAGGGATTGTCTGCGAAAACGTACCACGCCCGGTGGCCCCAGATCACTGGATGCCCCCTGGCAGCGTGGGCTAGAGGATCTCGCCCGGGGTGTAGGCCGCGGCCTTCGGATGCTGGTCAACAATCGCCTTGATGCGGCCCAGAATCTGGCTCACCTGCGATTCGGCAGCGCCGATGAAAGCGTGCTTGTCCGACAGCGCGGCCTCGAGGGCGGCGGCATCGAGCGGCAGGCGCTCGTCGGCAGCCAGGCGCTCAATCAGATCCTGCTCCCCGCCATTCTCACGCATGTTGAGCGCCACGGCGACAGCATTTTCCTTGATGACCTCGTGCGCGGTCTCGCGGCCTACGCCCGCGCGCACCGCCGCCATGAGGATGCGGGTGGTGGCGAGGAACGGCAGGTAGCGCTCCAGCTCGCGGTCAATCATGGCCGGGAAAGCGCCGAACTCGTCGAGCACGGTGAGGAAGGTTTCAAACATGCCGTCGATAGCGAAGAAGGCGTCGGGCAGCGCCACGCGGCGTACCACCGAACAGAACACGTCACCCTCGTTCCACTGCTGGCCGGACAGGTCCGCCACCATCGTCAGGTAGCCGCGCAGGATGACCTGGAAGCCACCGACGCGCTCGCAAGAGCGGGCATTCATCTTGTGCGGCATCGCGGAGGAACCAACCTGGCCCTCCTTGAAGCCTTCCGTCACGGTTTCGTTGCCAGCCATGAGGCGAATGGTCGTTGCCAGCGAGGAAGGCCCAGCGCCCAGCTCCACCAGCGCGGACACAGCATCAAAGTCGAGGGAGCGCGGGTAGACCTGGCCCACCGAGTTAAAGACGCGGGAGAATCCCAGGTGATCCGCAATGCGGGTCTCCAACGCGGCGAGCTTGTCTTCGGATCCGCCCATGAGGTCGAGCATGTCCTGCGAGGTGCCCATCGGGCCCTTGATGCCGCGCAGCGGATAGCGGCTCAGCAGCGATTCCACGCGCTCGATGCCCAGCAGGAGCTCGTCGGCAGCGGAGGCGAAACGCTTGCCCAGGGTCGTGGCCTGGGCAGCGACGTTGTGGGAACGACCCGCCATGACCAGCGTCTGATACTGCGCCGCGCGCTCACCAATGCGCGAGACCACCGCGATGGCCTTATCGCGGGTTAGCTCCAAAGAACGCAGAATCTGCAGCTGCTCCACGTTCTCCGTCAGGTCACGCGAGGTCATGCCCTTGTGGATGTGCTCGCAGCCGGCTAGGGCGTTGAACTCCTCGATGCGCGCCTTGACGTCGTGGCGCGTAACGCGCTCACGCTCCGCGATGGAGGCGAGGTTGACGTTCTCAACCTGCGCCTCGTAAGCGGCGATAGCCGAGGCAGGGATGTCGACGCCAAGATCCTTCTGCGCCGTCATCACCGCAATCCACAGCTGGCGCTCCAGAATAATCTTGTGCTCCGGGGACCAGATTTCAGCCATCTCGGGGGAGGCGTATCGAGCGGACAGGACGTTGGAAATGTTCTTCTTTTCAGCCACGTCGCTCATTATTCCACGCCGCACCCCAAAGGAGGCATTATCAGGGGATTAGATGCTAATCTGCCCCTTCTCCGCCGGCAGTGCAATGTCCGTGCGGAAGAAGCTGCCCTCCAGCTCGATGCCGCCGAGAACCTCGTAGGCGGCTGCGCGGGCATCAGCGAGGGTGGCACCGCGACCGAGAACGTTGAGGACGCGACCACCGTTGGAGACGTAGCCGCCCTCCCCCGTGGTGGTACCGGCGTGCAGAACCCGGGTGGGATCATCAAGATCCGGCGAGGCAATCGGGTCGCCCTTGCGCGGCGAAGCCGGGTAGCCCTCGGCAGCCAGCACCACGGTGACGGCATAGCCGTCTTCCCACTCCAGCGGCGCCAGCTCCGCTAGCTGTCCGGTAGCGGTGGCGCTCAAAACCTCACCCAGCGGAGACTTCAGCAAAGCGAGCACCGCCTGCGTTTCCGGGTCACCGAAGCGGGCATTGAATTCCACCACGGCTGGGCCTTCCTTGCCCCACGCCAGGCCGGCGTACAGCAAGCCAGAGTACGGGGTGCCGCGCTTGACCATTTCCTTAGCCACGGGCACGCAGACTTCGTCGACGATGCGCTGGACGCCGTCGGCAGGCAGCCACGGCAGCGGGGTGTAGGCGCCCATGCCGCCGGTGTTGGGGCCTTCATCGTTGTCATAGGCGCGCTTATGGTCCTGCGCCGGGAGCAGCGGGACGACGGTCTCGCCGTCCACCAAGCAGAACAAGGAGACCTCCGGGCCGTCGAGGAAGGACTCGAGCAGCACTGGGTTGCCGGCAGCATGAACGGCATCGACGTGCGCGCGGGCTGCCTCGCGAGACTCGGTCACCACCACGCCCTTGCCGCCGGCCAAGCCGTCGTCCTTAACCACGAAGTGTGGGCCGAAGCGGTCGAGGGCGGCCTCGATGTCCGCATCGGTGGCACCGGGGGCGAGCTGCTCCGCGCGGGCGGTGCGCACGCCGGCGGCCGCCATGACATCCTTGGCGAAGGCTTTGGATCCCTCGATCTGTGCCGCGCTTGCCGACGGCCCGAAGACCGCAATGCCGCGCTCGCGCAAAGCATCCGCCACGCCTTTCACCAGCGGTACCTCCGGGCCGATGACGACCAGATCCGCGTCAATATCAACCGCCAGCTCCGTCATACGCGCAGGATCGTCCACCTGGGAATACTCCGGGTGAATGGTGGCTTGCTTGGCATGTGCCGGGGAACCCGGTGCGATGTGCAAATCGGTAACAGAGGGATCAGATTTAAGGCCAGTGAGCAGGGCGTGTTCGCGGCCGCCCGAGCCAATAACGAGAATGCGCATGCCGTCTATCTTAACTGGCGGTAGCCTAGGGGCCATGTCTTCCGTATTTACAAAGATCATCGAGGGCGAGCTGCCTGCTCGCTTTGTGTACCGCGACGAGAAGTGCGTGGCGTTTTTGTCCATCGAGCCGCTGCGTTATGGCCACACCTTGGTGGTGCCGGTCGAGGAGGTCGATAAGTGGACTGACCTCGATTCAGAAACCTGGGCACACCTCAACGAGATCGCTCTAGAGATCGGTGGCGCCATCAAGACGGCCTTCGATACCCCGCGTACGGGCTACATCATCGCCGGCTTCGACGTTCCCCATACCCACATCCACCTCTTCCCCACCGAGAAGATGGAAGACTACGACTTCGCCAAGGCCTTCGCTGCCGACGCCACCGACCCCGCCGCCATGGACGAGGCCGCCGCGCGCATCCGCCAGCACCTCGGCACGGACGAGGATGGCCGCCGCGACAGCTAAGAGCTGACTGCTACCTTTCGGCAGCTAGGCACTAGCTGCCGCCTTGGGCAGCTGGACGGTAAACACCGAGCCGCTGCCCAGCTCCGAATCCACGGAGATTGAACCGCCGTGCTGCTCCACTAGGGACTTCACAATGGCCAAGCCTAAGCCCGAGCCACCCGTATCGCGGGTGCGCGAGGTGTCTGCACGGTAGAAGCGCTCAAAGATATGGGCCGCGTCTTCGGGGGAGATGCCCTTGCCGTCATCGGCGACGTCGATAAACACGTGCTCCTCGTCGTCGCGCAAGGTCAGCGTCACCGACGCCTCCTCGCCGCCGTGGCGGATACCGTTGGATACCAAGTTGAGCAACACCTGGTGCAGGCGGTCCGCGTCACCGTTGACCATCGGAATCCCGGAGGCCTCATTATTGACGTTGATGGTGCGGCCCGCAAAAGCCGCCCGCGCCGAAGAGCCCACAGAGAGCACGAGCTCCAGCATGTCAACCTCGCGCATGTCCAGGCGTGAGCCCTCCGCGCGCGTCAGGGCCAGCAGATCCTCCACGAGCAACGACATCCGCTTAGACTCGGCATCGATCTTGCTGAAGACAAACCCCGCGTCCTGGGTAGCCCCCGAGCGGTACAGCTCCGTGTAGCCGCGCAGGCTGGTCAGCGGCGTGCGCAGCTCGTGGGAGGCATCGCCGACGAAGCGGCGCATTTGCTGTTCTTTTTCCTGCGCATCGACGACGGAATTCTGCAGCTGCCCCAGCATGACGTTGAGCGCTGCGGCAAGCTGCCCCACTTCAGTGTGCAGCGGCCACTCCGGCACGCGCTTGTCCAAGTTGCCCGCCGCGATCTGGGAAGCCGTTTTCTCGACCACACGCAGCGGCCGCAGAGCCCGGTGGATCAGCCACATGCCCACCAGCGCGATGATCAGCATGACCAAGGCCGCGATGATCACCTGGACAATCGCCAACCCTTTCAGGATGGAGTTTTCCGTCGTCATGTCTTTGGCGACGACCACCACGGAACCATCCGGTTGGAGCTTGGCCACGGCCCGCCATTCGGTCTCGCCCTGAATCGAGCGCACGGTAGTGGGTTCCCCGCCGACGATCACGTTGCGCGCATCGGGCAACGCGGCCATCGGCCGCGTGGTCACCACGGAACCATCGGGATAGTACGCCAGCGCCACATAGTCCGTCGGGGGTCGGCGGCTTCCGTCCTGCGGCATATAAAAGGACTCGTCGAGGTTGCTGGCCCAGGAGCTGTGGGCGTCGTTAAGCTCGGTGTCCACTCGGGTGTAGAGCACGTTGCGCATGATCGACGACACCGCCAGGGAGGACATGGCCAGGCCAAGCCCCGATACCAGCACCATGAGGACAAGTAGCCACGTGCGCAGGGGCAACGCTTTGGGGCGCTGCATACGCCGGCGCGGGGCTTTATCCCGCACCAGCGTCACCCCAGATTGTGGGGCCTGAATATTCGCGGTGGGTTCGCTCATAGTGGATGAGCCTACGAGCGCGGCATGCGCAGCACGTAACCGACACCGCGGACGGTGTGAATAAGCGGTGTATCGCCGGTATCAATTTTGCGGCGTAGGTAAGAAATATAAGACTCCACCACGTTGCCGTCGCCGCCGAAGTCGTAGTGCCAGACATTATCCAGGATCTTAGACTTGGACAGCACGACCTCGCGGTTCTGCATGAGGTAGCGCAGCAGGTTGAACTCGGTGGGCGAAAGCTCCACGATCTCCCCCGCCTTGGTGACCTCGTGGGTGTCATCGTTGAGGGTGAGGTCGGCATAGGTCATGGTGGCGTCGCCGTCCTGGTCATCCACCGCGTTACCGCGGCGCAGAATCACGCGCAGGCGGGTGATGACCTCTTCCAGGCTGAAGGGCTTGGTGACGTAATCATCCGCGCCAATGGTCAAGCCATGGATGCGCTGGTCCACGCTGTCCTTGGCGGTCAGGTAGAGCACGGGGCCGTCGAGGCCCTCTGCGCGTAGCTTGCCCAGCAGCTCAAAGCCGTCCATGCCCGGCATCATGACGTCCATGATGTAAGCGTCTGGATTGATCTCACGCGCGATGCGCAGGGCCTCGTTGCCGGAGTTGGCGCTGTGTACGTCGAAACCTTGAAACTTTAGGGAGACGGTGAGCAACTCAACGATATTGGGCTCGTCATCGACGACAAGTACCTTGACGTCCTTCGAATCATCCATGGTCCCGCTTTGGTCCTTTCTCCGCTTCTCTTAACGCCTGGTGGCGCCAGGGATATCTCATTCAAGGTGAGAAGTATTGCACTCTGGCTTCCAAGGGTACTGAGCGGAGTCTGTACGTGCGCTGTGAACCGACTAGTCCCAGGCGAGATTGTCCAGATCCACCCCTTCCGCCTGCGCTTGCGCCTCAATCAGCTGACGCAAATAGTCGGCATTACCGCGGTAGGTCTCGTTAAACCGCGGGTCCTCGCAGTACATGCGCGCCAGGATCACCTGCTTGGACCTCGACACCGGGTACCACTGGGCGATGAGGGCGCGGTGCTTGTCGACGATTACCTTCGCCTCCTCGCCGCCCGGTTCAAGTCCTGCGTCCGCGGCCTCCTCTAGCTCGGCCGCAAAGTTCTCATGGTCCACTGAGAATTCCTCCCAGTCCTTCTTTCCCATCGAATCTGCGACGGCCGCACTGGCCGCCCATTCTTTGCTGTCTCCCCACTTCTCGTGGGCTTCTTCCTGCAGTTGGGGCCATGCGTCACCCAGGTTCCGCACTTTTTGGCTGGGGCTTAGGTTCTTATCCATTTCAGTCTCCTCAATTAGTCTTTCCACTGCGTACAACATGGCGTCGACGTCGGCTCGCCGCTTCTGCAAGGCCTCGTGTTGGGCGCGGAGGCGGGCCAGGGTGGCTGCGGAAGGGGCGTCGAGAAGCACTGCGATGTCCTTCAGCTCAATTCCCACGCTGCGATAAATCAGGATGTCCATCCCGCGTTGCACATCGTCTTCGGTGTAGAGGCGGTGATCGCCCCCGGTGCGCCACTGGGGGCTAAGCAGGCCGATGTCATCCCAGTGCCGCAGGGTGCGGGTGGTGACTTTCAAAATGCCGGCCACATCGCCGATGCTGTAGTCGTTACGCATGTCGTTGAGCCTAAAAGTTGACGTCGCGTTAAGTGCAACTCCATCCACTCGGCAGGTGTTTTTGCCTACGATAATGAAGCATGACGCAAGCCTCGACACGCACTGACCGCCTCACCGTGGCTGCCTGGGCCCTGTGGGACTGGGGTTCGGCCGCCTTCAACGCGGTGCTCGTGACGTTTATTTTCTCGGTCTACCTCACCGACTCGGTGGGCCAGCAGATTGACTCGCAGTTCACCCCGGCGCAGTGGCTGTCGTGGTCCATGACGGTGGCGGGCCTGGTGATCTTTGCGGTGACCCCCGTGATGGGGCAGCGCTCGGACCGGTTGGGCACGCGGCGGCGCGCGCTGGGTTTCTGGTCGCTGCTGACCTTCCTGGTCATGGCCAGCCTGTTCTTCATCCGCAATGATGCGCCCGCGTATTTCTGGCTCGGCCTCATCGGCCTAGCGGTAGGTTCGGTGACCATCCAATTCGCGGAGGTCAACTACTTTGCCCAACTCAACCAGGTGGCCACCGAGGACAGAGTGGGCCGCGTATCCGGCCTGGGCTGGTCGGCAGGCTATTTCGGCGGCATCGTACTGCTGCTCATCTGCTACTTCGGCTTCGTCTCCGGCGAGGGCGGCGGACTGGGGCTGTCCACGGAGGGTGGCTGGAATATTCGGCTCGTGGCACTGCTTTCGGCGGCGTGGTTTGGGCTGTCTGCCATCCCCGTGTTGCTGCGCGTGCCGGAGATTGCGCCGTCGGGTGAATCGACGGGCGGTGTGGCGGAGTCTTACCGCGAGCTGTGGCGCACGGTGCGAACGCTGTGGCGGGAGGACCGCAATGCCTTTGCGTTCCTCTTTGCTTCTGCCATCTTCCGCGATGGCCTGTCCGCGGTGTTTAGCTTCGGGGCCGTGCTGGGCGTATCCGTCTATGGGCTTTCGCCTGGCGACGTCCTCATCTTCGGTGTTGCCGCCAACGTTGCGGCCGCGCTGGGCGCGGTGGTCGGCGGGCTGATCGACGACCACGTGGGCCCCAAAGCCATCATCCTCACCTGCCTGGCCATCTTGACGCTCATGGCCGGGATCATGTTTGTGGCGCAGGGGCCGACGGCCTTCTGGATCTGCGGGCTCATCCTGTGTCTCTGCGTCGGACCGGCCCAGGCCTCCGCCCGCGGCTTCTTGGCGCGTGTGGCCCCGCCGGGGCGCGAAGGCGAGATGTTTGGCCTCTACGCCACGACCGGCCGAGCCGTGGCGTGGTTGACGCCCTTCCTCTTTGGCGTCTTCGTTTCCCTGCTCGGGCAGGGAGATCGGGGAGGCGTGCTCGCCATTGGGCTGGTCCTGCTCGTCGGCGCGCTGGTCCTCATCCCAGTCAAAGACCCCGCGAAGGCATAACGCTTTCGCGGGGTGGAACCGCAGGGTGTGGGTCCCTTTTAATGTGCGGCGCTTAACGCCGACACATTAAAAGTCCTGCGGGCGCGGAATATTGCGCAGGTTGGACTTCGCCATGGAGAGCATCTGGCCCACGCCACCACCGAAGACGGTGCGGGTTGCCGCCTTGGAGAATCCGAGCAGCTGCTCAAAGGTCAGTGTGGGCGGCAGGGAGAGGGCGTTGGGGTCGGTGACGACGTCGATAAGCGCAGGCCCATCGTAGGCCAAGGCCTCCTTGATGAGGCGCGGCGCATCCTTCGGATCCTCGATGCGGAAGTGCTTGATGCCCGCACCCTCCGCAATCTTGGCGTAGTTGACGTGCTCGTGGTCGGTCTCATGCTCCGGCAGGCCCTGGACCAGCATCTCCAACTTGACCATGCCGAGGGAAGAGTTGTTGAACACGAACATCTTCACCGGCAGGTTGTGCAGCTTCACCGTGAGCAGCTCGCCCATGAGCATGGACAGCCCACCGTCGCCGGAGAAGGTGATGACCTGGCGGTCCGGGTGCGCTGCCTGCGCACCGATGGCCATCGGCAGGGCGTTGGCCATGGTGCCGTGGCGGAAGGAACCGATCTGCTCGCGCTTGCCGTTCGCAGTAATGTAGCGCGCGCCCCACACGTTGCACATACCGGTATCGACGGTGAAGATGGCGTCTTCATCGGCCTGCTGGTCAATGAGGTCGGCGATGTACTCCGGGTGGATCGGCGTGTGCTTCTCGACGCCGGAGGTGTAGGCCTCAACGACGTGATGCAGCTTGTCGTAGTGCTTCTTGAGCATCTTGTCGAGGAAGGAGCGGTCCTTCTTTTCATCGACGTGCGGCAGGATGTTCTCGATGGTGGCGGCGACATCGCCCGTCACCGGGTACTTGATGCGGGTGCGGCGGCCAATGTGGGAGCCATCGATGTCGACCTGGGCCACGTTGGCATCCGGCAGGAAGTCGTTATAGGGGAAGTCCGTGCCCAGCAGGATGAGCAGGTCTGCCTCGTGGGTAGCCTCGTGGGCCGCGCCGTAGCCGAGCAGGCCGGACATGCCGACGTCGAAGGGGTTGTCGTACTGGATGTACATCTTGCCGCCCAAGGCGTGGCCGATGGGTGCCTTGATCTTTTCGGCGAGTGCGAGGACCTGCTCGCGGGCATTCTTTACACCGGCGCCAACGAAGAGGGTGACGGTCTTGGCCTCATTGATGGCCTGGGTGAGCGCGGCGGCCTCTGCCGGGTCTGGGAAGACAACCGGGCGGCCGGAGGAAATAACGGAGGAGGTGAAGGTATCTTCTTCTGCTTCCTGCGTGGATACATCGCCCGGGATGACGAGGACGGACACACCCTTGCCCGCCATGGTGCTCTGGATGGCGTGGTGCAGAACCACGGCGCCTTGGTCAGCGGAGTTGACCATCTCGCAGTAGCCGGAGCACTCCTGGAAGATGGCCTCTGGGTGGGTTTCCTGGAAGAACGTCGAGCCGATCTGGCGGGAAGGAATGTGGCTGGCCAGGGCGAGGACCTTGGCGCCGTTGCGGTGGGCGTCGTAAAGCCCCTGAATAAGGTGCGTGTTTCCCGGACCGCAGGAAGCGGCGCACACTGCGAGGTTTCCGGTGGTGAGGGAATCAGCCTCCGCGGCGAAAGCCGCGGCCTCTTCGTTGCGGACGTGCACCCACTCGATGGAGGACTTCCGCACTGCATCCACGATGGGGTTGAGGGAATCACCGACGAGGCCATAAATGCGTTTGACACCCTGGGCCTCCAGAGTTTCCACGAGCTGTGTGGCGTAATTGCGTGCCATGTTTTACCTCTCTAACGTTTGTCGCTAACGATCCCCAGTGTTCCCCTGACCGGGCGCGTTTCGCCACCATAAAGCTACCTTCTCACGTCACGCGGGTTTTGTGACTTTAACAACAAGTCAACATTCAAGCCTTTGAAACTGTAACGACCGTTCGCTATAGTTTCGCAGCATGACAGACGTTCACACGAAAGCCTCCGCAGAGGCCTTAAGCACCTCAGCGACCCGCCGGTGGACCTTCTTCAGTGTCGTCTCCCTGGGTCTGCTCATGATCGGCCTGGACAACTCGATCCTTTACACTGCCCTGCCGGAGCTCTCCGAGCAGTTGCACGCCACCTCGCTGCAGCAGCTGTGGATCATCAACGCCTACGCGCTCATGCTCGCTGGCCTCCTCCTAGGCACCGGCACGTTAGGTGACAAGATCGGTCACCGCCGCATGTTCGTCATCGGCCTGTGGGTCTTCGGCATCGCTTCGCTGGCCGCCGCACTCGCCCCCGGCGCGTGGGAGCTCGTCGCCGCTCGCGCCTTTTTAGGCCTCGGTGCGTCCATCATGATGCCCGCTACCCTGGCGCTGATTCGTCTGACCTTTGAGGATGAGATTGAGCGCAACACCGCCATCGGCATTTGGGGCTCCATCGCCGTCGTCGGCGCGGCGGCGGGCCCCACGGTAGGCGGCTTCTTGCTCGAGCATTTCTGGTGGGGATCGGTCTTTTTGGTCAACGTGCCCATCGTCATCATCGCGCTCATCCTCACCGCCTTCCTCGCCCCGCCTAATGTGGCGAACCCGGCGAAGCAGTGGGATTTCTTGTCTTCCCTTTACGCGCTGATCACGCTGGCTTCGCTGGTGCTCGTCATCAAGTCTGTCGCCAGCTCCCATCTCAACGCCATGCTTATTGGCGGCGCGCTGGCTGCCTGTCTCATCGGTGCCATCCTCTTCACTCGCCGCCAGCACAAACTGAAGGAGCCGCTTCTCACCTTCGATATCTTCCGCTCGCCCATCTTCAGCGGCGGCGTGTTGGCCGCAGCCGGCGCCATGTTTGGCATGGCAGGGCTGGAAATGACCACCACGCAGAAGCTGCAGTTGGTGGACCTCTACTCCCCGCTGCACGCTGGGCTCATCATTTCCCTCATCGCGATTGCGGCGCTGCCGATGTCCGCGCTGGGCGGGGCTAACCTGCACCGCTGGGGTTTCTTGCCCATCATCGCTGGCGGCTTCCTCGCCATGGCAGCGGGCATTGGCGGCGTGGTGTGGGGCGGCACGCACGAGGTCTTCCCCGCATACCTGGCTGGTCTGTTCATCACTGGCCTCGGCGCGGGGTTCGTGATGTCGGTGTCCTCCACTGCCATCATCGGTGCCGCTCCTGCGTCACGCTCCGGCATGGCCGCGGGTGTGGAGGAAGTGTCCTATGAGTTTGGCACACTGCTGTCGATTGCGGTCACTGGATCAGTGCTGCCAATGCTCTACAAGAGCGGACTGCCCGAGGACATCCAGGACTTAGGCATGGAAGCACTCCACAACCCCGCACTCGCGGAGGCCGCCGGCGCCGCGTATAACGACGCCTACCTAGCCACCGCCGCTGGGCTCGGCGTAGTCATGCTCATTTTTGCCGCGGTCACCGGCTGGTGCTTCCGCAGCAATCCAACCTCAGGAGGTGCCGATGCCCCGCGTTAGTAAAAAGGTCGAGGCGCTCGAAAAAGCGCTCGCCATCATCGAAGAGGATGGCGTTCACGCGCTGACCTACGATTCCCTGGCCACCGCCACAGGCATGAGTAAGTCTGGGCTCATCTACCACTTCCCCACCCGCCACGAGCTGCTCATTGACTGCCACAAGCTCTGCGCGGAGCGCTGGGAGGAAGAGCTCGTCGGTCTCTCCGACGGCAAGACGGCAGACCAGCTGAGCCCGCGCCAGCGCTACCGTGCCGCGCTGGAGTCCATGGGAAAGAATGACCCGCTCATTGAATTGCTCATGTCCATCCACTCACAGTCCCATCCGGACTTCCAGAAGGTGTGGAGGGACGTCGACAGGCGCTGGCTCCCCGATCCTGCCTCGGAGGATGAATCCGTCGTGCTGGCTTCAATCATCGCCGACGGCCTGTGGGTCCACGATCACCTCACCGACCGCCCCCTACCGCCGCAAAGGCGCCGCGCGCTTATCGACGTCGCCTTGGGCCACCTCGCCGAATAGGCCCGAAAAGAGAGAAAGGGCCTTGAAAAAGGCCCTTTTGAGCTGGAGACGAGACTTGAACTCGCAACCTACGCATTACAAGTGCGTTGCGCTACCAATTGCGCCACTCCAGCACCGCGGCTCATCCGCTATGGGGAATCGTACCTGAGCCCACCCCATGGACGGAAAGCCAGGGTGGTTGCACTGCGAAAAAGCGGCCGTCAGGGGCCCGAAAAGCACTGGCAGGTGCATAAATCCGCGGCAGTTACTAAAGTGCTGACTTACCGAACCCAGAAGTGTTGTTGAGGTCTTTCTTTTCCGTGTCTGTTCTTTCTTCCTTGCGCCAGCGCCTGCTATACCGGTCGGCTCCGGTCGCCACCATCGACGCCGCTAAGGCCGCACCGCCGCCCTCCCCGCTCGCCCCTGTTGATCTCACCGATCCGGCCCAGGTCACCGGCGTCATGGAGATCGCCGCGCGCGTCGGCGAAATCCTGATTGCAGCGGGCTCAGCCAATACCGACGTGCAGGCACAGATTCACCTCGTCGCATCCTCCTATGGCCTGCACTACTGCCACGTGTCGATCCTGATGAACACCATCACTATCCACACCGCCATCGGCACAGGGCCGGATCGGCACAACCTCCACGTCTTCCGCGTGGCGCCGAGCATCGCCGTGGATTTCACCAAACTATCCGCCGTTGACAGGCTCATCCGCTCCATCCATTCCGGTGCTACGCCACCGGCAATGGCGGAGAAGATCTTGGATGACATCGATGCGATGAAGAACCCCTATTCCAAGACCACCATCGTCAGCGCGTGGGGTGCCATGGGTGGATTCATCGCCGTGATGCTGGGCGGTGACCTTCTCGTCGGTGTTGTCACCTTCCTCATTTCGGCACTCATCATGGGCACGAATATGTTCCTCGCCGGCTACCGGCTGCCGCCGTTCTATCAGAACCTTGTCGGCGGCCTGCTTGCCGTCATTCCCGCGGCCATCCTCTACAACGTTTTCGCGCGATTTGGCATCCAGATGCTACCCTCCCAAATCATCGGTTCCGGCATCGTCGTGCTGGTGGCGGGACTAACGCTCGTACAGTGCCTCGTGGACGGCATCACCCGCGCACCCGTGACCTCGTCCGCGAAGTTCTTTGAGGCTCTCATGTCCACCGGCGCCATCATCGCCGGCGTGGGCCTGGGTATCCAGGTGGCGTCGTGGTTGGGCTTTAGCCTTCCCCCACTAGCCACGCTCGCCCCGCCCGTCTATCACCAAATCCCACTGCTCGTACTGTGCGGCGGCATCGGCTCCGCCGCCTTTGCGCTGGCGCTGGGAGCCTCCTGGTCCGAGGTCACCATCTCCGGTCTCACGGCCGCCGCCGGTATGGTGTTCTACTACTTCCTCGTCGTCTTCTTGGGCGTCGGGGCCGTCATTGCCTCGGGCATTTCTGCCGCAGCGGTGGGCTTGGCCGGCGGCCTACTCTCCCGTCGCTACATGATGCCGCCACTCATCACTATGATCGTGGGCTATACGCCCATGCTTCCAGGCCTGACGTTGTACCGCGGCATGTACGCCATGCTCAACGAGCAGCTCATCACCGGCCTGACCAACCTGGCCAGCGCCCTCGCCATCGCCGGTGCACTTGCCGCCGGCGTCGTCTTCGGCGAGCGAGTCGCCCGCCGCCTGCGCCGCCCGCAGTACTTCCGCCCCTACACCGCCTTCAAGCGCCTGGGCACGTTCTCCTTCGCGCGCGCCACCCGCCTGGCGCAGCGCGCCCGCATTCCCCGCGTACCCCTGTCTCCCTTCGCCCCGCGCCACAATCTGCCGGCCCCGCCGCCGCAATATGGGCCCAAACCACCGACGCCCGCACAGCAGGCGCGCTTCCAGCAGGGCGATGCCATCACGGACATGTGGCCCGTTACCACGCAATTTCCGGCGCAGCGCCCCACCTACACGGTGCCCGGCAAAGATGACCCGAGCGCCCCAACGAAGTCGCAATAGCGTAGAATAGCCGGTCTGAAAGCTTTCATACTTCATCCCAGGAGGACTCCGTGCCACCAAAGGTCACAGATACCCAGCCCGCGGCTGACCAGACTCACGCAGTAGAGGAGGAGACCGCCCGCTCCGCGCGCCGCGTTGTCGCCACCTATGCGGAGGATTTCCTCGACGGCGTGACCCTCATGTCGATGCTGGGCGTCGAGCCAGAAGGCTTGGTCCACCGCAAGGTGCTGGCCGAGCAAGCCGATGCTGCCCCCAAGAAGAGCAGCAAGAAGGCCACGAAGAAGGCTTCTAAGAAATCCACGAAGAAGACGACTAAGAAGGCCACGAAGAAAGCCACCAAGAAGACAACTAAGAAGGCCACGAAGAAGGCAACTAAAAAGGCCGCAAAGAAGGCCTAGCTATGTCCGGGCGCACCAATAGCTTCGTCGTCGTAGCCAATCGCCTGCCAGTGGACCTCGAGACCGCCGCCGATGGCACCCGCGAGTGGAAGGCCTCCCCCGGCGGCCTCGTCACCGCGCTCTCCCCGGTCTTGGAAGAACACCAGGGCTGCTGGGTGGGGTGGCCGGGCGTAGCCGACGAAGCTCCCGAGCCCTTCACCACGGATAACGGTGTCCTCCTTCACCCGGTGCGCCTGACACAGGAGGATTTTGAGGCCTTCTATGAGGGCTTTTCCAACGCCACCCTGTGGCCGCTCTACCACGACCTCATCGTCACCCCCGTCTACAACCGCGACTGGTGGGATGCCTACCGCGAGGTCAACCTGCGTTTTGCCAACGAGGTAGCAGCCGTCGCCGCAGAGAATGCCACGGTGTGGGTGCAGGACTATCAGCTCCAGCTCGTCCCCGGCATCCTGCGCCAGCTACGCCCCGACCTCACCATTGGATTCTTCCTGCACATTCCCTTCCCGTCCCCGGATCTCTTCCGCCAGTTGCCGTGGCGTGAGGAGTTGGTGCGGGGGCTTCTCGACGCCAACCTGATCGGCTTCCACCTCGAATCCAACGCCCGCAATTTCTTGGAGCTGGCCCGCACCCAAGGGCTGGACGTAGAAGGGGAGGTCAGCACCCGCGCGGTCACCGCTCGCATCGTGACCGGTAGCGGGCATTCTGTCGGGGTAGGCGCTTTCCCCATTTCCATTGCGGCGGGTGAATTCGCTGACGGAGGCGATGCGGGGGACGTCGCCCAGCTGCGTGCTGAGTTGGGTAACCCCAAGCACGTCATTTTGGGTGTGGACCGTCTGGATTACACAAAGGGGATCCTGCAGCGCCTCACCGGTCTCGAGGAGCTCCTCGAGACCGGTGCGCTGGACCCACACGAGGTAACCTTCGTCCAGCTGGCTACTCCTTCGCGCGAACGCATCGACCATTACCGCGCCACGCGTTCAAAGGTGGAGGAGGCCGTGGGCCGCATCAATGGCCGCTTTGGGCGCCTCGGCGCGCCGGTGGTGCATTACCAGCACAGTTCCGTACCGAAGGACGTCCTGCGGCGTTATTACCGGCTCGCGGACATCATGCTGGTCACGCCGTTTAAGGACGGTATGAACCTAGTGGCCAAGGAATACGTGGCCTCCCACGGCGATGGGACAGGAGCGCTCGTGCTCTCCGAGTTTGCGGGCGCGGCAGCAGAGCTTACCCAAGCCAACCTGTGCAATCCCTTCGACATCGAATCCATCAAACGTGCGCTGCTCTCCGCGGTCAAGGCACTGGAGGAATCCCCCGAGACCATGCGCGAGCGCATGATTGCTATGAACGAGCAGGTGCGCCGGCACGATATCGCGCTGTGGTCGCAGTCCTTCCTCGGCGCACTGAACCAGGAGGAAGCATGATGCGGCGCCGGCTCACCGCTGTGCTCAGTACTGTGCTGCTTGCGCTTGGCCTAGCTGGATGCAGCTCCGCTGAGGAGGAACCTGCCCCGCGCGGCGATGACCGCATCGTGGGCAAGGATTGGCAGGTCATCAACCTCTACACCTCACCGGACGCTCCTTCCTCCCTCCCTGCCGATACCGCGCAGGTGCCGCACATGAGTTTCGGTGAGCACACTGCGGTGGGCTCAACTGGCTGCGTACCGTTTACCGCTGAGGTGTCCTTCCACAAGGATGACAAAACCTCCACGATCTGGGAGGGCGACGTCATGCGGGTGGAGAAAGCCACCTATGAAAGCCCACCGCGAAGCGGCGACTGCGAGGGCTCGATGCAATGGGCTGATTCGCTGATGCGCAACCTCATCGCCGAAGGCCATGAGTTCGACTTCGCGCTCAACCCCAACAACCAACTCGTGTTGACGCTGCGCACCGACAAGGTGGATTCACCGATTATCCGCATGGCCGCGCTATAGCTCCGAAGTTTCAGCGCTAGGGTGGGGAGCATGATTGATGCTCTCGCCGCCGCCGAACATTTAGCGGTTGTTTCCGACTTCGATGGCACCTTGGCCGGCTTCGCGCGCAACGCCTACGCAGTGCGCCCCGAGCAGCGCTCGCTGGATGCTCTCGCTGCCTTGGCGCAACTACCTAACACCACCGCGGCAGTGCTCTCTGGGCGCCACCTCGATGGCCTGATGCGAGTATGCCCGCTGCGCGAGCCGGTGCTTTTTGGTGGCTCGCATGGGGCCGAATCCTCGTGGGAAGAATCCGCGCTCACCCCGGAGATGGAAGCCTACTTGGCCAAGAAGGAAGCGGAAATCAAGGAGATTATCGCCCGCCACCCCGGCGCGGAGCTGGAGATCAAACCTTTCCAGCGGGTGCTGCACCTGCGGGCGCTGGAGTTGCAAGACCCGGACGCCGCCGCTGCTGCTTATGCGGAAGGCGAGGCCTTAAGCGCCGATGGTTTCCCCAAGACTGCGGGCAAGTGCGTCGTCGAGTTCTCCGCAACGCAGGCCACGAAGGGCACGTGGATTGACAAGCTTCGTCACCGCGTCGGGGCCACAGCGGTGGTCTTTTTAGGGGATGACACCACCGACGAAGACGGCTTCGCCGCGCTCAATCAGCCGCCGGACCTCGGTGTCAAGGTTGGTGAGGGCGCAACGCAGGCGGCGCTGCGCGTGCCCGATATCGCGGCGGTGACAGAGTTCCTCGAAGAACTCGCCGCCGCTCGCGCGCAGCACAGCTCTTAAGCCCCGACCGGCGCCACGGTGCGCCCCGGGCGGAAGGTGGTCTCCAACAACACGCGCGGCACCTCGCCGCGCCCCTCGATGAGGCTGGCCAGCATGCGCCCCGCCGCCGCCCCCTTTTCCTTGTTCGGCTGCACGACGGTGCTCAGGCCCAGCGCCAGGGCCGGCGCGATGCCATCGAAGCCGGTGACGGAGAGCTGCTCGGGAACCGCGATTCCATGATCGCGCGCATAAGCCATAACCCCGAGCGCCATCGAATCCGTCGTGCACAACACCGCGGTGAGATCCGGGTACTTAGTCAGCAGCTCCTCCGCGGCCGCGTAAGCCGTACGCGAATCGTTGATGTGTCGCGTCACCACGGGGATGTCTGCAGGATCGAGTCCCGCGTCTGCAAAAACATCGAGCGCACCCAATACACGTGAGCGCTGCACGTGCATGTCCGCCGCGGCCAGTTGTGCGGCCGTCACTTCGCCGTCGAGGCGTTCGCGGTGTAGTCGGATGGCAAGGATACCGATGCGGGTATGGGAGGCGTCGACAAGTGCCTGCGCCGCCGGGGCAATCGCGGCGCGGTCATCGATGCCCACGAAGGGCAGGCCCGAATCCGTGGGTTGGTCACACACCACCACCGGCAGGCCACGGCGCTGCACGGCGTCGAGGTAAGCATCACCCGCCGCCACGGAATAGACCACGAAACCGTCGACGGCAGCCGAACCTACGAGCTGCGCTGCCTGGGCGTCGTTGGGCGCGCCGGCGGTATCCGGCCCGGCAGGGATGAGAGTCAACGTCGTGCTCGCCCCCGCCGAGGCCTCCGCCATGCCGGCGAGGAAGTCCACAGAAGCCATGTCCTCGAAGGCATAGGAAAGGTGCTCGGTGAGCAGAACACCCAGTGAACCTTGGCGGCGCGTGCGCAAGCTGCGTGCGGTGGGATCCGGGCCTGTGTATCCACGCTCAGCCGCGGCGGCGAGGATGCGCTCGCGGGTGGCAGGCGCCAGCTGGTCCGGCCGGTTGTACGCGTTGGACACCGTGGTGGGCGAAACCCCAAGTTCGGCCGCTAGGGAGGCCAGCGTCGTGCTGCGTTTGGACATGACGGCAACATTACCCTTTTTCAACTCATTATCATTTGACAACAATTTTCACTAAACGTAGAAATAGGGGCATGACCACTTCCCTCTCACGCCGTGCTTTCCGACGTCCCACCGCTCTCCTCTTCGCAGCCACCCTGGGCGCCGCTTCGCTCACCGCCTGTTCTTCCAGCGGCGATAACGCCGATGGCGGCTCGGATGCCGGTTCCGACAAGGAGACCATTCAGGTCGTCGCCTCGACCTCCATCTGGGCTGATGTGGCCCAGGCGGTCGTCAACACCGCGCAGACCGACGTGAACATCGACGTTCACCCCATCGTGAGCGGCAACAGCGTGGATCCACACCACTTCGAGCCCACCGCCGCGGACATCGCCCGCGCCAACGAGGCTGACGTCATCATCGCCGGTGGCGGCGGTTACGACGCCTGGCTTTACCAGGCCGTCAAGAACCAGGACCAGATCATTCACGCGCTCCCGCTTACCGCTCACGATCATGGTGGCCATGACCATGACGAGCATGATCATGAAGAAGGGCACGACCATGCGCACGACCATGACGAGCGTGCGCATGACCATGCGCACGAACACGGGCATGACCATGACCACGCTCACGAAGGCGACACCGTGACCATGGACGAGGCCAAGAAGATCGCCGCCGAGCACCCCGAGCAGGTCACCAACATCGATGGCAACGAGCACGTGTGGTACGACGCCGCAGCCATCGAGAAGGTGGCGACCGAAGTGGCCGAGCTCGTTAACGAGACCAACCCGGAGGCCAAGGCCACCGCCGATCCCCTGGTCGAGCGCGTGGAGGGCCTGAAGTCACGCATCGAGAAGCTCCCGCAGCGCAACTACGCGCAGACCGAGCCCATCGCGGACTACATCTTCAAGTACACCGACAGCACCGACGCCACCCCGGAGGGCTACCGCAAGGCCACCGTCGCTGAGGGCGAGCCCACCGCCGCCGATTTGGCCCGCTTCCTTGAGGACATCAAGCAGGACAAGATCGACCTGCTCATCTTTAACCCACAGACCGAAACCGACATGACCAAGCGCATCCGCGCCGCCGCCGAGGATAAGAACATCCCGGTGGTAGAGATTGGTGAAACCCCGCCGGAGGAGACCAACTTCCTCGACTACTACGAAGAAGTCGTCAACGCACTCGAGGCTGTGTAAGTGCTCATCTCTTTTAAGAACGCCGCAGTAGAACCGCTGTGGTCGGACATGAACCTCGCCGTAGACCGCGGCGAGTTCATCGCCGTTTTAGGCCCCAACGGCGTGGGCAAGTCCACGCTGCTGGGAACAATCTTGGGTACCCGCCAGCTCACCGCTGGCAGCGTGAACGTCAACTGCCGCGTGGGTTTTATCCCACAGCAAAGAATGTTTCCCCAAGACCTGCCCCTGCGCGCCCGGGACCTCGTATCGCTCTCCCTGGCACACGGCACCCTGCGCAATCGACGCCCTGCTCGGGGCCGCGTCGACGATCTCCTCGCCGAAGTTGGCGCCACCGGCATTGCCAACCGCCGCGTGGGCCAGCTCTCCGGCGGGCAGCAACAGCTCATCCGCCAAGCCCAGGCCCTAGCCAACGACCCAGAGCTCATCCTCGCGGACGAGCCACTGTTGTCTTTGGATCCAGCGCGGCAGCAGGCGACCGTCGAGAAGCTCAATGCGTGGCGCCACGAGCGCAGCACCTCTGTGTTTTTTGTTACCCACGGCATCAACCCGGTGCTGGGCGTGGTGGATAAGGTGCTCTACCTCGCGCCCAATGGTCACATGTTCGGCACGGTCGATGAGGTCATGCGCTCCGAAGTGCTCTCGGAGCTCTATGGCTCCTCCGTGACCGTCCTCAACCTCGATGGGAGGCTCATCGTTGTCTAAGTTCATCGAGGACACCCAGTACCTGCTGGGTGTTGATTTCGTCCAGTCCTCGCTCATCGCCTGCGCGCTGCTGGGAATCCTTTCCGGAGTGATGACCTCACTCATTGTCCTACGCCAAATGTCCTTCTCCGTGCACGCTACCTCGGAGCTCGCGCTTATGGGCGCGGCCGCCGCTTTGCTGTTCGGCCTCAACATCGGCTTCGGCGCGATTGCCGGCGCCATCGTCGCGGCCATCATCCTGGCGGTGCTGGGGCTCAAGGGACAACAGGACAGCGCTATTGGCGTGGTCATGAGTTTCGGCCTGGGACTCTCGGTTTTGTTCCTGCACCTCTACCCCGGCAACGCCAAAACCGCGATGACGCTACTGACAGGACAAATTGTCGGTGTCTCCTCCGCGTCGGTGTGGCTGCTCGCCGCGACGACCGCCATCATCGTTGCCGTGGTGGCTCTGTTCTGGCGCCCGCTGCTCTTCGCTTCCGCGGATCCCGTCATGGCTCAAGCCGCCGGCGTGCCGGTGAAGTCTCTGGCGGTGTGTTTCGCCATCCTCGTGGGCCTGACGGCCGCACAGTCCGTACAAATCGTCGGTTCCCTGCTCGTCATGGCGCTGCTCATCACCCCGGGCGCAGCGGCGGTACAGATTACCTCCTCCCCGCTGCGCGCGGTGGTGTGGTCCACCATCTTCGCGGAGGTCTCCGCCGTGGGCGGCCTGGTCCTCTCCCTGGCGCCGGGCCTGCCCGTCTCGGTCTTCGTCACGAGCATCTCTTTTGTTATTTACCTGGTCTGCCGCGGCATCGGCTGGGCTCGCAGCCGCAAGGCCGTCCGCGACGACGTCGCCGCCCGCCGCGCCTCCCAGGAACACTTCCGCGCCGCCACCGATCGCGCCGACGCCGAGACACACCACACCTCGACGCACGATGAGCACTGCGCGCATCAGGATTAGGCTAGATGCGTGACTTTGGAACGCCGTAGCCTCGAATTACAAGACCGCACCCGCACGTACCTCGTATACCGCCCGAATGATGACGTCGATCGCCAGAGAGACCTCCTCCTGTTCTTCCACGGCTCCCTGCAATCCGCGAACGTCATCCGCCGCTTCACTAACGGCACGTTCGATGACCTCGCCACCCGCCACGGCATGCTTGCGGTCTACCCCACCGGCGTGGAACAGCACTTTAACGATGCCCGCGCCACCCTGCCCGTCGCCGCGCGCGAGCTGGGCATCGATGACGTCGCCTTCACGCGCGCCATCCTCGACGAGCTGCGCGCGGAGCAGGAGATTAGCCGCGTGTTCCTCTGCGGCTTCTCCAACGGCGGGCAGATGGTTATCCGCTTGCTCTTCGACGCCCCCGGGCTTGCCGATGCCGCCTGCATCTTCGCCTCCACTCTCGGCGCCGGCGCCAACCATGCGCCCACCAATCCGGACTCGGCGTACCAACCCACCCCGGTCATGTTCGTCCACGGCACGGGCGACCGGCTCGCGCCCTATACGGGCGGAACGGCGGGCATTGACCCGAAGCGCACCCGCGGTGCCGTCACCGGCGCGCAGGAGAACGCCGCACGCTTCGCGGAGCTCAACCATGCCGCCGGCCCAGAGCGCACCCACCTTTTCCCCGACACCGTTGTCGACCGCTGGGAGCCGGCAGACGCCACCGGCGCGCCGGTCGAGCTCGTGAGCGTCGAGGGCATGGGCCACGTCATCCCGTCGGGCAACGAGCTGGACCCACGCCTGGGTAAAAACACGGATTCCTTCATCGCTGCCGAGCTCGTGGAGGAATTCTTCGGGCTCTAGACTGCACGTGCGCCCCATCGTGTCTCACTCCACTCAGCCCCAACCTCGGGTCGAGGCCGTTCGTAGGTGAGCGTCGAGAAGCAATAATTGTGGATTACCGACCAGTGCTTTGGCGATTCCTAGACGCTGTTTCATACCGAGCGAAGCATGCTCGCAGGAAACACTGTGGTGCAATGAAAGGCCTACAAGGGATAAAAGATCCTTCAGTTCATCATTCAGTGAACCTTGTTGTAGTGGTCGGCAATGTCGTTGACGATCGCGTAGAGGTCGCGTTCCATCGCGTAGGTTTTCTTTTCTCGAGTACTGACTAATCACACTTGCGACCCGTTGTTATCTAGAGAATTATTACGTCCCAGCGTGATGTTGCACACGTCTGTGCATGTATCTACTCTCGATGTCACGGTTTGCTGGCGAAGATTCTTCAAGTTACCCGCAGCTGAATCTGTACAAGGTGAAAACGGCAGGCAAAGGACCGAGTTGTCCTCGTCTCTAAACCGTGGAACCCCAATCCTCCAGAACCTTGTATTCGGCACACGCACGCAATCTGAATGTTCAAGATGTGAAGTACTGGCCAGCAACCAAGAAGTAAAGATCGCCATCCAGCTTTCTCGGCCCTGAATCTAGCATCCGGAGGCGTAGAGAAACTCACGCAACGACTGAAACGCCAGCGTCTGTGTCACGTCGCGCAGCTCAAGGAAGAACCCATCTTCTGTAATTTCAACAATCCGCGCACCGGGGATGGCTGCCACAATCGGCGAGTGCGTCACCACGATGAACTGCGCACCCGCCTCCGCGGCGCGATGGATTTCCGCCATGAGCGTCATCTGCCGCACGAGCGAAAGCCCAGATTCCGGCTCGTCGAGGATGTAGAGCCCGCGCCCATCAAAGGAACGCTGCACGACGTCCATGACGGACTCGCCATGCGACATCGCGGTCGAACCAACGTTGTAGTGCGCCTCCGCTCGCAGGAAGTAGCCGTCCTTGGGCGCGGTACCTAGCCGCAGGCTCGCCCACCTCCGGAGGGGATTGATGGGACCGGCGGAGCGCTGCACACCCCATATCCCACCGCGCTCAGGAAAGCCGTACTCGAAGGCAATGCCCTCGGCGAGCGTCGACTTTCCTACCCCGTTGTCCCCGGTCAGCACGGTCACCGGCGCACGCAGGTCCAGTCCTTGGCGTCGCAGCGCCACGAAACCAGGAACGGAGGACACCCACTCAGGTCCGTGGCCGCCGTCCAGCGCGGCATAGGCGTCGACATAGAAGTCTCTCATTCGCCCTCCCCAATAAGAAACGCGGCGGTCCCCAATGGATCGGCAAGGAACTCGCGCGCGGCGTGGACAGCTTCCGTCGCTTCGGGAGCGACGGGCGCAATCCCCTTGTCGCCGAACGCGTAGACGGTCGCGCCTTGCATGCTGAGGAAGACTGGCGAGTGCGTCGCGAGGATGACCTGCGCGCCCTGGGCGGCGAGGCGCTCGAGCTGCGTGACAACCTCGACCTGCCGGGGATAGGACAAGCCGTCTTCCGGCTCGTCGAGAATGATCATTCCGTCAGAATGGAAGCGTCTCTCGACGAGGGCGAGCAGACCCTGGCCGTGGCTGAGAAACGGCAGGTCACTGAGCGGATCGGGATTCTCCGGGCTGTGGATCTGGTGGTGATACTCGCTCAAGTTGAGGAAGGTCTCGCCGCGCAAGAAGTACACGTCGCGCGGGTTGTGCGCCCGCGAGCAGATGAGCCACTCGGGATAGTCCTCGTCGCCGGTGGCAAACCGGGCGTGGCGCGAGCCGCCCTCGGGATTGACGCCAAGCCCCACGGCGATGGCCTCGAGCAGCGTGGATTTTCCGGCGCCGTTATCCCCCACGACGACAGTCACGGGCGTAGGCAAACGCAGGGCGCCGCCCGGCAGCGCTGCGATGAGCACGCCCAGGCGGCGCATGTGTTCCGGCACGCCGGGCAGTCCCTCCCCAATAAGCTCCGGGGCGGGACGCACACTCGTGAGGAACATGGCGACGAAAGCGTGAGCCTACTTCTGGGCCGCGCGACGCTGGCGGGCGAACTCGGAAAGCACCGCACCTGCCGCCACGGAGGCGTTGAGGGATTCAACCCAGTCGGTCATGGGGATGGACATGATAGCATCGCAGTTCTCGCGGACGAGGCGCGAAATGCCTTTGCCCTCAGAGCCGATGACGATGACAACGGGGTCGGTGCCACCGTTGTAAGTATCGAGGGTGTGCTCGCCTCCGGCATCCAGGCCAACAACCTGATAGCCGGCCTTCTGGAAGTCCTGAACCGTGCGGGTCACGTTGGTCACGCGAGCCACCGGCAGGCGCGCAGCAGTGCCGGCAGAGGTACGCCAAGCCACCGCGGTGACGGAGGCGGAGCGGCGCTCTGGGATGATAACGCCGTGGCCGCCGAAGGCCGCGACGGAGCGGATGACTGCGCCGAGATTGCGCGGGTCGGTGATGTTATCGAGGATGACGAACATACCCGGTTCCTGAGCATCGCGGGCCCGATCCATCAGGTCATGAACGTCGGCATACTTGTACGGCGGGATCTGCAGGCCAATGCCCTGGTGCATGCCGTTGCCGGTCATGCGATCCATCTCGTGACGCTGGACCTCAAGAATCGGGATGTTGCGGGTATTGCACATGGCCACTGCCTCCGACAGGCGGGCATCATTACGCGTGCCCTGCACGATGTAGAGGGAGGTAGCAGGCACCTTGGCGTGCAGGCACTCGATGACCGGGTTGCGGCCAACGACCATCTCCGCGGTCTCCTTCTGGTGGCGGCCCGAATTGCGGCGCTCGCGTTCCAGCTTCGCCTTGTGCTTGGCGTGGTAGACGCGGTCCTCCGCCTTGGGCGTAGGGCCCTTGCCGGCCAGGCCCTTGCGACGCTGACCACCAGAGCCCTTCGTAGCCCCCTTCTTATTGGACTTGCGGGCGCCCGCGCCGCCGCGGCCATGGGTACGTGCCATAATTCTTCTCCTTTGTTGTCCTCGACTTCTGTGCTGTCCTTGGCCTTTGCCAAGGACGGTTAATCCGCCAAGGACCAGGTGGGGCCGTCGGCGGTGTCGGTGATGGTAATACCCGCGGCTGCAAGGCGGTCGCGCACGGCGTCCGCAGTAGCCCAATCCTTTTCTGCGCGGGCGGTGGTGCGACGCTCCAACTCAGCTCGGACGAGGACGTCCAGTGCCGCATCAGCGCCGCTTTCTTCGCCACTATCTTTCCACTGTTCATCGAGTGGATCAAAGCCAAGAACCGCGGCCATGGCGCGCACGGCCCCCGCGAGGCGCTCGGCTTCCTCACGGTTGCCTTCACTGAGCGCCTTATTGCCCGCGCGCACCGTGGTGTGGATTTCCGCCAGCGCCTTCGGGACAGCAATGTCATCGTTCATTGCGTCCTCGAAGGCCGCGGTCCACTGGCCCTTCTCGACGCCCTCGAACTTGCCCACAAAGTCCTCAATACGACGGTAGCCCGCCGCGGCCTCGGTCAGCGCTGCCTCAGAGTATTCGAGGACCGAACGGTAGTGCGCGGAACCCAGGTAGTAGCGCAGCTCCACCGGGCGGACGATCTCCAGCATGTTGGCAATGGAGAGTACGTTGCCCAAGGACTTCGACATCTTCTCACCGGCCATGGTGACCCAGTGGTTGTGCATCCAGTAGTTGGCGAACTTATCCCCCGCCGCATGGGACTGTGCGATCTCATTTTCGTGGTGCGGGAACTGCAGGTCCAAGCCACCGCAGTGGATATCGAACTCGCCGCCTAGGTAGTAAGTCGACATGGCCGAGCACTCCAGGTGCCAGCCCGGACGGCCACGACCCCAAGGGGTGGGCCAGGACGGCTCCCCCGGCTTTGCAGCCTTCCACAGCGCGAAGTCCTGCGGGCTGCGCTTGCCAGCGTTGTCTGTTTCGCCCTGTTCCATCTCCTCGACACGGTTGCCGGACAGCGAGCCGTAGTCCGAGCCTTCCGTGGCATTCCACGCCGCGACGTCGAAGTAAACGGAACCGGATTCGTCCTCTCCCCCCGCCGTGCCGCTAGGCACGGCGTAGGCGAAGCCGGCGTCGATAAGCCGCTGCATGTATTCCACCATCTGCGTCACAAAGCCCGTCGCGCGCGGCTCCACCGAAGGGGGCAGAACGCCCAGGGTGTTGTAGGCCTTGGTGAACTCGCGCTCGTAGGTGGAGACCCACTCCCACCAGGGGCGGTTATTCTCAGCAGCCTTGGTGAGGATCTTGTCATCGATATCGGTGACGTTGCGCACGAGTGCCACGTCATAGCCTTGCGCGCTAAGCCAGCGGCGCAGGATGTCGAAGGCAACGCCGGAGCGCAGGTGGCCAATGTGCGGCTGGGACTGCGGGGTGGCGCCACACAAATAAATCGACGCGTGGCCGGGGCGAACCGGATCGAAGTCACGTTGGCTGCGGGTAGCGGTATCAAAAATGCGCAAAGTACTCACCTGGCCTAGTCTAATTGACTCGCGTACGGCGGCTAGCGCGGGACGGCTTAGGCGCGCCAGACTACGGCAGTCGCCACGGCAGCGCGGCCCTCCTTGCGGCCGGTGAAGCCAAGGTGATCCGTCGTCGTCGCAGAGACGGACACAGGGGCGCCGAGGATGTCGCTCAGCACGGATTCCGCTTCCTTACGCCGCGGGCCCATCTTGGGGCTCTGACCAACCAGTTGCGCAGCGGCGTTGCCGATAATGAAGCCTTCCTTTTCCAGCAGCTCGCGGCACTCGCGCAGCAACTGAGCACCGGAGACCCCGTCGTACTCCGGCCGGCCCACGCCAACGAAGGAGCCGAGGTCGCCGAGGTTGGAGGCGGAAAGCAGAGCGTCGACAAGCGCGTGGCTCACCACGTCCCCATCGGAGTGGCCCTCGCAGCCATCCACGTCCTCAAAGAGAAGGCCTGCAATCCAGCAGGGTTTTCCGGGCTCGATCTGATGGGCATCGGTGGCGATTCCCACGCGCGGGATGATGGGGTTAGTCACTAGGCACCTCGAAGATGGTCGGTTCGGCCTCATCCGTCACGGCCTTCGCCAGGACGAGGTCGATGGGAGTGGTGATTTTAAACGCGAAAGTATCTCCCTGCACAGTCTCCACGCGCTCACCGTGCCATTCCATCAGGCTGGCGTCGTCCGTGGCGACAAAGGCAGGGTCCTGCGCCCAATAGTCTAGGTTGGCGCGGCGCAGCGCGGCCAGGCTAAAACCCTGCGGGGTCTGCACGGCGCGCAGGCGGGAGCGATCCGGAGTAGACAGCACCGTGGTCCCCTCGACTTCTTTGATGGTATCCGCCACGGGAAGGACCGGGATAACTGCGGTGGCCCCGTCGAGCACGCGCTTGGCGACGCGCGCGATCATCCCCGGCGGCGTCAACGCCCGGGCGGCGTCGTGGACCAGCACCACGGCATCCTCTTCTGGGATGGCTTGCAGGCCCGCCCAGACGGAATCGGCGCGCTCACCCCCGCCGTGGACGATGCGTACGGGCACATCAGAATCGATGCGGTCGAGGATGCTGGCGGCATAATCCTCCATGGCGGGGCTGACGAGAACGATGACTTCATCGACAAATTCCGAGGTAATCATGGCCTTCACGGAGCGCTCAAGCAGGGTACTTCCGCGCAGCTCCACGTAGGCCTTAGGAATATCAGCGCCAAGGCGCGTTCCCTGACCGGCCGCCGCGACGAGGGCGATCACGCGGCGGGTATTAGTCTTCGTCGTCGAAGGAGAGGTCATCGAGATCGACGTCATTGTCAATGTCGGTGGTGATGGACTTGTCCTCGACCAAGCCGGCGGCGCGGTGGCGCTCGATGGTGGCGTTGATTTCCTCCATCATGGTGTCCGCCTTCTTGTCATCGACCGGCTTAGCCAGGGAAAGCTCACCGACCAGAATCTGGCGGGCCTTGGCAAGCATGCGCTTCTCGCCGGCGGACAGGCCGCGGTCCTGATCGCGGCGCCACAAGTCACGCACGACTTCTGCCACCTTGTTGATATCGCCTGATGCAAGGCGCTCCTGGTTGGCCTTATAACGGCGGGACCAGTTGCCGGCCTCCTCCACGTCTTCTTCGCGCAAGACGGAGAAGACCTTCTCGAGGCCTTCCTTGCCCACAACATCACGCACGCCCACCATCTCAACGTTCTTGGAGGGCACACGAACCACGAGGTCGGATTGGTTGATTTGGAGGACGAGATACTCGAGCTCCTCGCCGCCCATCTCGCGCGTTTCAATCGCCGTAATCTTGGCGGCGCCGTGGTGGGGGTAGACGACGACCTCTCCGACCTTAAATTCCATTGCCACTCCTTATGAAGCCTTTGAGACGGTGCCCATCGTGCGCTCTCGGCGTACTCTCAGTGGGCCGCATATACAGGGTATCTACTCTAGCACGCAGTTTTCCGGCACTGCTCCCCCACCCAAGCCCGTAGAGCAGCTCGCTTTACACCACGATGACGGCCAACATAAAGCGCGGCTACCCCCGGTTTACCCAAGAGGTTTGTCGGAAACTGTGTGCTTTTACTGCGGAGGTACTAGGCTAAAGCGTTGATAAGCTTTGTGATCGCAATTCAATGGAGGACACTCACAGTGCAGTCCCTGAAGTCCGCCGCTCGCTGCGGTGCCATCATGTCAGTTACCGCCCTCTCCGCGCTGGCCTTGGCGTCCTGCTCGGCCGGTCATGTTGCTCAGACCGCGGAAAAGGTCATTGCTGTCGACGGCGCATCCGCAAGCACCGAAGATGGCAAGGTGGCCGTACGTGACGTCACCATTCAGGTTGAGCCGGACACCGGTGAGACCTCCCTGAAGTTCGTGGCCGTCAACCAGGGCTACAAGGTCGACGACGTCGTCCTCGAGTCCGTGAGCGTCGACGGCCAGGACGTACCACTGGAAGGCGCAGAGCCGCTTCCTCGCGATCACGCCCTCTACGCTGATTCCCAGACGAACCTGGACCGTCTCCCGAAGGACGGCAAGGACAAGAACATCACCTACGTGGCCACCACCCTAGAGAACGACGGCTTCGCCTTCGGCGGCGCCCGCCCGGTGACCTTCACTTTTAACACCGGCACCATCGAGGTTGACGCCACCGTGTCCGCCTCCCCGCTGCAGTCCGGTGACTTTGACCGCGACCCGCAGTCCACCGAGGGCTACGCCGAGAACAAGTAAGCCTTTTCTTCATAGAGAACCGCCCCAGCCGCCAAAGTTTTCCCGGATCTTCGAATCACGGGCTTCAACTTTGGCAGTTGGGGCGGTGTGCGTTTAACGCTCCTCAGCGAACGCAGGAAACTCTTAAGCTCGCGAGGATGCCGTAGTCATCACAAGCAGAGAGTTAAGAATGCCCAGAGAGGACAGGGCAGCCGGGATGAGAAGAAGGTTCGGCGCCTGCGGGCCGCCGTACTTCACCATCTCATCCATAACCTGGTTGAGCGGTTCCGGGTAGGTAGCGGCGGAAGCGGCCGGGGCGCCAGCTACAGCCAGGGAGGTAGCAGCGGTCAGAGCAACGAGGGTACGACGAATCTTCATGGGGTCTCCTTGAATAGTGAGGTGTGGGGGTAAGTGAACTGGACTAGGACAGCAGGTTCGACAGGAAGCCCAAGGAGGACAGCGCCGCCGGGACGAGGATGAGGTTCTGAGCCTCATAGCCAGCGACGTTGGTGATCTCGGTCAGAACAGTGGCCAGCGGCTCGGGAGCTTGTGCGGCAGAAGCAGCCGGGGTGCCAGCGAGGGCGACGGCGGCAGCAGCGCCAGCGGCGACGAGGGTACGACGAATCTTCATGGAAATACCTACTTGTTGTGAGAAATCGGACGGGGATAAAGAGGGGGCAGGCACACACAAGATGTAACCTGGCTAACACTGTAGCGCCTCTGTGCATACCGCGCGCGATGAAAAGGGTGCGATCCTGCCCGCGACGTGAATGTCCACACCACTTACTAGAGTGATGGGCATGGCAAAAAAGGTTCGTCCCGTCCACACGTGCTCTGAATGCGGCTTCGTCTCCCCCAAGTGGCTTGGCCGCTGCCCCGAGTGCGGTTCATGGGGAACGTTGCAGGAAACCGCGGCGTCAGAAAGCAGCACCGCGGCCCAGGCCGCTGTGTCTGGACGCCGGCCAACCGGCCTGACACCGACGAGCCCAGCGGTTCCGATTACGAAGGTGGGCGCTGCCGCCACGAAGGCCCTCAACACTGGCATCGGGGAGCTCGATCGCGTTCTTGGCCGCGGCATCGTTCCCGGTTCGGTGGTGCTTATGGCGGGTGAGCCAGGAGTCGGAAAATCCACTTTGTTATTGGAGGTCGCCTCCCGCTGGGCGCAACTGGGCCGCACCGCCCTCTATGCCACGGCCGAGGAATCCGCCGGGCAGGTCCGCGCCCGAGCCGAGCGGACCGGGGCCTTGCACGAGACGCTCTACCTCGCGGCCGAATCGAATTTGGATGTCGTCTTTGGTCACGTCGAACAGCTCAAGCCCAGCCTCCTCATCGTGGACTCCGTCCAAACCATGCACGCGGCCGGGGTGGAGGGCGTAGCCGGTGGCGTGGCACAGTCGCGTGCGGTGACCGCAGCCCTGACCACGCTGGCCAAAACCACCGGCATCCCCATCCTCCTCGTCGGACACGTGACCAAGGACGGCAACGTCGCTGGCCCGCGCGTGCTCGAGCACCTCGTGGACGTCGTGTTGAACTTTGAAGGTGACCGTCAATCCTCCCTGCGCCTGCTCCGGGGACTCAAGAACCGCTTCGGCGCCACCGATGAGATGGGCTGTTTTGAGCAAACCGCCGCTGGCATCCGGGAGGTGGCGGACCCTTCCGGCCTCTTCCTCTCCCACCGCGGCAGCACCCCAGACGGCTCGGCGGTGACCGTCGCCATGGATGGTGTGCGCCCCATCCTGGCCGAGGTGCAAGCGCTGACCGTCGATCCCGTGGCGAAGAACCCGCGGCGCGTGGTCACGGGGCTCGATGCCAACCGTGTCCCAATGGTGCTCGCCGTACTGCAGGCCCGGGCCGGTGAACGCACCAACGACAAAGACGCTTACGTGGCCACGGTGGGCGGCATGAAAATCCAAGAGCCGGCGACGGATCTCGCCGTAGCGCTCGCCACGTGGTCTTCCTTGCACGAGCAGCCGCTACCACCGAAGACGGTGGTCATCGGTGAGGTGGGCCTGGCCGGCGAAGTTCGCCGCGTACCGAACCTGGACCGCCGCTTGGCAGAAGCGTCCCGCTTGGGTTATCGCTACGCCATCGTCCCTCCCGGAAAGGTGGAGGTCGGCGGTGGCATGCAGGTGTGCCAAGCCGCGACGCTGAGCGAGGCGATTGCAGCGCTTAAAGCAAGTTGAACGGCAACGCTGGGGAGTAGTTTTCCCCGATGACGGTATGCAGGAAGTAAGCGCCTGGCTCGGCTTCCTCGCGCTCGGTGCACTTGCCCGGCTCGGAACGCTTGCGGGACCAATCCGCCTGGAAGTAGCGCGTCTCACCGGACTTGAAAGTCTGCTTGCCGGTTTCCACTGAGGCATAGCAATCGGTATCGGACCACACGCGTTCGTTGGAGCCCATCTTGTAAACCTCGAAACGCAGCTGCTCTTCATCGAGATCGATAGAGCAGTCCTCCGTCGTCGGGTTGAATACCTCCAAGTAGAAGGTTGGCATCTTGCCAGCGGGGACGCTGTCCTCGTTGGTCTTGGCCATCACTTTAAGGTCTTGGAGGGAACACGTTGTCTTGGATGGATCAACGGTGAGCTCAGCTGGCTTTTCCTCGGAGGTCGGTTCTTCTTTGTCCGCCTCCCCCGCCTCGGGCTCGGTGGATTCCTCAGACGCGGTGGACTCGGTCGTCTCCACCGCCGAGGTTGCATCCTCCGACGGAGTCAGAGTGCCCGACGCCGCCGCCTGCTGCGACTCGGCTCCCGGGTCCTCCTTCGAACCGCTAAAGAGCGCGGTGGCAGCCCAAATAAGGATAACCACGAGTACCAGAATCGCCACGAGCGCGGCGATTCGGCGACGCAGGTAAATCTCTCGCGGCAGCTGCTTCGGGGTACGGGATGGCTCAGTCACAGCTCTTAGTTTAAGGGGACTCGAGCCCAACCCGGGCCAGCCCGGGGCCGCGTGTCTTGAGCAGCGACTTCTATGCGCTTAGTCCCCGCTCAGTGCCCGGACCAGCCGGCGAGCCTAGTGAACGCCGTGCAGGACGACGGTCTCCACGCTGGAATCCTCTAGGAGGTAGCGCAGGCCGACGATGCCGAGCGTGCCGGCGTCGAGAAGCTGGCGCGCAGCCGGAACGTCAGAAATGATCTGGGAGACTGTCTGCGCGGTATTCTCGCGCTCAAAATCGGCGAGTTCCTCGCGGCCATCACGCTTGGCCACCATCGAGGCAGCGGCCACACGCTCAATGATCGGACGCTGCAGGCCCGTCGGCAGATCGCCGCCCGCCAGGAAGTCCGCGGCTGCGCCCACCGCACCGCAGGACTGATGCCCCATCACCACGAGCAGGTTGGCCTTGAGATTCTCCAGGGCATAGTCCAGCGACGCCATCACCGCGCTGTCCAGGATGTGACCGGCGGTGCGGATGACGAAGGCATCGCCGAAACCAATGTTGAACACGTGCTCAATGGGCGCGCGGGAATCGGAGCAGGCCAGCACGATCACGCGCGGGTCCTGGCCTTGGGTCAGGCCAGCGCGCAGCTTCGCGTCTTGATTTACGTCGATGAGGTTACCCGTCACCAGGCGGTGGTTACCTTCCTGGAGGGCTTCCCACACCTTCTGCGGGTTTTGAGGGACATCTACTAAAGGCATGAGCCTTACTCTAGTCCCCACCGCCTACACTGAGGTGCCTATGGATACCCAAGCTGTCGTGGAATGGTTCGATGCCCATGAGCGCCCCCTACCGTGGCGCGAGCCAGGGACCTCCGCGTGGGGCGTGCTCTTAAGCGAGGTCATGAGCCAGCAAACACCCGTCGCGCGCGTCGCCCCGCAGTGGGAGGAGTGGATGCGCCGCTGGCCCACCCCACAGGACCTCGCGGCAGCATCCAAAGCAGATGTGCTGCGCGCCTGGGGAAAGCTGGGCTACCCGCGCCGCGCGTTGCGCTTGTGGGAATGCGCGAAGGAGATTGGTGAGGGGCCGGTCCCGGGGGACGTCGACAAACTCTTGGCGTTGCCCGGAATCGGTGAGTACACCGCGCGTGCGGTGGCTTGCTTCCATTTTGGGCACAACGTTCCGGTGGTAGATACCAACGTCCGCCGCGTCCATGCCCGCGCCGAGGAGGGCCGCTTCCTGGCGCCACCTCCCGCAAAACGCGAGTTGGCGCAGGTAGAAGCCCTGCTTCCAAAAGAGAACGGTCCGCGCTTTTCAGCCGCGCTCATGGAGCTCGGCGCGCTGGTGTGCACGGCGAAGAATCCCGATTGTGCCGCCTGCCCCATCAAGTCCACGTGCGCTTGGCAGCTCGCGGGCTGTCCGGAGCCCAGCGAAGAAGAGACCGCGCGGGCCAAGAAGCGAGTGCAAAAGTTCACCGGTACGGACCGGCAGGTGCGAGGGCTGCTTCTCGACGTCCTCCGCGCCACCCCTCATCCCGTCGAGCAATCCGCGCTCGACGCGGTATGGCCGGACGCGGCACAGCGCTCGCGCGCACAAGCCTCACTGCTCGAGGATGGGTTGATGGATGTCAACGACGAGGGTTTGTTCCACCTTCCGCACTAGGCACGTGTGAGAAGTCGATGAGGTGGCCGAAGGTCCAGTCACGGTCGGTCAACAGGCGCGCGAGGATAAGCCCACAGCCGATGGCTGCCACGGCCATCGAGGCGGTAGCGAAGTTGCTCAACGCCTGGTCCATGTTACCCACGTTGAGGTGATAGACAGTGCGGAACATGGAGGTGCCCGGGATCATGATGACGGACGCGGGCACCGTCGTGGTGATGCGCGGTAGGTGTGCGCGTGTGGAGGCCACCGCACCCAAGAGCCCGACGATGAGACCACCTACGAAGGCGCCGACGTAGGCCGTGGCCCCGACGCCGATGAGGAGCAGGCGCACAAGGTTGGCCACCGTTCCCACCGCGGCCGCCACGAGCACCATCCGGCGCGAGGAGTTAAAGAGGAACGCGAATCCGGAAATGCCTAGGAAGCTGGCCGCCGCGGCGGCGAGGTACCACACGGGCGCATAGTCCGGAATTCCCGGTTCCGGGGTGAGTTCCGTGGTCCAGCTGACTAAGGCCACGGTAAAGGTCGCAGCTGTGATCACCGTCAGCGCGTAGGTCAGGCGGGATAGTCCGGCCTCGAAGTCGAAGCGCGCGAGATCAATGAGCGCGGAGAATAGCGGGAAGCCGGGAATGAGGAAAAGTACGGCGGCCACATAGCCCGAGGAAAACTCCGACGGGTCCGCCACCCCGGCGGCGGCCACAGCCTCGGTGGTGAAGAAGTACACGAGGCTAGCCACAGTTCCGGCCGCCACGATGCAGCCCAGCTGGTGAACGTGCTTGCCGTGCAAGACCGCGCGGGTGAGCTGGCCGCAGAAAGCGGCGAGAGCCACTAGGAGAATCGCCAGCGGCGTGAAGAAGTTCAGGACCGCGAAAGAGGCGCACGCAATAGCTGCCGCTGCAGCCAAGAGCCAGCGGTTCCATCGCTTGACCACCGTGGACTCGATGGAATCAAGCATCTCCGTGAGCTCTTCGGCCGTAATGCCCGCGTACAGCCTGTGGTGGGTGAGATCCTCCAGCGCCTCGATGCGGGAGGCGTCGACGGCGGGTGAATGCTGCTGGGCCACCACGGTGCGAAACTCGCGGCCGCGGTGAAACGTGCATGTTATCTGGGTGACGCCAACGTTGGCGTCGAGCCGATCAAAGCCGAGCGCACGGGCGGCACGTTTCATGCCGCGCAGGACGCGGTAGCCGGACGTTCCCGCCCCCATGAGCATCATGCCTAGGCGCAAGACGACGTCGGCCTCGTACCCCATACGGACATAGTCGCTGTTGGGGTGAGATGTCATTAGCGCCAGCGTCCCCGGAAATTCAGGCCACCGGGCAGGTTGACCCACATGCCGCCGCGGGAGTTAAACGTCACGGGGCCGACCTTCGTCGACATCGAGGCACCGGAGCCGGAGAGGTTGATCCAGCTGTTCTTTCCGGTCTTCTTGCGCTTGCGATAATAAATTCCCATGCGTGCCAGCTTAGCGCGGATGCGCACCACGACGCCGCAGGCTACTCTGAGCTTTGTGCGAATAAAATCCCTGTTAACAGTGCTGACGACCACCGCTGCTCTTATTCTGGCGTCACCCGCCGCCCACGCGGTGGAGCCGGGCAGCGTCCAGTCGGCGTCACCGATAGAACAACCCGGTGTTAAGGCCACTGTTATCTCTTATTCCTCCACCCTCATGAATGGCACGCCCACCACGGTGACCGGCATGGTCTACGAGCCCTCAGCACCATGGAACGGGCCGGGCGAGCGCCCAACTATCGTCTACGCGCCGGGAACGCGTGGGGCGGGTGACCAGTGTGCGCCGTCCCGAGCCCGTTTCGCCGCCGACGGCAACCGCGTTGACCAGCGCTATGAAGCTGCGGCCACGCGCGTGTATAACTACGCGGCCTCCCAAGGTGTGCGCGTCGTAGTCACGGACTACATCGGGCTCGGAACCCCGGGGCACCATTCTTATGTCAACAACGTCGAGGAGGCCCACGCGGTTCTTGACGCCGCCCGCGCCGCGCTCCGGCTCGCCGGTGCTCCCGCCGATTCCCCCGTGGGATTTGTCGGCTACTCCCAAGGCGGTGGCGCAGCTGCCGCTGCAGGCGAATACGCCGCTAGCTACGCCCCCGAGCTCAACGTCAAGGGAACCTTCGCCGGTGCACCTCCAGCGGACCTCTTCGAGGTGATGCAGGCGGTCGACGGCTCAGCGCTCGTTCACGTGTTGGGCTACGCCATCAATGGTTTTGCGGAGCGCAGCCCAGAGTTCTCCCGGGAAATCATCGGTGAGATGAATCCACGCGGCCACACATTCCTCGCCGACGCTGCCACCTTTTGCTTGCGCGAATCGATGTCTACCTGGGGAAATGTTCGAACCAGTGAGCTGACCACGAGCGGTGAATCCTTCGCCGAGCTCCTGCGCCGCAAGCCGGTGGCCTCCCGCATGCTGCACGAGCAGCGCCTCGGCCAGCGGGCTCTCAACGCCCCGATGATGGTGGTCAACTCCCCGACCGATGACATCATCCCCTACCAGCAAGCACGCCGCATGGCTCACGACTTCTGTGCTGCCGGTGGGACCGTCTACTTTGAGGACGCCTGGGCGGTGAACGTGAGCCCGGGCTCGGGCACCAACCATGCCGCGCCCACGGTCCGCGCGGTTCTGCAGGGCACGAACTACCTCATCGACCGCTTCCGCGACGTCCCCGCACCGTCAAACTGCCAACCTGCCGAATCCTAGAATCGCCCCCTGGCGCCGCCATCTATTTTCATTTACTTGTCAATAAGCGCCGGCGGGGATAGGCTGAGTGCATGGCACACGAGCACCACGACCACGATCACTCCAGCACGCCCCTGCGCGCGCTCTTGATTGCGCTCAGCATTACCGGCACCGTTTTCTTCGCGGAGCTGATCGGCGGCTGGTTGGCGGGTTCAATGGCGCTGATGGCGGATGCGATGCACATGCTTTCCGACGCCGCTGGGCTCATCATCGCGGTACTCGCGGTGTTGGTTGGGCGTCGACAAGCATCGGCCCAGGCCACGTACGGCTACCGGCGAGTAGAGGTGCTTGCTGCGCTAGCGAACGCGGTGATGGTGCTGGCAATCTCGGTGTGGATTGTCGTCGAGGCGGTGCGCCGCCTGCAGAGCCCGGCTGAGGTACAAGGAACAACGATGCTGATCATCGCGGTGATTGGCCTTGTGGCGAATGCGCTATCGGCGTGGGTGTTGCACCGGCACCGCGAATCCTCAATCAACGTGGAGGGCGCGTTCTTGCACGTGCTGGTGGATATGCTCGGCTCGATCGCAGTGATCGTGGCGGGCGTCGTGGTACTGACCACGGGGTTTGTGGCGGCGGACGTGATCGCCTCCCTGGTGATCGCGGCGATGGTGCTCCCGCGCGCCTGGCAGCTCATGCGGCTCTCGGCGAGCGTGCTGCTCGAGCAGGTCCCGGCGGACTTCGACGCCAGCGTCATCGAGCCCGCGCTGCGACAGATCGAGGGTGTTGCCGACATCCACGACCTACACCTGTGGAGCCTGGACGGCGTGAACGTGCTGACGACCGTGCACATCGTGCGCGACGGTACCGTCGAGACCGGCCCTCTGTTGGATGCCGCCCAGCAAGCCCTGCGCGAGCACGGCATCGAGCACTCCACCATCCAGATCGAGCACCCGGAGCACGAATCCCACGAGACGGTGTGCTGATTCCCTTCTAGCCCGGCTTAGGTCATGAGCGGGCGAGCAACGTCACTCCTAACACTGCTACCTGGTACTTTTCGGCGGTGGGGTGGGATTGTTCCGCACGAAACTGAACCAAGTCAAAAGGGCGTCCCGCAAAAGGCATCTGGCAAACGGCATCTTTGGGTCTAAAAACGCCATCTACAAGGCGTAAAAGGCGTTTTCAGCCGTGAAAACGCCTTATGACAGATGCCTTTTGTCAGACGCCTTTTACCAAACGCCTCCATCATCCAGGTCGAGCACCCGGAGCACGAATCTCACGAGACGGTGTGCTGATTCCCTTCTAGTGGTGGGCGGGCCTTCCCGCCCACTGGGCCTTCCCGCCCACTGGGGCGTGCCTCCCATCGCGGCTGGAGGACACACAAAGAAAGCCCCGAACCGCACGCGGTGTCACACGCATGCGGTTCGGGGCTTATTCCTTATGGGTCCAGCACGGGGCCCAAGTCAGCGCTTAGAGCGGCTGGCCAGCACCGGCACCTGCCGGCGGCGGGTTGCCGTCATCGCCATCGTCGTTGTGGGATTCCTCAGCGGAATCGCTACCAGACTCGTCGAGGACGTCCGGGGTCACCGTGTCCGGACCATTGGAGTCGGGGCCGTGAGTTTCGGCGTCGATCTCGGTGGCCAGTTCCTCATCGGCCTCACGCACGGCGGTCTCCTCGAGCTCCTTGTCGAAGGTGTCCTCCGGCAGCGGGCGTGGACGCGGCGTGAAGGTGAAGGTGGCAGAAGAGTTGTCCTTGGACTCGCCGTCCCAGCCTTCAACGTCCACGGTGATGATCTCACCCGCGCCGATTTCGCCGAAGAGGATCTTCTCGGAGAGCTGGTCCTCAATCTCGCGCTGGATGGTGCGGCGCAGCGGACGTGCACCCAAGACCGGGTCGAAGCCGCGCTGAGCCAGCAGGTCCTTGGCCTTCTGAGTGAGCTCGATGCCCATGTCACGCTCGGAGAGCTGCTTCTCTACGCGGGCGATGAGCAGCTCCACCATCTCGACGATCTGCTCCTGGGTGAGCTGGTGGAAGACCACAATCTCATCAATACGGTTGAGGAACTCGGGGCGGAAGTGCTTCTTCAGCTCGTCATTGACCTTGTTCTTCATGCGCTCGTACTGCGCATCGGCGTCATTCTCCGAAGAGCCGGTGAAGCCCAGTCCCACAGCCTTGGAGATATCCTGAGTACCCAAGTTCGAGGTGAAGATAAGCACGGTGTTCTTGAAGTCCACCACGCGGCCCTGACCATCGGTCAGACGGCCATCCTCCAACACCTGCAGAAGGGTGTTGTAAATCTCCTTGTGGGCCTTTTCGATCTCATCGAAGAGCACCACGGAGAAAGGCTTGCGGCGAACCTTCTCGGTCAGCTGGCCGCCCTCTTCGTAGCCAACGTATCCCGGAGGAGCACCAAAGAGGCGGGACGCGGTGAAGCGATCGTGGAACTCACCCATATCGATCTGGATGAGGTCATCATCCGAACCGAAGAGGAAGTTGGCCAGGGACTTCGACAGCTCCGTCTTACCCACACCGGAGGGGCCTGCGAAGATGAAGGAACCGGAAGGACGGCGCGGGTCCTTCAGGCCGGCACGGGTGCGGCGAATGGCGCGGGACACGGCCTTGACGGCATCGTCCTGGCCGATGATGCGCTTGTGCAGCTCCTCTTCCATGTTGAGGAGGCGGTTGGATTCCTTCTCCGTGAGCTTGAGCACCGGAATGCCGGTCCAGTGCGCGAGGACCTCAGCGATCTGCTCCTCGCCGACCTCGGCGATTTCCTCCAAGTCACCGGAGCGCCACTGCTTTTCCTTTTCCGCGCGCTCTTCACCCAGCTTGCGCTCCTTATCGCGCAGTCCAGCGGCCTTCTCGAAGTCCTGGGCGTCAATCGCAGCTTCCTTTTCCTTGCGGACCTCTGCGATGCGATCATCCACTTCGCGCAGGCCCTCCGGGGCGGTCATGCGCTTGATGCGCATACGGGCACCGGCCTCATCGAGGAGGTCAACAGCCTTATCCGGCAAGAAGCGGTCATTGATGTAGCGGTCCGACAGGGAGGCCGCAGCCTTCAACGCTTCATCGGTGTAGGAGACGCGGTGGTGTGCCTCGTACTTATCGCGCAGCCCCTTGAGGATCAGGATGGTGTCATCGAGGGAGGGCTCCTCCACCTTGACAGGCTGGAAGCGGCGCTCCAAGGCGGCATCCTTCTCAATGTGCTTGCGGTACTCATCCAGGGTGGTGGCACCGATGGTCTGCAGCTCGCCGCGGGCCAGTTTCGGCTTCAGCAAGGAAGCAGCATCGATAGCGCCCTCGGCGGCACCGGCGCCGACCAGGGTGTGGATCTCATCGATAAAGAGGATGATGTCACCGCGCTGGTTAATCTCCTTGAGCACCTTCTTCAGGCGCTCCTCGAAGTCACCGCGGTAGCGCGAGCCAGCCACCAGGGAGCCGAGGTCCAGCGAATAGAGCTGCTTATCCTTGAGGGTCTCCGGGACCTTGCCGTTAACGATATCGAGGGCCAGGCCCTCGACCACGGCGGTCTTACCCACGCCGGGCTCACCGATGAGCACCGGGTTGTTCTTGGTCCGGCGAGACAGAACCTGCATGATGCGTTCAATCTCGGAATCGCGACCCACGACTGGGTCCAGCTTGCCGTCGCGCGCAGCCTGGGTGAGGTTGCGGCCAAACTGGTCCAGCACCAGGGAGTTGGAGCGCTCGCCGGAGCCACCCGGGCCAACACGGCCTCCCTGGCCAGCGCCGGCACCGGCGCCTACCGGGCCGGGGCCACCCTGGGACTGGCCGCCTTCGCCTTCATTCCCTTCGTAGCCGGAGAGCAGCTGGATAACCTGCTGGCGCACGCGCGGCAAGTCGGCGCCCAGCTTGGTCAGCACCTGAGCCGCCACGCCGTCACCCTCACGGATGAGGCCGAGCAGCAGGAACTCAGTGCCAATGTATTTGTGGCCCATCTGGAGCCCCTCACGCAGGGAGAGCTCGAGAACCTTCTTCGCGCGCGGGGTAAATGGGATGTGGCCGGTGTGCGGCTGAGAACCTTGACCAATAATCTCTTCCACCTCACGGCGGACGTCCTCCAGCGAGATCCCCATGGATTCCAAAGCCTTGGCCGCTACGCCTTCGCCTTCGTGAATAAGCCCCAGGAGGATGTGCTCGGTGCCGATGTAATTGTGGTTGAGCATGCGTGCTTCCTCCTGCGCCAAAACGATGACGCGGCGAGCACGGTCAGTAAACCTCTCGAACATTACCTCTTACCTTTCGCTGTAAATGTGTCATCCACTCTAACGCGCGGGGCGGACACTCCATTCGCGAATTCCGCACCCCCCCTACTCAAAAACCTCATTTCCCCAGGTAGAGCCACTGTACGCCGGTAGCGAACAGGTGGCGGGAGGCGTCGCCAAGCGCCTGCGCGCAAGCCTTAAAGTAAAGTAACTCTTCAGTCAACACTGGTTACATCCCCGCGGGAAGGAGCCTCCCCCGATGCAACAGGCACAGCACGGCACTCTGCTTATCGACGATCTGATTGGGCACTCCCGCCTCCTCGAGGTCTCCGAAAGCGTCACCCTTGGCCGCCAGGGGGACTTCCTACTGGCCTCCGATGATCCCGCCATGCACCGCACGTTCCTGCAGGTGTGGTCCAATGGCTCACAGTGGTTCATCAAGAACATCGGCAGTTTCATCGCCGCTACGATCCAGCCGCCCGCCGCCTGCGGCTTCGGCCGCACCCTCATCAGCCCCGGCAGCATTGAGGTCCTGCACCCGGGAACCTCCACGCTCTATTTCTCCACTGCCACCATGAGCTACGAGTGCGAGCTCACCGTCATGCAGTCGCTGCGCAGCCCACAGCCCAGCCTTCCACCGGATGGGCCGTTTACCACCCACGTCTTCGAGCCGAATGAGGAGCAGTGCCTGCTGCTCAAGACCCTCGCTCAGCCACTCCTCGACAACCCCGCTGCGGAGCCACGGGTGGTCGTGAGTAGTCAGCGCGAGCTAGCAGAGGCCCTAGACTGGACCGAAAAGAAAGTAGAGCGCAAGATTCAGACGCTGGCGGAGACCTTGCAAAAGCTCGGCGTTCCGCAGTTCCAGCCGGGCCAGAAAATCTCGTGGCGCATTGTGCTCGCCCAGTTCGCGGCCGCACACCCGCACTACTATGCGCACCTTTCATAACAATTCAGCATTATTGTTTTAAGCCGCTCACCGGTGCTGTTATTCTTTGTCTGATTCTGGCCCCTTTCTATTTTTATCCCCTTCTATCCCTCATCTGTCCCTCTGCAAGGATCTGACAACCAATGTTCGCCTCCGTCTCTCCGCGCGCGCTAGCTGGACTCGGCGTAGCGCTCCTCGCGCTGTCTGCGTGCGCGACGAACAAGGACACCGCGGAGGATGCGCCCAAATTCACGGTCACGGGCCAGACCACCCTGTCCCAGTACGAAGACGTTCCTGTCGAGGGGGCCGACTCCGAGAGCCCAGAACCCAGCGAACCTTCGCACCTGCGCCAGGAGGACGGCACCTACCTGCTCACGAAGAAGGAAGCGGGCCCCGGTGTGGTCAACGAAATCGTGGCCACCTATTCAGGCGTGGAGCCCTATGGTTTTCAAACCCTACGCGTTGAGCTGGACAACCGGCGCTACGACGGAGCCATCGGCGGCTCTGCCCCAACCGGCGTGCTGCAGTGGGCCACCGGGGGTGCCCTTGTCCTCAGCGTGCAGGCCACGAACTTGAGTGGGGACGAGGCGGATCTGGACAACAATGCCGAATGGCAGGTGGCGCTTCTCGACGACACCCAGTCACACCACCTCAAGGAGGGCGAGGATTTCGTCGTGGACTGTGAGTCCGGCGAGTGCACGCTGGTTGCTCGGCTCACCGACCCCGGCGACTTCGTCGCAGAGATCAGCATCCGGCAGGCCGGTTATGAGCCTTTTGTCATTCACCAGCCCATCATCGTCGCCGCATAGCCATGAACAGCCAGCCCACCGCTTCCGGTCTGCCTTTGGATCTTGAGCCCGAGCTCAGCGCCAAGGGCTACTCGCAGTTCCACCAGATCGGTGCGGGTGGCATGGGCACCATCGTCTTTGCCCGCAAGGAAAGCTTGGACCGCGAGGTCGCCATCAAGGTCATCGCGCAGCATGCGGCCGAGGATGATGAGGAGGTCCGCCGCTTCATGGCGGAGATGCGCACCGTCGCGGCACTCGAGCATCCGGCCATCGTGCCTATCTACGATGGCGACATCACCCCGGGCGGCGTGCCTTATTTCATTATGAAATTTCTGCGCGGCCCTAGCTTGGAGGCGCACATTAACCAGCGGATCTTGGACAATTCCAAGTTCACGGTGGAGGAAACCGTGCAGCTGCTCGCGCCCATCGCACAGGCCCTGGACTACCTGGCGGCCCTTCCATCGCCGGTCATTCACCGCGACGTCAAGCCCGCGAACATCATCGCCGATAGCACGCCTTCCCCCACGGCCCACAGTGATAACGAGGGCTGTACCGTCATGCTGGCGGACTTTGGCATCGCCATCAATGAGGACACGACGCGCTTGACCCGCGAAGGCCTGCGCGTGGGCACGGATGCCTACATGGCGCCGGAGCTCTACCCCACGCAGTTGGTCAAGCAGCCACCGCAGCCGACCGCCGCCAGTGACCGCTACTCGCTCGCGCTCATCGCGCTGGAGATGCTCACTCTGGTTAATCTGCGCCGCGCCACCAGTCCCCAGCAGTGGGCGCACAGCCGTGTGATACCGCAGTTGACCGCTCATAATCTGGCGCCTGGCGACGCTCCCCTCGCCCCCGCCCTCAACACTTTCTTCGCCTCCGCGTTGAACCCGGATCCTCAGCAGCGCTTCGCCACTGCATCGATTATGCTCGCGGAGCTGAGTGAGCTGGCGTCCGCGCCGCGCCCCGCAGCCCCGGATGCTGCCGCCGGCCCTGCTACGCCACCGGCCAGCCCCCACCACGAGCGCGCCCAGCAGCCGCGGCGCCGCCATCTGAGCATCCTCGGGGGCGTGCTTGCGGCGGTGTTGCTGTGTCTGGCAGTCGCCGGCGGACTAGCGCTGTACGGCGCGGGGTGGGACGAGCACGACGAGGTTCTGGCCCAACAATTTCCACAGCTATTGCCGGAGCACCCTGGCCGCGCCCCGTGGCGCAACCTCGACTGCCGCCCCGCGCTGCCGGAAGCGGGGCAGCAAGCTCGAATCGTGTGCAGGAGCGACGACCTCACGCTCGTCGCAGCTGATTTCGGCACGGAGGACAACCGTAACTCCATCATGCCGCGCCGCCTCGACGTCTTAGTCCAGGATGCGTGCAGCATCACCTCGGCGGAAATCCCTCACCAGCCGGGAACGTGGGGAGTGTACCCCTCGGGAGTCTCTGCGCGTTTTGCCCTCGTTCTTGCTGGTCCGCACGCTCGCGAGGACCGTTTGAGCTTACCCATCTGTTAGCCCACCGTGGCGGGGGCGCTGTGTCACGCCCATGGACACGGTGTCGCCTTTAGAATGAGGAAGATTCTTATACCTCACCGTCTACCTCCTCCACGAAGGATTTCTCTCACCGTGACTAAGCTTCCAGATTTTTTCACTACCCAGCACCGGCTGCGCGAGAAGGCTGTCTTGGACCAAGGGGCGGGTTCCTCGCTGTTTCTCGTGGAGGATCCCTCACGCGACGAGCTCCTCGTAGAGATTTATGGTCCGGAGCACCGCGGCGTGCTCCGCCAGTCCGGAATCGTTGGCCAGCTGCAGCACAGCGCTATTGCCCCCGTCGTGGGCACGGGCACGATGAACAATGGTCAGGAGTTTTTTGTGCGCCGCAGCCTGCCGGGCGAGCAGCTGTCGAAGTACACGTCGTCTGGCATCGGCGCCCACCACCTTTCCCAGGAGGAGGCTCTCGCCGTCTTTGCTCCCTTGGCCGACGCCACGGACTTCCTTATCCAGCAGGGCCGCGCTGGCTTTGCTCTCCGTGCGCTCAACCCGCGACGCATCATCCTCACCGATAACCGCTCGAACGCCTTCTTCGCCTCAGTCGGCCCAGCCACCGCTACCGACGCCCCCACTGCCTCCGCGAAGGAGGTCATCGACCGCCTGGCCCAGCTCGTCTCCGCGGCCTACCCAGGCTTCCGCGCTGCGGCCGCCTACCCCTCAGCCGCCGCCGTTATCGACGCCGTGCGCAGCACAAACACAGATAGTCCGGGCGCGGCCTCGTGGCAGTCAGCTCCGCAGCCCACCGCCGCCCCACAGGCGGACTGGGCCGGGCCGCAGCAACCCCAGCAACCCCAGCAACCGCAACCTGGCTATGCTGCCGACCCCGCGGAGGAATCATCCACCACGCGCACCTCGAAGTCGAAAGGCAAGGTCTTTGCGGGCTTGGGCGTGGGTCTTCTTCTCCTGCTCCTGGTTGGTGGACTGCTGTGGTTCTTCCTGGGGCGGTCGGCGTGGTCCGACTCAGAACAGGCGCTTGCCGATGCCCACCCCGGGCTCATCAGCTCCCGCCCCGGCGACGAAGGCTTCAACGGCGCCACCTGCGAATCCCGTGATCCGGAGGACGGCCAGGAGGCGAAGATTACGTGCGTTGGTGACGGCGTGAGCTACTCCGTGGCGCGGTACGGGGACGCCGCCCAGCGCGAGGCAGCTGGCCCGACGCAGGGCGGGCAGGAACTGTCCAACGGGCGCTGCACCGTGTACAGCTACGACATTTCCGACTCCGAGCCGCTGTTCTACATGAGCGCCGAGGACTCCACTGACGCCGTCCTCGTCTGGGGCGAGGACGCAGAGGACATCCGCCTGAACCTGCCGCTGTGTTAAACCGCGCACTTAATCCGCGCGCTTAAGCAGCGGTGCTATCACCGCAATGGCGATACCGGCCACACCGGCAAACAGGAAAGCCCAGTGAGTTCCCTGCGCCGTCGCCGCAGCCGGGCTTAACCCAGCGGCAGCGCCAGCCAAGGTGCCGCGGGCGAGGAAGACAACGAGCAAAGCCGTTCCCGTCGCACCCGCCAACTGCTGGAAAGTGTTCATGATTGCCGAGCCGTGCGAGTAGAGCTTCTTCGGAAGCGAGGACAGCGCCGTAGTCATCAGCGGCGTCATCATCAAGCACATGCCGAGGGAGAAGATCACGTGCATACCCACGACCACCCACACAGCTGAGTTCTCACCCAAGGTGGCCATGAGCCACAGCCCGGCCACCATGAGCAGTGATCCAGGAATCATAAGCGGGCGCGGGCCATAGGAATCGAAGAGCCGGCCCACAATCGGGGAAAGGAAGGCTTGGAGGATGCCGCCCGGCATCACCACCAACCCCGTGGCAAAGGCCGTAGCCCCCAGGGTGGTTTGCAGATAGATGGGCAAGACCGTGACCATTCCCAGCATGAGCCCAAAGGACAGGAGGAGGATGATCACCGCGAGGGTGAAATTGCGGACACGGAAGGGACGCAGATCCATCAGGGCGCGATCCTCCAGCGCCAAACGCCGCTGCCGACGGATGAATACGACGAGCGCGATAACGCCCACCACGGTAACGGCGATATCCACCCATCCGTCACCCTGCAGCATCTTTTCTATCGAGGATAAACCGTAGATCAAACCGCCAAACGCGAAGGCGGAAAGGACGACGGAGAGGCCGTCGAGCGGGGTATCACGGTTCTCCCCCACATTGTCCAAACGCCACAGCCCGGCGACGAGAATGAGGGCGATGAGCGGGACCATGGCCCAGAAGATGGCGTGCCAGGTGAAGTGGTTGAGAATCGCTCCGCCGACGGTGGGCCCCAATGCCGGGGCCACAGAGATCACCACGGAAATGATGCCCATCACCGTGCCACGACGCTGCGCTGGGACCAGCGTCATGGCCACGGTCATAAGGGTAGGGATCATCAAAGCGGTTCCGCCAGCTTGAAGGACGCGGCCCACCAGCAGGATGAAGAAGCTCGGCGCGAGGGCCGCCACCACGGTTCCGGCCAGGAAGAGCCCCGCGGACGCAACGAAGATCTGGCGCGTCGTAAGTCTTTCCAGAAGGAAGCCGGTGGTGGGGATAACCACAGCCATGGTGAGCATGAATCCCGTCAACAACCACTGGGCGCTCGTGGCAGGAATGGAGTAGTCCGCCATAATGGCTGGTAGCGCAACGGAGAGCGAGGTCTCGTTGAGAATCATGACCATCGCTCCCAGCACCAGGATGCTGAGGGTAGTTATTACCTTCGAAGGGATTTCAGCGGACATGCGGCCGGCTACACCTTTCAACTTTTCTATTTTGGGTCTTCAGCGCTGCTACTCACATCGTCAGCACCCAAGAGACAACACGTGAGCGATTTAGTGTATTCCTCTGGTGGCCGGGGGTGCCACACGAGCCGGATGTGAGCCCTCGTTGGGTGGCACTCCCCGGAATCTCAGCGGGTGCGTTAGGCCACACGGCAGTGTGAAGGTGACAGCGCCCTCCGTGCTACTCAAAGCTCTAAACGCTACTGCCTAAAGCTACAGAAAGGCCTCTGGATGCAGCGCGACCTCCTTGTCACTAACTCCGCTGGGGAACGCGCCGTCGTGCGCCCAGGTCAGCAGCTAGTGGCAGGCCGCGCGGGGGACTTCCCACTGGCTCCTGATGACGCCTCCATGCACCGCCACTTCCTCCACTTCTGGCAGCAGGAGGACAACTGGATGGTGAGTAACGTGGGCAGCTTCCTCGCGGCGGAGTTATCCTCCCCACGCATCCGCACGCACGGCCCCATCAGGCTGCTGCCGAGCGCTACCGCAGCCATCCCCGAGGGCACCTCGCTGCTGTGCTTCACGACGCCCAGCGGTTCCTACGAACTCACGCTGACGCGCGCCCCGCATTGATCTAGCGCTGCCCACCTTTCTCGGACACGAGTGCACGCGCGGCCGAGTCCAGGACGACGACAGCGCCACCGTCTTCAATGCTGCAGCCAAGCCACCGATAGTCGGGCTCATCTGGCCAGCCGGGATCGGCGTTATAGGAGCAGCTGAAATCATCTTCCATGAGGTACCCGCGGTTGCCTCCCTCCATCGGAGCGAAGTCATAGTTTTTGTAATAGTCAAGAACTTCCATTGCCCGCGCGCAATTCGTCCCGTTTTCTTTGGCATAGACATACTCGCCATTGCCGAGGTCCCCACAGATGGTTCCGGTCATAGCTTTCCCTTCCCCATCTGGCTGCGGTGGGAAGGTATCGGAGTAGTACTCACCATCGTCTTTCACTGTGAAGTGGTGGCCATCGATCTTGACCGTGAACTCATCCTCATTCACGGATTCAAACGTCACACCGTTCATCGTGACGGTGTTCCCTGCTTCTAGCGTGGTGGGTGCCGCGGCGTCTCCGCCCATTTTCACATTGGGATAAAAGCCCGCGTTCGCATCGAAGTTGACGGAATTGGAGAGCCAAAGCGGCTGCCCGGTCGCCGGGTACAGGGGCGGATCAGCGAACATTACGCTGCACCCGATCAAACCTTGATCTTCAGTGACCGTGCAGGCCACACGGTCATTCGGGCTGCTCACTCCATACACCGTGGAGGTCGCGTGCCCCAAGTTGGTGGCGATGAAGTCTCCCTTATCTAATTCCTTAAGGCTCGAGTCACCTTCCTTGTCCTTCGCGGACGTCGGAGCCGGGCTGGCTTCCGTAGATTCAGTGTTATCGGCAGAAGTCTCGGCGGTGGAGGTGTTGTGGAATTGCGGTTCACCGCTGGTGGAATCCTCAGCAGCAGAACACGCTGCCGCTGTACAGGCGATCAGTGCGAGGGGCAGGGCATTCAGAAGCTTTGTCACACCTGCATCTTCCCACGGATTGGTCAATCCTGCGGCCTGCCGCAGCAGTTTTCCCTCATTGGGGGCTGAAGGCGCAGCAATGAGAAAACCCGAAAACCCGCGCAGCCACCACAGTGGCGGGCGCGGGCAGGTGGAGGCTAGGAGAAACTAGTGCTCCGGCTTCACGATCGGGAAGAGCACGGTCTCGCGGATGCCCAGGCCGGTCAGCGCCATGAGCAGGCGGTCCATGCCCATGCCAGCACCGGCTGTCGGCGGCATGCCCTGCTCCATGGCGGCGAGGAAGTCCTCATCCAGCACCATGGCTTCCTCATCACCGCCGGCGGCAAGGCGGGCTTGGTCCTCGAAGCGCTCGCGCTGGATTACGGGATCCACCAGCTCCGAGTAGCCCGTGGCCAGCTCGAAGCCGCGCACGTACAGGTCCCACTTCTCCGTCACGCCCGGCTGGGAGCGGTGCTGGCGGGTCAGCGGGGAGGTCTCAACCGGGAAGTTCTTCACAAAGATCGGGCCCTCGAGCTGGTCCTCGCAGAGCACCTCCCAGATCTCCTCCACCAGCTTGCCGTGGCCCCAGCCGCCGTTCTTCGGGACGTCGAGCCCGATGACGTCGGCAATCGCCTTGAGCTCCTCGACGGTGGAGTCGATGGTCACTTCCGGCTGGCCGGGGAACTTGCGCTGCAGAGCCTCGTTGAGGGAGGGGTACATTTCAATCTCCGGCCACTCTTCGCCGCCGAGGTCATACTCCGTGCCATCCGCCAGGGTGACGGTGGTGGAACCGAAGACTGCGCGGGCCACCGACTGGATGGACTCGCGAATGGTGCGAGCACAGTCGCTGTAGTCGCCCCATGCCTCGTAGGTCTCCAGCATGGCGAACTCCGGGGAGTGGGAGCGGTCAACGCCCTCGTTGCGGAAGTTGCGGTTGATTTCAAAGACGCGGTCAATGCCGCCGACGACAGCGCGCTTCAGGAAGAGCTCCGGAGCGATGCGCAGGTAGAGGTCGATGTCCAGGGCATTGGAGTGGGTTACGAACGGGCGGGCCGCCGCACCACCGTGGATGGTCTGCAGCATCGGGGTTTCGATCTCCACGAAGCCCTGATCCTCCAGGTAGTTGCGCAACGCACGCATGACCTTCACGCGGGTCATGGCATTCTTGCGGGCCTCCTCGCGCACGATGAGATCGTTGTAGCGCTGGCGCACGCGAGTTTCCTCGTTCATGTCAGCGAAGGAAACCGGAAGCGGGCGCAAGGACTTCGCCGCCATGGTCCACTCGGAAGCCATGACGGAGAGCTCGCCGCGGCGCGAAGCAATGACGCGGCCGCGTACGGAAATGAAATCACCCAGGTCAACGTCAGACTTCCACGCGGCGAGGCGCTCCTCCCCTACCTCCGCCAGCGACAGCATGGCCTGTACCTGGGTGCCATCACCATCCTGCAAGGTGGCAAAGCAGAGCTTGCCGGTATTACGCATGAAGATAAGGCGGCCGGCGATGGCTACCTCGACGTCAGTCTCCTCACCCGCGCTGAGGTAGGTGACGCCCTCTTCCGCGGCCGGCTCTTCGCCCTCTGCAACGACCTGGAACTGCTGGCGGAGATCCCGCAGGGAGATCGTGCGGTCCACGGTCACCGGATAAGGCTCGGTGCCGGACTCCAACAGTCGGGCGCGCTTCTCGCGGCGGATGCGCAGCTGCTCGGGGACGTCAGTAACTTCAGTATTCTTCTTCTCGCTCACGGTTGTCTAGGGTAGTCGATCCCCATACGCTGGCGCGATCCCGGTTCACAGAGTGTTCATCTAGCCGTTAGACAGCATCAACCGCGCGGCCATCTCAACCGTATTAACTCAGTGCGTCCGTTGCGACATCCCCGCGCAACCAACGAGTTCGATTTTTGGAGCATATTTTCATGACACTCAACGGCCGCAATCTCTTGGCTAACATGTTTACCTCTTCTCGTTCTTCTCTTACCTGCACCTACAAGTGCGGTAATGCCTGCTTCGGCGAGTGCGAGAACACCTCCGATAACCCTTACTTTGGTGACCAGTTCTCCCGCCGCACTGCTCTGCGCGCCGGTGGTCTGGCCGTCGTCGCCGTCGGTGGCTCCTCTGCGCTGGCTGCGTGTGCCGCGCCGGATGACAACGGGTCTGCGGCTGGCAGCTCCTCCAACAAGACCAGCGAGGTCAAGGGCTCTGACATCGAGCTCACCTCCGCCGAGGGCATGCACTTTGAAGCCGTGGAGGCCAACACCAAGGATGAGGTCGTCATCCCCAAGGGTTATGAGCAGTCCGTCCTGATTGCCTGGGGTGACCCGGTCATCGAGGGCGCGCCGGAATTCGACGTCAACAACCAGACTGCCGCGGATGCGGAGAAGCAGTTCGGCTTCAACAATGACTTCGCCGGCCTCATCGAGCACCCGGATGACAAGAACCGCATGATCTACATGTGCTCGCACGAGTACACCACCGAGCCGATGATGTTCCCGGACTACGACCCGGAGAACCCTACCGAGGAGCAGGTAAAGATCGGTTGGGCTGGCCACGGCCACACCATCCTCGAGGTCTCCAAGGTGAAGGGCTCCGGCGAACTCAAGCGCGAGTTCGGCCCGCTCAACCGCCGCATTACCGCTACCACCCCGTTCACCCTGGTGGGCCCCGCTAAGGGCACCGACCTGGTGAAGACCTCCGCCGACCCGAAGGGTGAGAAGGTCCTGGGCACCCTCAACAACTGCTCCGGTGGCGTGACCCCGTGGAACACCATGCTCTCTGGCGAAGAGAACTTCGACCAGTATTTCGCCGGTGGCGATGTCAAGGATGAGAAGGCCGCTGAATCCCTCAAGCGCTTCGGCATCGAGGAGGGCCCGTCCGAGCGTAAGTGGGAAAAGTACGATGACCGCTTCGACGTGACCAAGGAGCCGAACGAGCCGAACCGCTTTGGCTGGCTCGTGGAGATCAACCCGCTGGACCCGAAGTCCACCCCGATTAAGCACACCGCCGTGGGCCGCTTCAAGCACGAGGCCGGCAACATCCACATCACCAAGGATGGCACCGTGGTCTGTTACTCCGGCGATGACTCCCGCTTCGAGTACGTCTACAAGTTCGTCTCCTCCAAGAAGTACAAGGAAGGCGACCTTGAGCACAACATGACCATCCTGGACCACGGCACCCTATACGTGGCCAAGATGGAGGGCAACTCCCCGGAGAAGGAAATCGACGGCTCCGGCGTCCTGCCGGAGGACGGTGCTTTCGACGGCACCGGTGAGTGGGTCAAGCTGCTGACCTCCGATACGGAGAACAACAAGTTCGAGTCCCACGTGGACGGCATGTCCGCCGAAGAGGTCGCTGTCTTTACCCGTGAGGCCGCCGACAAGGTGGGCGCCACCAAGATGGACCGCCCGGAGGACGTTGAGGTTCACCCGGAGACCGAGAAGGTCTACATCGCGCTGACCAACAACAAGTACCGCGGCGCCACCGGTGAGAACGCCAAGAAGAACAAGGAAGATGCCAAGGAATGGGCTCCGGTCAAGGAGAACAAGAACGGCCTGGTCATGGAGCTCGAGGATGACCACGCCGGCGAGAAGTTCACCTGGAACCTCTTCCTGGTCTGTGGTGACCCGCGTGAGGCCAGCACCTACTTCGGTGGCTTCGATAAGGAGAAGGTCTCCCCGATTTCCTGCCCGGATAACCTGGCCTTCGACAACCACGGCAACCTGTGGATCTCCACCGACGGCAACGCGCTGGACTCCAACGATGGCCTCTACGCTGTGACCACCGAGGGCGAGACCCGCGGTGAGCTCAAGTGCTTCCTCACCGTCCCGGCGGGCGCGGAGACCTGTGGCCCGATCGTCGACGATGACCGCGTCATGGTCAACGTCCAGCACCCGGGCGAGGCTGACGACGCCACCTTTGAGAACGCCACCTCCCACTGGCCCGACGGCGGTAAGTCCACCCCGCGCCCGGCCGTGGTCGTGGTGTGGAAGAAGGACGGCAAGATCGGTACCGAATAAGGCACCGACGTTGCGCAGTGCGCACTCTTAGGCGGTGCGCAGCTGCGCCTCCAGCACCTCCTGCGCGAAGTCCCACAACGGGGTTGCAACCCCAGCCTTGACGCCCATGCGTCGGATCGCTCCGACCTGGGCGTCCAATTCATTCGGCAGTCCTTCCTTGATATCGCGCTGCATCGAAGACGTACTGTCCGGGTGCTGCTGGCGGGCAAATTCCATGGTCTGCTCCACCACGTTCTCTGGCAGCTCCACGCCGAGTGCGCGCCCGACGGCCTCGACTTCCCGCATGAATGCCTCGAGCTGGCCGGGGATTTCCTGGCAGAGGTAACCGATAGGTTTATCCACCAAGGCGCCCAAAGTGCCTGTCGGGGTGACGAACATGGCTTTCGACCAGACGTCGACAAGCGCGGCGTCGTGGAACTTGCTGGAAGCCCCCGCCTCTTTCAGCGCTGCCGACAGCTCCTCGCCCGTGCGGCGCAGTGACTCCGGCGCATCAGCACTCAGCGGACCAAAGGCCAAAGCCAAGGGCCCCGGGTTGCGCTTGATCTGCGCCGGCCCCAGACGCGTGGCGTAAACGCGAGCGACACCAGCGAGGATGTTTTCCTCCCCGAATTCCTCGGCCGCCAGGTACGGAATCTCTACTGAATTGTGCGTGGTCACCACCGGGATTCCCTGCAGGGCCTCGCGGTCCTCCGCGCTTCCAAAGGTCTCGTTGCCCGGCAGCGCCTTCGACGCGATAATCGCCACGTCCAATCCGCCCAAGAGTTCTTTGACCTCAGCAAAGGTGTGGGCAGCCGGGACCTTTATGACCTCGGTGGTGGTGGGTTCCGCGTGGGCGTCGATCAGCGTCACGCCCGTCTCCCCCAGCACCCGCAAGGTCTCACCGCGAGCGACGAAGGCGACGTCGTGGCCCGCTGCTTTCAGTTTTCCGCCAAAGTATCCGCCGATGGCGCCGGCTCCCAGAATTCCAATCTTCATGTCTCCAACCTAGCTGGTGGAGACCTGCGCCACAGACTTTTATCCGCGCTGTTCTAAGTTACGGAAGCCAATGCCCAACGGCACGCCCGCGTTATCGATGAGCCGCACGCCGCCAATGGTGGCGGCGATAAAGAGGCGGGCATCGCCCTCTGCTGGGGCTTCACCCAGGTCGCGTCCGCGCAGCTCCACGTACTCCGGCTCGACGCCCGCGGCGGCCAACACTTCACGTGCCACACGGACAACTTCCTCGGCTCCGGATTCCGCCGCGTACGCACCGGCGGTGAGTGCCGCTGACAAGGCGCTGGCTTCCTCGCGGGCCTCTGGCGCGACGTCGGCATTGCGCAGGCTCATCACCACGCCATCGGGCATGCGCACCGAAGGAACGCCCTGCACACGCGCTGCGATGTGGAGGTCCGTAAAGGCCTGCTGGGTGGCCACGAGCAGCTCGTAGTCCTTCTCCCCCATGAACACATCGCTGGGACCCAGCGCGCAGGTCAGCGCCACAATGCGGGTCAGCTCCGCGCTCACGTCCTCCATGCCGTGGTCGGGTGCAAGGACCCGCGTGCGCTGACTCTGCTGGTCGTAGCGCCACACCACATCAACCCCATCGAGGGAAGAGATGTCCGTCTCCGGGTCCACTGCCACGACCACGATGCCACCGCGCACGCGTTGTGCTGCCTGCACGAGTGCCAGGTGCCCGGCGTGAATATCGCGGCCGAGTGGCACCAGCACTACGCGCTTGCCGGTCTTGCGGTAGGCGCTGCCGACCATGCGGATGCGCTCGTTGTCCTCCACTAGGAGTTGCTCTGCCACGGCGCTTCCTTTCTTACTGCCCACAGTTCCAGTTCTTCCATGTTCTTCTTCTCACCCACCATGCGGGCGACGTCGCGGTAGTTGCGCGCCATGCCCAGCTCCACGGCGGCGGGGTAAGCATCGATGATGTCGCCAGCGTCAAGGTCGAAGGAACTGCCCATAAAATCTTCGATAATCCCCGCCTTAAGCGCCGCCCACGCGCTGAGTTCACCGAGCATCTCCGCGTAGTACAACCGCGCGGCTCGCTCGGCACGTTGTGCCGCCGGCACCGTTTCTGCAGTTTGGTGAATCTCCGAGAGCAGCAACCCAATGACGGTCTCCGCCACCTCATCGAGGGTGCCCACCGCGTAGGAGTCGCCCAGGGGAGCTGCGGCAATCGTCAGGCACCCGCGCGTTTCCAGCTCATCAAGGGCTTCCACCCCAGCCAGCAATGAGGTGTGGATGACGATTTGCTTGGGGCGCACGTGCTTTTCGACGTCCCCCACTGCCCCCTCCAGCTCCCTCGCCGTCGCGGCGAGAATCAGCGCATCGAAGCGGTCCAGCTGGGCGGGGTCCTCAAGCTTCTCAATGGTGTGGCCAGCCATCTCCAGACGGAGGGCGAAGTTAATGCCGGCTCGGGAATTACCCCAGACCGCCACTCGCATGCGCGGAGCAGACATCTACTTCTTCACGTCCTTGTTCTGCTGTTCTTTCCGGCGCTTGCTACGCGCCATGAGTTCAGCCACGGAGACCGCGCCCTCGCGGTGTTCATCGCTACGACGGCGGCCACGGGTGTCGGGCTGTGCGGTATCTGCTTCCGGCTTGCGGTGGCGGTGGTGCGGCTGCTGCGCGGGGCTAGCATCCTCCTTGACGTGCTGCGCACCCGCAGCACCCTGGTTCCACTGCACGGCCTGGAAGCTATCGGTCTTGAACTCCGGCGCCTTCTGCTGCGACCGAGTCTGGGGCTTCGACTGCTGCGGCTTCTGCTCGGTGCGCGCCTGCGGCTTCTCTGCCTTTGCCTGTGGCTTGTCATCCTTGGGCTGGGGCTTGTCGGCCTTTGGCTGAGGCTGAGGCTGCGGTGCTCCCATAGGGCGAAACGCCGGAGGACGGCCCTGCGACGGCTGCGGTGCGCCGAACGGGGATGGTGCCGGGCGGGTGCCCTGCTGATCCGCGGGCTGCTCCGCGGGTTTCGCGGCAGACTGCTCGGCTGGCTTCGGAGTGGGTTGCTGAGCAGGCTTCGCGGCTGGCTTCGCCGCCGGCTGCTGGGCGTTGGCACGGGCGTTATCCGCCAGCAGATTGTCCAGCGGGTTGCTCACCGGGTGGGTCGGCTGCGAGCCGAGGCGGCCTGCGACGGCGTCGGCAGACGGCGCGCCGCCGGACTTCTGGGTGAAGTTCACGTTGGGGGCATCGCCGCGCTCATCCACGCCAGCGCCGCCAGCCTTGCGCTCCAGCTCCTGGATGCGGCGAGCCTCCGCATACAGGGCGGCCGGCTCGTAGACCCACTCGCGCCCGGAGATCTCCTCGATCTGGGTGCGGATGGCTTCCAGCTCCGATCGGATCTCCGCCAGGACCTTGCTGTTATCCGCGCTCGAAGCACCGGAAGCGGTCAAGGTGGATGCGGCATGGGCGCGCTCCACCGCCAGAAGCTCCTTGGCCTCATGGGCCTGACGGCGATAGCGCACCACCAAGAAGAAGCCCAACACCGCGGCCCACAGGGCAGCCAGCAGGGCAATCTTCAGTGCGTTCGCCGAACCCGAAATCAACATGACCAGGCTGGCGATGACCGCGAGGATGACGAGGATGATAAGCCCAATAGAACCAGCATCCGTCTTCGAACCGTCCTGGGAAGACTCCGCCGTTGTCGGTGGCTGAGAGTCCGGCTGCGCAGAAAACTGGGTGGTCGGGCGATCATCCGGGGCCGACTCGTACTGGGGATCAGGGGCGTGGTGCGGGCTCGTCATGCCCACTAACTTACCGCTTGTGCCCCATCAGTTGGAGGTGGCACCTCGCAGTGTCGCTCCAACACCACTCCGGCAACACACATCGCGGCACCGCCCAGCGCCGAAGACACCACCCCGGCCAGGTCACCAGCCGCAGCGACGAGCTCACCGGCGCGCGGCACCACGTAGACCGCCATGCCAGCATAGGCCCCGCCCACGATGGCCCCGGTCCACGCCGAGGCTTTGCCGACAAGCAGGAATTGCGCGATGGTCATGGGATTGAGCTGCGAGTTATCCAGGCCGATACCGTGCTCGTCCTCCTTGGCACCGCGCACCTTGAGCGTCAACAGCACGCACACCAGCGCCATAGCCCACAGAGAAATCGATACGGTTGCCGGAATGGCCAGCATGGAGCCATAAAAGCGGGTGGTGAGGGTGGCAGCCGCCGCAGCCACGAAGAGGGCGGTGCCGACAAGCGCGCCAATCGACGTCCTCGTCATTACTCCCCCAGTTCCTTCACCGCAGCGACCTCGTCCTCATCGAGGTCGGCGATGAGCTCGCGCACCGGGGTGCCGTTGAGCTCCGCGTGCTCATCCGCGGCCAACCACGGCACGAGCACGAAGGCCCGCTCGTGAGCATAAGGATGCGGCAGAATAAGTTCCGGATCTTCGGAGGTCACGCCGTCTATCTGCACGACGTCCACGTCCAGGGTGCGAGGACCCCAGTGCCGCACCCGCACACGCTCAGCGGCCTCCTCCAGCTTCTGGCCACGGCGTAGCAGCTCCAGCGGGGTGCAGTCCACGTCCACGATGAGCACCGCGTTGAGGAATTCATCTTGGTCGGTCACGCCCCACGGCGGGGTGGCAAAGACTGGAGAGGCAGCGACGGTCTCCTCAGCAAACTCGTCAAAGACGGTCTGCAGCAGCGCGCAGCGGTCTTCCATGTTGGAGCCGATAGACAGCACGGCGCGCATTAGCCTGCCATCCTCTTTCGGGAGCGGCGGGCCACGACTGCCACGTCCGCGAAGGTGCGCGGGATGGGCGCCTTCGGCTTGTGGATGGTCACCTCGATGGCATGGAGAATCCCGAAGCGCTGCATCGCGGTCTCGGCGACCTCCTCAGCCACCGTCTCGATAAGGTCCCGGGAGGGGCCCTCGACGATGTCCGCGGCGACGTCGGCAAGCTCGGCGTAATTCACCGTGCGGGACAGGTCATCCCCGATTCCCGCGGTGTCCAACCAACAGGTGATATCCACGATGAAGGGCTGCCCCGTCTTCTTCTCTTCCTCGAAGACGCCGTGGTAGCCAAAGCACTCCAGGCCGGTGAGTTCAATGCGATCCGCCATGTTTTATGCCTTTCCCAAAGAAGTGGACACCACTGTTCCGCCGTCCGCGCCGTTGGCGTAGCTGCCGGAGGCATGCGCGCCGCCGGTGTAGGCCGCGCCCGCGTTCCAGGCCGCGGCGACATCCACGGCATCGCGCGAGACTTCCACCTCGTGCACGCGCACGCCCCACGCACCCATCTGCGCAGAGATGGCGGTGACGGCCGCGGTGGCCGGGTCCGCGAGCAGCGGGCTGGACTCGGCGCCGCGATCTTCCCGGATGGCGGCGAGGAAGCGCTTGCGGGACGCGCCCACCAACAGCGGGAACTCGCCCTGGAGGAACTCCGGCAGAGCCTTGAGCAAAGCCCAGTTATCCTGCGGGGACTTGGCAAAACCCAGGCCCGGATCCACGACGATATTGTCGTGGCTAACACCGGCCTGCAGGGCGTTATCAGCGAGCTTCGCCAGGGACTCGTGGACATCGCGCACCACATCCCCGCCATGGTCGGCCACACCGGCGGCCGAGCCGAACTGGACGGTGCGCCAGTGCATGAGGCAGACCGGCAGGCCGGTTTCGGCCATGGTGCGGTACATGTCCGGGTCGGCCGCACCACCGGAGACGTCATTGATCATGTCCACGCCGGCCTCCGCAGCGGCTTGAGCAACCGAGGCCCGCATCGTGTCCACCGAGGTCTTAATCCCCTCCTCGCGCAGCGCCTTGATGACGGGCACGACGCGGCGTTCTTCCTCCTCGGCAGCCACGCGCACCGCACCCGGGCGGGTGGACTCACCGCCGACATCGATCATGTCCGCGCCGCAGGCGACAAGGTGGCGGGCGTGGGTAAGTGCATCGTCGATGTTGATCCAGCGCCCGCCGTCGGAGAAGGAGTCCTCGGTGACATTGACGATGCCCATGACCAGCGTGCGGCCGGGAACGGTGAGATCACTGACTGCCATTGCTGCTAGCTCCTAATCAGGCTCATGACCTCCGCGCGGGAGGCCGCATTCTTCTTGAATCCGCCGCGCACCGCGGATGTCGTCGTGGTCGCCCCCGGCTTGCGGATACCGCGCATGGCCATGCACAGGTGCTCGCACTCGATGACGACGATGACGGACTGCGCGTGGAGGACCTCCACCAGCGCATCGGCGATCTGGCTGGTGAGGCGCTCCTGGACCTGCGGGCGCTTTGCGTACATGTCCGCCAGGCGAGCCAGCTTGGACAGGCCGGTGACGTGGCCGTCGGAGCCAGGGATATAGCCGATGTGCGCCGTGCCGTAGAAGGGCACGAGGTGGTGCTCGCAGGTGGAATAGATGGGGATATCGCGCACGAGGACGAGCTCTTGGTGCTCCTCGGCAAAGGTCTTGTGCAGGACCTCAGTCGGGTCCTGGTGGAGACCTGCGAAGACCTCGGCATAGGCGCGGGCCACGCGGGCCGGGGTCTCGCGCAGGCCCTCGCGGTCGGGGTCCTCGCCCACTGCGATGAGCAGCTCGCGGATGGCTGCTTCGGCGCGCTCGTGGTCGAAGTCGCGCTGCGCCGGGATGTTATCGCTCATTGGTGTCGCCATCCTTGTACGGGTTGTTGCGGTGTTCATGTTCTCCCCAGCCGGGAGCGCCCCAGGCGTGCTCCTCCGGCTTGGCGTGGCGGCCGCGGCGTTCCGGTTCGCGTGGCTGCGGCTGGTGTTCTGGTTGGGGCTGGGATTCTGGCTGCGATGCGGCGGCATCCGGCACACGCGGAATCTCTTGGGTGTCCTCGTGGCTGGGGCCAGCCTGTTCTGGGGCAACAGTTTCTTCCTGCGCCCCATCGCTGACCGCTTCGTCTGCGCTGAGCTCGCGACCGGTGGGCTCGGTGATATCGGACTCGCCGAAGAAGGTATTGCCCTTCTCCGGATCCACGTAGTCACCCGCGTGCTGGCCGAAGCTGAAGCCAATCTCCTCGACCGATGCCTCCGATGTCGCGGCGGCGGCCTCGTCACCGTTTTCCTTCGCGCGTTCGAGCTCCGCGTGGCGGCGCTCGCGGGCGGCACGGGAGGCGTCGAGAAGCGTCATGCGCTTCGGCAGCTCCTCGCCGCGCTCCTGGGCAAGCTCGACCGGGGTCTTTACCGGCTCGCGGCCGGCCTGGCGCGGGAAGCGAGCGTCCTCGTTCGGGAAAACGTCGAAAGCCTCGCGCGGCTCGATGCCCTCGAAGATGCCCTCGAGGTCCGGGCGGCGCAGGGTTTCCTTCTCCAGGAGCATCTCGGCGAGCTTATCCAGGTAGTCGCGGTGCTCGGACAGGATGTCATAGGCCTGCTGGTGCGCGCGGTCCAAGAGGTAAGCCATCTGCTCATCAATCTTGGCGGCAATGGCATCGGAGTAGTCGATGGTCCCGCCGCCACCCATCTGGCTGAAGGGATCGCCCTGCTCCTTGCCGTACTTGACGGTGCCTAGATCCGGCGAGAAGCCGTACTCAGTAAGCATGGACCGCGCAATCTTGGTGGCGTGCTCGATATCGGAGGAAGCACCGGTGGTCGGTGCGCCGAAGACCAGCTCCTCAGCGGCACGGCCACCCATGGCGAAGACGAGGCGCGCGAAGAGCTCATCGCGGGTATACATGCCCTTGTCATCTTCCTGCGCGGTCATGGCGTGGCCGCCGGTGCGGCCGCGGGCCAGGATGGTGACCTTGTAGACGCGCTCAATGTCCTTGAGCGCCCAGGCGGCCAAGGTATGACCGCCCTCGTGGTAGGCGGTGACCTTCTTTTCATGCTCGGAAATGATCTTGCCCTGGCGGCGCGGGCCGCCGACGACGCGGTCGGTAGCCTCTTCCAGCGCATCATAGGTAATGACGTTGCCGCCGATGCGGGCGGTGAGCAGGGCGGCCTCGTTGAGCACGTTGGCCAGGTCCGCGCCGGACATGCCGGCGGTGCGCTTGGCCAACTGAGCCACGTCGACTTCCTTGGCCAGCGGCTTGTCCTTGGCATGCACGCGCAGAATCTGCTCGCGGCCGGCCAGGTCCGGGTTGGTGACCGGGATTTGGCGGTCGAAGCGGCCCGGGCGCAGCAGCGCCGGGTCCAGGATGTCGGGACGGTTGGTGGCCGCGATGAGGATAACACCCTCGCGGTCACCGAAGCCGTCCATCTCCACGAGCAGCTGGTTGAGGGTCTGCTCGCGCTCATCGTGTCCACCGCCGGTACCGGAGCCGCGCTGGCGGCCCACGGCATCAATCTCATCAACGAAGATGATGCACGGGCTATTTTCCTTCGCCTGCTTGAACAGGTCGCGCACGCGGGAGGCACCGACGCCGACGAACATCTCCACGAAGTCGGAGCCAGAAATGGAGTAGAAGGGCACACCGGCCTCGCCCGCCACGGCACGGGCCAGCAAGGTCTTACCGGTGCCCGGCGGGCCGTAGAGAAGTACGCCGCGCGGGATCTTCGCGCCGAGGGCGTGGTAGCGCTCCGGATCATCGAGGAAGTCCTTGATTTCCTGCAGCTCATCCACGGCCTCGTCCGCACCGGCCACATCCGCGAAGGTGTTGGTCGGCATATCCTTGGTCAGCTCCTTGGCCTTGGAGCCGCCAATGCCAAACATGCCGCCAGCGCCCTGCTGCATGCGCGACATCATCCAGAACAACAGCGCGAAGAGCAGCAGCATCGGCAACAGGAAGCTAATCATCGAGCCGATGAAGGAATCCTGCGTGACCTTCGTTTGGTACTTCTCAGCACCGGAGTCCTTGACCGCGTTAAAGACCTGCTCGGAGGCGCGTGCCGGGTACTTGGCAATGACCTCCTCGATGCCCTCCTGCTCTTCCACCGTCACCGGCTTCTTGAGCTTGAGGCGCAGTTGCTGCTCGCGGTCGTCGATCTGCGCTTCCTCGACGTTCTTGGAGGTCAGCTGCTCCATGGCCACCGAAGTGTCCACCTGCTTGAAGCTGCGGGCATCGTTGGTAAAGAACGTGAATGCGTACAGCAGGATGAGAACCAGGCCCGCGATGGAGCCGTAGCGGATGATGTTCTTGTTTTTCATTAACTACCTTGCACAATTGCGGCTTAAAGCGCCGGACAAGAATAAAGATTAATCGTTGCTGTAGACCGCCGGATGCAGCGTACCTACATAGGGCAGGTCACGGTAGCGCTCGGCAAAATCCAGGCCATACCCCACGACAAACTCGTTGGGGATATCGAAGCCTACATCGAACAGGTCAAGCTCTGCCTTAACCACCTCTGGCTTGCGCAACAGGGTGACCACTTCAAGGGATCGTGGCTGGCGGCCCTGCAGGTTACGGATAAGCCAGGACAAGGTCAGGCCGGAATCGATGATGTCCTCCACGATGACCACATCGCGGCCCTCGATATCGCGGTCCAAGTCCTTCAAAATGCGCACCACACCCGAGGAAGAGGCCGAGTTACCGTAGGAGGACACCGCCATGAACTCCAGCTGGGACGGGATAGCAAGCTTGCGGGCGAAATCCGTCAGGAAGAAAACCGCGCCCTTGAGCACGCAGACCAAGATGAGGTCCTCGTCGGTGTTGCGGTATTTCTCCGCCACGCGATCCGCCATTTCCTGGATGCGCGCCTGAAGATCGTCTTCGGTGATGAGAACGTTTTTGATGTCCTCTCCATAAGGATGGGCGGGGACGGCTAAATCATGGTTATCGTGCACGTGAGCGCTCCTTTGCTGACCGAGGCAATAGTGACAGTTTGCCACCAACGCGTGCGACTTCCAACCTTGTGCCTTTCTTTTCGCTGCGGACGGCGACGGGGCCTTGCCCATGCCAGCGCGTGCACAGGGCATCGATGCCGCGCACCGCCTCGCGCGTAACCTCTATTCCCTCCTCGCGCAGCCACGCAGCGATCGCCCGGCGGCGTTTTGGTTCGGGGAGAACGGCCAGCTCGGCGCAGTCGGCGGTGGGGTGGGTGCTGAGGAAGGCGTCGTCAAGCGCGGCGTCGTGGGCTGCCTGGGCTAAGGCCGGAACGGGGTCTCCGCCCACGATCTCCTGCAGGCGCGGGAGAATCTCGCGGCGCAGTGCTACGCGGCGGAAAGACGCATCCTGGTTCTGGGGGTCCTGCCAGACCTCCAGCCCCAGCTCCGCACAGGCGGCCTCGGTCTGGGCGCGGCGCACGCTCAGCAGGGGGCGCACAACGCGCACGCCCTCCACCTCGGAGCGCTCGCGCATGCCCGCGACCTTCCCCCGCAGGGCACCCAGCAGCAGGGTTTCGGCCTGGTCATCAGCGGTATGCGCCACCGCCACCTCACCCCAGGGCGCGAAGGCACGGTACCGGGCGGCGCGGGCTTCGGCCTCCACGGAGCCTTGCTTGCCGACGTCCACCCGCAACACCTCCGCCCCCGCCCCCAAGGCGCGGGCCTGCTCGGCAGCCCGGCGCGCCTGCGCGGCCGAGCCTTCCTGTAAGCCGTGGTCGACGCAGAGCGCTGTCACCTCGTGTCCTTCGGCCACGAGAGCGGCGGTCAGCGCCAAGGAATCGGCCCCGCCGGACAAGCCCACGGCGATGGCGCGTGGCTGCTCACCGACCACGGCGCGGGCGGCGACGCGGCACGCCAAAAAGTTGGGGCTTCTGCGCGGCCAAAAAGGTTTCTTAGAAGTCATGGAGGGCAGCGGCGAGAGCATCTTGGGCTTGGCGGGCGGGGGTGACTTCGCCGTCGTTGACTAAGAAGGCGAAGGCGTACACGCGACCCGACTGGCCCTGGGCGGTGCCGGTCAGCGCGGAGGTTCCCGTGAGGGTGCCGGTTTTGGCGCGAACGTACCCGCGGGCCGGCGAATCGGGGTAGCGCTGGTAGAGCGTGCCCTCACCGCCGGCGAGGGGCAGGTAGCCCAACAGCGGGCGCAGCTCCTCGGTGGCTACGGCCTGGTCCATGATGTGGGCGAGTACGTCGGCGGGGATGCGGTTATCGCGGGACAGGCCGGAACCGTCTTTGAGGGTGATGTCGCTGATGTCGATGCCGTGGCCTTTAAGCACGTCGAGCATGGTTTTCGTGGCGCCCTCGAAACTTGCTTCCGCGCCCTGGCTGACGGCCAGCTCGCGGGCGATGGCCTCCGCCATGACGTTATCGGAATCCTTCACCGCTTCCTGGGCGCGCAAAGCCAACGGCTCAGATTCTGTAGCTGCGATGACCTCGGTGTTCTCGGGCGCTGAGCTCGTGTCCGCCTTGTCGGTTCCCAGGCGGGAGGCCAACGCGCGGGCGACGTCGAGGGCCGGCTCGTGGGAGCGCGGAACGTCGCCGGTCTTCTCCCCAATGCGCCCACCGTAGAGCATGGCCGGCTGGATGGGGGCGACGAAACCGCCGTCAATATTGTCATCATCCCAGCCCGGTGCCTGGTCGGGCCCGGCCCAGATGGACGTGTCGATGGAGACCCGCGTGACGGTATCCATCTTCTGCTGAATCTGTTCCGCCAGCTCATCGAGGCGCTCGTCCGTCAGCCAGACATCGCCGGCGGCCTTGATAACGATCTCGCCCTCGTGCTCACCTGCGACCACTTCGGTGGTCAGGCGCTCTTCTTCGTCGAGCTTGAGCGTAGCCGCGGCGAGGGTGAGGACCTTGGTGGCGGAGGCCGGGGTCAGCGGCTTTGCGGGCTCGCGCTCCCACAGCACGTCCTGGGTGGTGGTGTCGATGATCTGCCCGCCGAAAGTGGCTAGAGCCTTGTCCTTGCCTAGCTCATCCAACCTGGCTTTGAGCGCGGCGGCGTCGATATCACCGGGCTCGACGGGCTGGACCAGTGTTGTGGGTTCTTCCTGTTTATAGGGCTGGCCGTGGTCCAGGTGATCGTAGGTGCGCTGGATTTCTACGCCCAAGGCGGCCGTCGCCGCCACGGCTCCCGCCGTGACGAGGGCCGCAGTACTCCACCAGACATGCTTAGCTTTCATCGCCCTTTAGACTAGCGCGGTAGACTAAGCGGAGCACATGCCAACCTATTAGTTATGGAGGATTCAGCCGTGAGCGTTGAAGTAACCATCGAGATCCCAAAGGGCTCCCGCAACAAGTACGAGATCGATCACGAGACCGGCAAGGTCCACCTCGACCGCTACCTGTTCACCCCGATGGCCTACCCGGCTGACTACGGCTTCATCGACCACACCCTGGGTGAGGACGGTGACCCGTTGGACGCGCTGGTCATCCTCCCGGAGCCGGTCTTCCCGGGCGTTGTCGTTGAGGCTCGCGTCCTCGGCGTGTTCAAGATGACCGACGAGGCCGGTGGCGACGACAAGCTGCTCGCCGTCGTCGATGACCCGCGCTGGGAGCGCTACCAGGACATCAACGATGTAGAGCAGCACATCAAGGACGAGATCGAGCACTTCTTCACCCGCTACAAGGACCTGGAGCCGAACAAGGAAGTTACCGGCTCCGGCTGGGGAGACAAGGCTGAGGCAGAGAAGATCCTCGAAGAGGCTAAGGCTCGCTTCAAGTAAGCCGCCACGGTCCGCACGTTGAGGGACGTTTCGATCAAATAGGGGCCCAAAACCAAGGGTTTGAGAGGCCTTAGTTGATCGAAACGTCCTTTTTCTTTGTCACCGCGACAACTCCTCATTCGTGACGTACGATTCGATCAAATAGGGGGCCGAAAACAGCGGTTTCTGGGGGCTTAATTGTTAGAACCGTACTCATCGGGGGCACATGGAGATTTTCGAGGGACGCGCGGGGACTCGCCGCGCTGCTAACGGCCGAGCAATCAAGATTTGTCGCGGTCTGTACTTATCTGCGGTGCCAACGCCGCGCGAGCTCGCTGAAGTCGTCTCACGGCGTTGGCCGGACTCAGCCTTGGACGGCTATTCCGCAGCTCAGCAATATCTTGGCCAAGAGCTGACCTACCCACTTTATTTTCTGCGCGCAGGAACGATGGCATCGAGCACGTATTTTCGCAGCCGGCGGGCACGGCCTAAGGCGCTGGGCAGCATGAACGGGGTGAACGTCTGCAGCCCGCTGCAATGTATTGAGGCGATGGCGCAGGAGGATGCCGTGGCCTTCATCGAGGCCTTCTTCGCCGGGCCGCACGGGCGCTCGCGCATCGAGACCGAACAGCTGGACTTTCGCCGCCTGCCCAAGCACACGCGTGAGGTGTTGGAAAAGGCCATCGTCGGGGCGGATAGCAAGCCGGAGCGCGACCTCACCCGGGGCCTTGAGCCCCACGCCAAAGTCCGCAACAACGTGCGGATTGGGCCCTACCGCTGGGACTTGGTGCTCGAGGAGCACAAGGTGGCCATCGAGGTGGACGGCTACGCCTATCACAAAGGCGAGAACCGACAACGTTTCGAAATCGACCGCCAAAAGCTGAACGACGCCGTCCAGCGCGGCTATCGGCCCCTCCACTTCACCGCCGCCACGATTGAGCACCACCTTGACGTCGCTGTTCACCAGGTCCTCGCAGTTATCAAAGGGCGGGGCGAGTTCGTCGCCCCGCCCTGGAAGTGGCACCACTACTGGCGGTGGGAGCGCGAGCGTTGGGCAGGCTAGCGTTGCGGCTGAACAGCAGCAACGTGCCGACAACGAACCGGGCTGGCTAACGCTGCGGCTTACTAACACTGCAGCTAACTAACTGCAGCGGGAAGCAAGCCATCCGTCGAGCTCGGATTCGGGTGCATCGGGAGCGATGGGATCCTCGGCGAACTCCTCGCCCGTGCGCGCCTTGTCCTTGGCCGTGGTGAGCATGAGCGAGCGGCCGTCCGGATAGTCCAGGACCACGTTGGCGGAGGCGTAGCCGGCGGTCGGCTTGCCAAAGGTCCGTGTGTTGTCCAGCCCGCGGAAGGCCAGGAGGGTGGCTTCGGCGGAGGAGGCGGTCTCGTCGTCGGTGAGCACGGCGACGGGAATGTTCAGCTTGCCGCCCGACGTGGTGGTGGGCGTGCCACCGCCGGTAACGGAATTACCGTCGATGACCACGTCAGAAGTAGTCATTCGGCTGACGAAGGAGAGGGCGGTGCCATCCGGCAGAAGGGGGCTTAAGCCCGCGTACATCGGGCCCATGTCCCCGCCGTCATTGCCGCGCAGATCCACCACGGCAGCACAGGCCTCCGGGTGAGAGGTCAGACCGTGGGCCAAAGTGTCGGCGTAGGCTTGGCCGTCATCGTGGCGGCCGATGGAGGGCACGGTAGCGCGCAAGACGCCATCGTTGAAGTCAACCGAAGGCTCAGCGCTTTCGGCGGCCTTTTCCTTTTCGGTGCTAAAGACTTTGGAGTGCTTGCCACCGGCAGCGTTGATGGCGGCATCGAGGAGCTCAGCGTTCGTGGGGTCCGCTTTGAAGGCCTCGCGGGCGCGCTGGAATTCTTCGCTCTCGCCATAGATTCCGGAGATCGCGGCAGTATCCACCATCGCAGTGTTGATGCGCTTCTCGCTGGCATTGAAGAGGAAGTAGGGCTTGCCCAGCAGCGCCCCGCCATAGGAGGGGCCGAAGAAATACACGGCCGCGGCCACAGCAACAAGAGCAACGAGAAAGAGTCCGCCGAAGATTTTCAGTACCGTTTTCATTCTTTTCGACCTCCAGTCCGCAGCACGTAGCCGCGCAGGGGTTCAACAAGGACAATGGCAAGCAGCGTGACCAGCCAGCCTATGGCCAAGAAACCGAAGGCCATGAGCAGACGGCCAAGAACGTCGACATCGCTTTGCTCGACACTGGAGAAGAACATCAGTGAGGCGATCCCACCGCCGAAAAGGAAGCCGAAGAAGCTCAATCCCACCACAGGCCCCATGATGGTCAGGGCACCGGAGCGGAACTGGAAACCGCGCGGCACACCCATGAGATCCAGAGAGCGGATGAGTTCCTTGTCTTCGAAGATGCCGGAGACCTGCCCCAGAATGATGGACATGGTGGTCAGCGTGAAGCCGAAGATGAGGGTTAATAAGACGCCGGTGGAGATGTCCTTAAACACCACGTTCATCCCCGGGTCCTCTTTGAGAACCATGGCCAAGGCATCAGAGCCTAGGGGCGCCGCAACGAGGAAGCCCGCCAAGTAGCCGAAGAACGCGATGGCCGCACTCCGCTTCCACGCCGGGCGCGCATTGCCCGCCACTCGCTGGCAGGCCACGAAGTGCGCGGTGCCAGGAAAGAGAGACATGATGTGTGCGCCGAGCTGCAGGATGAAGGGAGCGATGAGGTTGATGCTCATCAGCATGCCGAACATAACCACGATGACCATAGCGGTGGGCGGGCCCGCCTTGCCGAAGAGGAAAGCCCCGCCGACCGCCACGATGACAAGGAAGACGATGGCGCGCCACCAGCGGTAAGCCGCGGGCATCTGACGCTTAGCCACGCCCAGCGGGCTCACCCGCACCCGACGCATGCCGACGAGTGCTGCGCCGATGGCCAGCAGGAAAAGTACGCCGGCCACGGCCAGATAACCCCACCAGGGCAGCAGAATCTCAGGCAAAGAAATGGAGCGCATCTGGAAGTCCAGCTGGGTGAAGACCGGCGCGATGAGCTGGCTGATCAGCCCGCCGAGCACGATGCCAATGATGGCTTGCAGGCCCGTCTCCACGATGGCCATGCGCTCCACCTGGCGGGAGCTCAATCCCAACAGGCGCAGGGTGGCCAGGCGCTGCTCCCTGCCTGAGGCGCCGAGGACAGCGGCTTGGGCTGTGAGGTTAAACAACGCCGGAAGAATGAAGGCGCAGGCCAGCAGGGCCAGGGCGAACCAGGGATAGAGGAAGGCCTCCATCTCGTTGCCGAAGGCCTCCTGCAGAGCGGGCGCGGCATCCTCAACGTGCTGAGCGCGCTCCCAGAACATCCAGGTACCGCCCGCAACCAGGAAGGCGATGGCGGAACCAATGGTCAGGCTCACAATGGCCAGAAGCGAGACGATTCCTGTTCCGGAGCGCGCGCGAATCGATTCGCGCTGCAGGTCAAAGACTAAAGTCGCGGTGTTCATCGGATCACCTCGAGGCGGCGGTCGTCGTGGATGATGCCATCGCGAATCTCCACGCGGCGCTGCATCCAGTCGGCCACCTTCGGGTCGTGCGTGACCATGACCAGGCTGGCACCGGACTGGCGCACGATGGTGGTCAGCATCTGCATGACCTCGTGGCCCGTGGACTGGTCCAGTGCACCGGTGGGCTCGTCGGCGAAAACCACGCCCGGAGAAGCCACCAGCGCACGCGCGATAGTCACGCGCTGCGCCTGTCCACCGGAGACCTGCGCCGGGCGACGCTCCGCCAAACCGCCCAATCCCAGCTGGTCCAGCAGCTGCATCGCGCGCTTGCGCGCAGCACCGCGCGAGACCCCGTTGAGCATCGCGGGAAGCGCTACGTTGTCCACGTTGCTCAGCTCCGGCAGCAACTGGCCGTCCTGGAAGACGAAGCCGAAGTTGCGCAGGCGGAGGCGGGAGCGGGGGCCGTCGCCAAGCGCGGAGAGCTCGTCATCCCCGTAGCGCACGCTGCCGTGCGTGGGGGTCAGCACGCCGGACATGCAGTGCAACAGCGTGGACTTGCCGGAACCAGACGGCCCCATGACCGCCACGAGCTCACCCGGTTCAATGTCGAGGGAGATTCCGGCGAGCACCGGGCCGCCGCCGAAATCCTTGGTGATGTCTGTCAGGGAAAGTGTCTGTGCCATGTCTCTCATTTCACCGTCTCGGGCCCTCATAAAGAACAGTCCTAGCGTTGCTCTTTAAGGTAGTGCCAGCACTACCCCTGCCGCAGGGGCGGGCCACTATGCTGGGCCTGTGTTCCGAAGAAAACCCCAGCCCACCAACCATGAGCAACAGCAGGCGCAGAAAATTGCGCAACTCACGGCCTCGCGCCGCGCCATCGCGGATGCCTATGAGGTGGAGCGCGCCCGCATCGAGCGCGACTTGCACGACGGCGCGCAGCAATACCTCGTGGCCGCGAGCATGAAGTTGGGGGAGGCTCTTCTCGACGCCCCCTCTGACCTCGCCGAGCTTCTCACCGCTGCCAAGCAGGACGTGGACCGCGGCCTGCACTCCCTGCGCGCCACGGTGCACGGCATCCACCCGCAAGTCCTGCAGGATCACGGTTTGGTCGCCGCGCTTGCCGACGTCTCCTCCTCCCACGGCCCCCACGTCAGCGTCTTCGCCCCGCATCCTTTGCCCAAGCTTTCCGCCTCCGTGCTGGCCTGCGGCTACTTCTTCGGCACGGAGGCTTTGACCAACGCGGCCAAGCACGCGCCCGGCGCGCCGGTGTCTGTTTTAGTGATCGCGGATGATTCGCTGCGCATCACCGTGGTGGATGAGGGCCCGGGTGGCGCGCAGGTTGTACAAGGTCACGGCTTGGCGGGGATGGCCGAGCGCCTCGCCGCCTTTGGCGGGGAGATGACGCTGAGCTCTCCCCCGGGCGGGCCCACGAGGCTGGCATGCTCGATTCCACTTCTTCTCGATCGCGGACAGTCAGGAGTTTAAGAAATGAGTTTGAGAATCGTGGTGGCGGATGACTCCGCCATTCTGCGCGAGGGCCTCGCCGGCCTTCTGGAGCGCCGCGGGCATTCAATTGTGGGCCAGGCGGATTCTGCTCCAGCTTTGGAGGCCGTGGTGGATAAGCTGCGCGATGAGCTTCCGGACATCGTCATCACGGACGTGCGCATGCCGCCAGGTATGGGCGATGACGGCTTGAAAGCCGCCGTAAACTTGAGAAATGCATACCCGGGTCTGCCCGTCATGGTGCTCTCCCAGTATGTGGCCCCCGCATATGCGGTGGAACTCTTCGACTCCCCCGATGCCGGCACCGGCTACCTGTTGAAGGACCGCGTCTCCGAGGTACGGGACTTCCTCTCGAGCCTGGACGTGGTGGCCCAGGGCGGCACCGTCATCGACCCCACCGTGGCGCAGGCTCTCATGAGCTCTGGGCGCAGCGGCCTGGGCGAGCTCACCCCGCGCGAGCGCGAGGTCCTCGAGTTGATGTCCCGCGGAAAGTCCAACAAGGACATCGCCGCCGAGCTCGTTTTGTCTTCCGCCGCGGTGGCCAAGCACGTTTCCAACATCTTCACCAAGCTGCGCTTGGACCCCAGCGAAGACAACCGCCGCGTGAAAGCCATTCTGGAGTACCTCTCAGCGCACCGCTAAAGCCCAAGGCAAGCATCAAATGCTGTTGTGAGGCAGCGAAACAGAGCAGACTGCTGTTCATTTGACGCGCGCAATCGTAGCGCGCATGCCGTCTAGCACGCTTCGCCAGTGCTCGAGGCGTGAGTCTTCGGGTGCCGGCCGTGGCTTTCCGTCGAGTTCCACCACCGGGGTAATCCCGTGCAAGGCGTTGAGGGTCCACAACTCCAGCCCCGCAAGATCGGACAGTCCGAGCGTTCTCTTTTCGACGCTCACTTCCTTTCTCACCGCGGCAACCAGCAGAGACTCAGTGACTGACCGCAACCGAGGTGCGTCCATCGTGAGCATCGTGTCTCCATCCCAAGCGATGAGCGCGGCCGTGGTGGTTTCGCAGACGACGCCCTCGTCGGAGATGAGCAAGGTATCGTCCGGCTCACGAAGCTCTGAGAACAGCGCCAGATTCGGCCCCTTGACATGCGGATTTTCCACTGTTGCCGTAGCGCTGTGCAAACGGGTGGTTTTCCGCTGAGTAGGAAGAGGGCGCAACCGAAGTGCGAAACCGCTGGGGCCAGCCTCCAGGCGCGGGAACCACCGGCCTCGGTTGGGCAGGTGTTCCTGGACTGCGTGGAGGAAGGATCGAGGGGAGTCCATCCCCAAGGCCTCTGCACCCGCGGTAAAGCGCTCGCAGTGTAGCTCAAAGCCGCGCACCTGGCCCTCTTCAAGGCGGAAGGAGTCGATGAGCAAGGGCTCGGGAATCGATGGGACGGGAAGAAGGCCACCGGCTTCGAAGCGGTAGCAGTGCTCCCCGGGGAAGGCCTGCCCGCAAAGTTTGAGGAGCGGGGCGGACTTATCCACGATCTCCTGCCACTCGGCATCCGGGTCCGAAAGAGCCAGCACCGCTCCACCAACGCCATAATGCAGTCTCCCGGAATGCAGGACGATGCTGCGGATAGTCATAGCGAAATCAGCGCTGCCATCGCAACCGAGATAGCCGATCGCACCGGAGTACACCCCACGCGGCGCGGCCTCGAGCTCACGGATGATCTCCATGGTGCGGACTTTCGGCGCACCGGTCATAGAGCCACCGGGAAAGGTGGAGCGGAGGACGTCGATAAGCGAGGCATCCGGGCACAACCGAGCAGAAACGGTGGAGACCAACTGGTGCACGGTGGCAAAGCTGCGAACCGCGAAGAGTTCTTCGGCATGCACGGTGCCTGGAATCCCCACACGGGTGAGATCGTTGCGCACTAGGTCAACGATCATGAGGTTTTCCGCGTGATCCTTCGGGTTACTGGCCAGGTCCGCCCGCAGCTGTTCATCGGCGGTGGGGTTGTGGCCACGTGGGCGGGTGCCTTTGATCGGCTCCGAGCAGACGACGCCGCCAGACACTTTAAGGAAGCGTTCCGGGGAGGCGCTAGCCACTGCGAGCTCAGGGAGCACCAACAACGAACGCATCGGCGCGGGCACCTGCTGCCGAAGGCGCTGGTAGAGGGCCAGCGGATCGAGATCGGCTGCCGCCTCGAGACTGGTAGTGAGGCAGACTTCGTAGGTCTCACCCGCACTGATGAGCTCTTGGGCGCGGCGGATCTTCTCCTTATAGCTGGCGGCGGTATCGCGGCAGATCAGCGGGCCAATCGCACTGGTGTCGAAACGCCTTTGCTGAACAGGGTTGCCGGCGAGTCCTTCGAGGAGCCGCCAGGTCTGTGCCAGCCAGGAGGCCGCGGATTCCTGGCAAATCAGCTGCACTCTCTGCCCACGGATGGCCACCACGCCTGGCGCGCGGAAGAGACCATGAGGGTGGTGTGTGGGCAAGCCGCCGAGGGCCTCGTAACCCAGATAGCCGAACACACCTGGAACGCCGAGGCACCCCGCGGGGCGGGAAAAGCGAGGGGGCTCCGCTAGTGCTTCCATTCCCACCATTTCTCCCAACGGTGCAATGATCGAAGTGCCCTCGAACTCTAGCAGCGCCCCTTTGCCGCCTAGGACATCGAAGACGTCGAGGGGATCGATGGCGAGTAGGCGCTCCTCCACGTGCAGTGGTGGCAGGGGCGCAACTGAGGGGGTGTCGATTTTGACGTCAGGAGATGCCACCTCGTTTGCTTTGGGACAAGCGATAGCCAGGAAGTTCTCGAAGAGCCGGAGACCGTGTTCGCTACAAATCGACTCCGGGTGGTACTGCACGCCCCACCAGCGGCGTTCTTCGCTGCGGCCAGCCATGATGAGGCCATCTGTCGTATGCGCGAGTTCCTTCATACCGGAAGGCAGCTTATCTACCGCCAATGAGTGATAGCGCACCACATCGTGACAAGTGGGAATCCCGGCATAGAGCGGATCCTCGGAGCAATGTATGGTGCTCACCCGCCCGTGCACAGGCTCTGGGGCCGGAGCGATCCGTGCGCCGAGGTGCTGGGCCATCGCCTGGAAGCCCAGGCACACCCCCAGCACCGGCACCGTGGCACGCTCTAGAACCTCGGCGCAAAAGCCGATGTCCGCCGCAAACTCTGGAGTTCCCGGCCCCGGTGAGAGAACCACCGCGTTGTAGCCGGTCAGCGGCACGGGCTGGGTATTGGGGGTGACCCCAACCTCAGCGCCTAACCGCACCAGGTAGTCCACGATGTTGAAGGTGAAGGAGTCAAAGTTTTCCACCACCAGCACTCGAGAGCCAAAGAAGCGACCCGAGGGGTCTCCGGGGATAAGCGCGACAGTGCTGGAGTTCATCACCTGAATAAGTGTGGCATAAGGGAGCGCCGGGGCCGAAAGTGCTACTCACGCTACAGTGCCCCACCAGCCTCACAACCGCACCCGCGTAAGCTGGTGCGCATGCAGAACGTACAACCCACCGAAGTACCCGAGAACGCCCAGCTTATCGACGTCCGCGAGGACCACGAGTGGAACACCGAGCACGCCCAAGGCGCCACGCACATCCCGATGGGAGACCTAGTCGAGCGTCTCGACGAGATTGACCCGGACCGCGATATCTACGTCATCTGCCATGCAGGCGGGCGCAGCATGCAGGTCTGCCAGTACTTGGAGCACACCAAGGGCTGGGACGTCATCAACGTCGAGGGCGGCACGGATGGTTGGAAAGCACAAGGCTGCCCTATGGTTTACCCAAGCCACTAGTGGTACCATTTGCGGTACCATACGGGTGTGGTTTCCAAGATAGAAAAGATCCTCACAAAGATGCGGACCTCACGGACAAACGTCCGCTTCTCAGAGCTGCAACTTGTGTGTGACTTCCATTTCTAGGAGCAGATCATGAATCTCGCAGACAAATACACCTACCAAACCGCTTGGTCAGAAGAAGATGGCGAGTTCGTTGCCACAGTCCTAGAGTTCCCTTCCCTGTCATGGCTGGACACAACCGCGGCCACCGCAGAAGCCGAGTTGCGCAGCGTCGTCGAAGAAACTCTAGAAGATATGCAACGCAACAATGAACGCATCCCGGAACCATTCGGGCAGCGAAGCTTTTCGGGGAAGTTCAACCTCCGCATACCTCAGTCACTTCACCGAGACCTAACCATCGAAGCAGAACGGGAAGGCGTTTCTCTCAACACACTCATCGTGCAGAAGCTAGCCTCAGCCTGAAACTAATGGGCCACAACCCATGATTTAAGTTTGCCACCTTAGGCGCGTAATATCGTCGGCATGCCTTCATTGAATTCTGTATCCATTCCGACCGCGCTCTTGGAGTCCCCCTCCTTCCAGCTGGAGCGCCTCCGCCGCCGCACCCGCGAAGGCGTCGAGGCCGCGCTGCAAACGCAGCAAACCACCCTGCGCGAGTACTGGGTGCTCACCTGCCTCGTTGCGGAGACCGCGTCCTCCCAGTCCGCACTGTCGGAGACCTTGGCCATCGACGCCTCCGACATGGTGCGCCTGCTCGATTCCCTGGAGTCCCGCAGCTGGGTCAAGCGCGAGCGCGATGCCAAAGATCGCCGCCGCCAAATCATTGCCTCCACCAAGAAGGGCGTGAAAGCCCACAAGGAGCTGGCCGTCCTGGTGTCGAAGGCCGAAGACGAAGCCCTCGACGAATCCACCAACAAGCAGCTCAAGCATCTGCGCAAGCTGGCCGCCGCCATCATCGCGGCGGACGCACCCGCTGATACCGAAAGCGGTGATGCTTAAATGACAGAGCCCGAAAACCTTCCTAGTACCGGGGGCCGGCACGCCCTCCGCACCGATGAGCCCGAGACCCCGGCGATTCCCGAGGTCCCCGAGCACTACCTCCTCGGCGACGAGGCCGCCCCCGCGCGCACCCTGTGGGACATCGTTAAGACCACCGCTGAGCACTTCCCCGAGGCCGCGGCCCTCGACGACGGTGAGATCCTCACCTACGCCGAGCTGCTTGCCGACGTCTCCGCATGGGCCACCGAGCTCCACGCCAGCGGCGTGCGTCGCGGAGACCGCATCGGCATCCGCATGACCTCCGGCAAGCGCGAGCTCTATCTGGCCATCCTGGCCACACTCGCCGCCGGCGCGGCCTACGTGCCGGTCGACGCCGACGACCCCGATGAGCGCGCCGAGATGGTCTTCGGCGAAGCCGACATCGACGGTGTCTTCACCGATGAGGGCTTCCGCATGCTGCGCGAGGCGCGCCCCACGTCCGACGAAAAGGACGATCGAGACGGCGCGCTTTTCGACGAGCCGCGCCCCGAAGACACCGCGTGGATCATCTTCACCTCCGGATCGACGGGCAAGCCCAAAGGCGTGGCCGTGAGCCACCGTTCCGCGGCCGCCTTCGTGGACGCGGAGGCTGCCCTCTTTTTGGCGGATAGCCCGCACGGCCCCCTCGGCCCGGACGACCGCGTCCTAGCCGGCCTGTCCGTGGCCTTCGACGCCTCCTGCGAGGAAATGTGGCTGGCCTGGGGCCACGGTGCCTGCCTGGTCCCGGCCCCGCGCTCCCTGGTGCGCTCCGGCATGGACTTGGGCCCCTGGCTCATCCGCCGCGACATCACGGTGGTCTCTACCGTGCCGACCTTGGCCGGCCTCTGGCCCGCCGAGGCCCTGGACAACATCCGCCTTCTCATCGTCGGCGGCGAGGCCTGCTCCCAGGAGCTCACGGACCGCCTGGCCACCGAGGACCGCGAGATGTGGAATACCTACGGTCCCACCGAGGCCACCGTCGTGGCCTGCGCGCAGCGCATGCTGCCGGGCAGGCCCGTATCGATTGGGTTGCCGCTGAAGGGTTGGGATCTGGTGGTCGTCGATAAGCACGGCGTCCCCGTGAACATCGGTGAGGTGGGCGAGCTCGTCATCGGTGGCGTGGGCCTGGCTGCCTACCTGGACCCGGTGAAGGACGCGGAGAAGTACGCGCCGCTGGAGTCCCTGGGTTGGGAGCGCGCCTACCGCACCGGCGACCACGTGCGCCTGGAAGAGGACGGCCTGTATTTTGTGGGCCGCGTCGATGACCAGGTCAAGATTGGTGGCCGCCGCATCGAGCTCGGTGAGGTAGAGGCCAACGTCGCCGCGCTCCCGAACGTGTACAACTCCGCCGTGGCCGTGCAGAAGACGCCGGGCGGCGAGTCCGTGCTCGTCGGCTACGTCTCCCTGGATGACCCGGATGCCGGGTTCGACCACGAAGCGGCACACGCCCGCCTAGCGGAGACCATGCCGGCAGCGCTCGTCCCGCGCATCTGCGTCATGGATGAGCTGCCGATTCGAACCTCCGGCAAGGTGGATAAGAAAGCCCTGCCGTGGCCGCTGCCGGGAGTGGGCGTGGAGGCAGACGGCCTCAACCCCACCGAGCAGTGGCTGGCGGAGCTGTGGGTGGACACCCTGGGTGTTTCCGTGGAGGACGTCAACGCAGACTTCTTCTCCCTCGGCGGCACCTCGCTGGCCGCAGCGACCTTGGTCGGCCGCATCCGCGAGCGCTTCCCCACCGTGGCCGTGCGCGATCTGTACGACCACCCGCGCCTGGGATCCCTGGCGGAGCAGCTCGCTGGTGCCGAGTCCGTCGAGGACGCCGGGCCCGCACGCGAGGTAAAACCCGTCGGCGCTGGTACACGCGTGGCCCAGACGCTCATCCAAATCCCCGTTATGACGCTGGCTGCCACGACGTGGCTGGCCTGGCTGCTACTGGGCTCCAACCTGGCGAACCTGCTGGGCGTGGAGTGGGCCATGACCACCCCGTGGTGGCTGGTCATCCTTCTCCTCGTCATCTTTGTCACCCCCATCGGCCGCATCCCCATCGGTGGCTTTGGCGCGCGGCTGATCACCGCCGGCATTAAGCCCGGCGAGTACCCGCGCGGCGGCTCCACGCACCTGCGCATTTGGGCAGCGGAGCGCTGGGCGGATGCTTCTGGTTCGCGCTCGATCGCGGGCGCTACGTGGGTCAACAACTATGCCCGCGCGCTGGGAGTGAAGATGGGCCGCGGAGTGGACCTGCACTCGCTGCCGCCTGTGACGGGTCTGCTGACCTTGGGCAAGCACGCCGCGATTGAGCCCGAGGTCGATCTCTCCGGCTACTGGCTCGACGGCGATATCCTGCACGTCGGCGCCATTGAGGTCAAGGAAGGCGCTCGCGTGGGCGCGCGCTCGACGCTGCTCCCAGGCACCGTCGTGGGCAAGGATGCCCACGTCGAGGCTGGCTCCACCGTCACTGGGCGCAAGAAGATCAAGGACGGCCAGCGTTGGTCCGGCTCTCCTGCCAAGAAGGTGGGCCGCTCCAAGCACCGCTTCCCGTCGCATGCCCCGAAGCGCCGCCCGTGGTGGGTAGCCATCTACGGCGCTACCTCTATCTTGCTGGCCTTCCAGCCCATCGTGGCGCTGGCCGTGGGCGCTGCCGTGGTCGTTGCCCTCATCGCGGTGACCGACGGTTCCCCTTACGTCGGCTCTATCTTCTTCGCTCCGCTCGGTGCCCTGGCGGCGTTTGCCACCTTCATGCTGCAAACCTGGCTGGGCGTGCGCATCCTCTCGCTGGGTATCAAGCCCGGTGTGGCACCGGTGCGCTCCGCCAAGGGCTGGCGCCTGTGGGCCATCGAGCGCCTTATGGACGAGGCCCGCACGCAGCTCTTCCCCATCTACGCCTCGCAGCTCACCCCGGCGTGGCTGCGTTCGCTGGGTGCAACGATTGGCAAGGACGTGGAGATTTCCACGGCCGTCATGGTGCCCAAGCTCACCGAGGTCAAGGACGGCGCCTTCTTGGCGGATGACACCATGATCGGCGGCTATGAGCTCGGCGGCGGTTGGATGCTCACGGGTGAGACCAAGGTGGGCAAGCGTTCCTTCGTGGGCAACTCCGGAATCACTGGCCCGGGCCGTAAGCTGTCGAAGAACTCGCTGGTGGCGGTGCTGTCCTCGACGCCGAAGAAGACCAAGTCCGGCGCCAACTGGTGGGGTTCCCCGCCGGAGCGCATGCGCCGCGTGGAGGCCCACGTGGACGGTGTGGAGGGCGAGTCCCTCACCTACAACCCGGGCTTTGGGGTCAAGGCCGCGCGTGGTGCGATTGAGACCATGCGCCTGCTGGCGCCGATGACCTCGGCCATGCTGCTGGCGGGCACGTTGGCATCACTCTACGCGCTGGCCGACGCCCTCGGCATCGCCGCCGCCTGGGCCCTCGGCGGTGTCGTCCTCATGGTGGCCGGCGCTATCGCGATGGTGATCACCGTGGCGGTCAAGTGGATCTGCGTGGGCACGCAGACAGCTGGCGACCACCCACTGTGGTCCGCCTTCGTGTGGCTCAACGAGCTGCAGGACACCTTTGTGGAGGCGGTTGCCGCCCCGTGGTTCTTCACCCACGCCTATGGCATGGGTGAAATCAACCAGGGCCTGCGCGCGCTGGGCGTGACGATTGGCCGCGGCGCGTGGATCGACTCCTACTGGTTCCCGGAAACGGACCTGTGTTTTGTGGGCGAAGGCGCTTCCGTCGGCCCCGGCACCGTGGTGCAAACGCACCTCTTCCAGGACCGCGTCATGAGCCTAGATACCGTCACCATCAAGGCCGGCGCTACCCTGGGCTCGCATTCGGTGGCGCTGCCGGCCTCGGTCATCGGCAGCGTGGCAACCGTTGGCCCCGGCTCGCTGGTCATGCGCGGCGACCAGGTTCCGAGCAACTCCGAGTGGCAGGGCAACCCGATTGAGCCCTGGAAGCACTAGATAGGCAAAGAAAGGAGGCGGCAGGATTTCCTGCCGCCTCCTTTCTTTATGCGTCGAGACTAGTCACCGATCTGGTCGCGACCACGCTTGACGATCTTGTCGTCCACCTGGTCAACGAGCTCGTGGTCCTTGTTGGTGTACTCAAACTTGGAGAGCACGTAGCGCATCGCGTTAATGCGGGCGCGCTTCTTGTCGTTGGACTTGATGGTGATCCACGGAGACTCTTCAGTATCGGTGTAACGGAACTGCTCCTCCTTGGCGCGGGTGTAATCATCCCACTTATCCAGAGAGGCCAAGTCCATGGGCGAAAGCTTCCACTGACGGACCGGGTCGATCTGGCGGATGGCGAAGCGGGTGCGCTGCTCCTTGCGGGTCACGGAGAACCACAACTTAGTCAGCGAAATGCCGGAGCCGAGAATCATGTTCTCCAGCATCGGAACCTCGCGCAGGAACTCTGCGTGCTGGGATTCCGTACAGAAGCCCATGACGCGCTCCACGCCGGAGCGGTTGTACCAGGAGCGGTCAAAGAAGACGATTTCACCACCGCACGGGAAGTGCTGAATATAGCGCTGGAAGTACCACGACGTGGATTCGCGCGGGGACGGCTTCTCCAGCGCTACGGTGCGGGCACCACGCGGGTTGAGGTGCTCGTTGAAACGCTTGATAGTGCCGCCCTTACCTGCAGCATCGCGGCCCTCAAAGAGGATAATGTGGCGCTGGCCGGTTTCCTTGGTCCAGTTCTGCCACTTCAACAGCTCGATCTGCAGGGAGCGCTTGATGGACTCGTACTCATCGCGCGTCATGCGCTCTTCGTATGGGTAGTTCTCGCGCCAAGTCTCAACCGGCGAGCCATCCGGCATGATGAGCGAGGGATCGTCTTCATCGGAGTCATCGACGACGTAGCCGTCGGTCTGCGCAAGGTCGATCTCGGGGAGTTCGTCGTCTTTAATGTCAGCCATGCCAATAATTCTATCTATGAAACAGGCATCCGGCGCGATAAAACTGGTTGCCGCCGCCCAATTTACCCCCGTAGTGGCAAACGGGCGGCAGCAGCCGCCCAGAATGTACGTTTCTCACAAATAGTGCCCCAAGAATCGAAGTTCTGGGGCCTTAAATGATCGATCCGTACCTGCCCCGCTTACGCGATGGTACGTTTTCGCGTGCAAGGTCCGGAAACCGCATGATCCCAAGGGCATGTTTGCGAAAACGTACCGCGCCACTGCGCTAGCCGGCCCAGGGTTCTGGAAATGAGAAACCCCGCTGCCCAAAGTGGGTCAGCGGGGTTAACGCTTAGTTCTGCGTGAGCAGCGTGCTGCTTAGAGCAGGCCGATCAGCTTCTTGGCGCCGGAAGCAGCGTCGCCCAGAGCGTAGAGAAGCGGCAGGATGAGGCCGAAGATGCCGGTGGAAGACAGGGTTTCCATTTTAAAATCTCCTTGGGATTGAAAGTGTGTGTATTAAGTGCGCCCTTCAGAAGGGCACAAGATTACTTCGTGGAGGACAGGGCGTCCAGCTTGGAGGTGTCCGGGGTTACCTCAACGGAGTCAGCGGTAGCAGCACCAGCGATGATGTCGAAAGCCTTAGCGAAGCCCTGGAAGAGGTTCTTGATGCCGGAAGCGAAGTCAGCGAAGTTGCCCAGCTGATCAGCAACGAAAGAAAGATCCATTATGGTCTCCTTTTGTGAAGTCCGGACTCAGAAGTGCCCGGAGGGGGTTTGCGGTTTTGCAGACACCCTCAACGGGCGTCACAGGAAACTATTTTGGCACACCTCCCCGACTTTGCAAGCGTTTAGGCTAGTTAATTTTTCGGGTGAAGATTATTGCGGATCAAGCATGCAACGAGCGTTATTTATTCACCCGACCTTAACCTAACCAGTAACAACGCCTCTAACTGCGGAAATAAACAGCATCAGGCGCGAGGCTCCAAGAAATTTTCTGCAGAACGTAACGCTAGCCGCTTCACTAGCGATTCATAGGCCTGACAAACAAAGTAAAAGCGCGAGATATTTTCCGCAAGAACACGCTCGTCTACCCCCATCCGGGGTGACATAAGGACACAAAAAGGTCTCAGAACAGAGAACGCTCCCCACGGTTGACCGTGGGGAGCGTTCGTTTTGCTACGGGCTGCGGCGACGAGACGCTTCAGCCCAGGGAGCTAGGCACTAGAAGCCCATGCCGCCCATTGCGTCAGGATCCGGCATGCCCGCGCCTGCACCGGCCGGCTCCGGCTTATCAGCCACAACTGCCTCGGTGGTCAGGAACAGGGCCGCGATGGACGCAGCGTTCTGCAGTGCGGAACGGGTGACCTTGACCGGGTCATTGATGCCAGCGGCCATGAGGTCCACGTACTCGCCAGTAGCCGCATTGAGGCCCTGGCCAGCCGGCAGGGACGCAACCTTGTCGGCAACAACGCCCGGCTCCAGGCCTGCGTTCTGAGCAATCTGCTTCAGCGGAGCAGACAGGGCTTCGCGGACGATCTTGACGCCGGTTGCCTCGTCACCGGTGAGGTCAGAGAGGGAATCCAGGACATCGGCTGCCTGCAGCAGAGCCACGCCACCACCGGCGACGATGCCCTCTTCGACAGCTGCCTTAGCGTTGCGCACGGCGTCCTCGATGCGGTGCTTGCGCTCCTTGAGCTCAACCTCGGTCGCGGCACCAACCTTGAGGACTGCCACGCCGCCGGCCAGCTTGGCTAGGCGCTCCTGCAGCTTCTCGCGGTCGTAGTCAGAATCGGAGTTCTCGATCTCGGCGCGGATCTGCTTGATGCGACCGTCGATCTGCTCCTGGGAGCCAGCGCCCTGAACGATGGTGGTCTCGTCCTTGGTCACGACAACCTTGCGTGCCTGGCCGAGGTACTCGATCTCAGCGGTCTCCAGGGACAGGCCGACCTCCTCGGAGATGACCTGGCCGCCGGTGAGGATAGCCATGTCCTGCAGGGTGGCCTTGCGGCGGTCGCCGAAGCCCGGAGCCTTCACGGCAACGGACTTGAAGGTGCCGCGGATCTTGTTGACTACGAGGGTGGACAGGGCCTCGCCCTCAACATCCTCAGCGATAATCAGCAGCGGCTTGCCGGTCTGCATGACCTTCTCCAGCAGCGGAACGAGGTCCTTGATGTTGGAGACCTTGGAGGAAACCAGCAGGATGTACGGATCCTCGAGGACAGCCTCCTGGCGCTCCATGTCGGTAGCGAAGTAGCCAGAGATGTAGCCCTTGTCGAAGCGCATGCCTTCGGTGACCTCAAGGTCAACGCCGAAGGTGTTGGACTCCTCAACGGTAATAACGGAGTCCTTGTTTACGGAGCCGTTGCCCACGGTGTACATAGCCTCGGCGATCTTCTCGCCGATTGCCGGGTCAGCGGCGGAGATGCCAGCGGTGGTGGCGATCTCTTCCTGGGTCTCTACTTCCTTCGCGGAGGAGAGCAGGGAGTCAACAACCTTCTTGGTGGCGGCCTCAATGCCACGCTTAATGCCCATCGGGTTGGAACCAGCAGCTACGTTGCGCAGGCCCTCACGCACGAGAGCCTGGGCCAGAACGGTAGCGGTGGTGGTGCCGTCACCGGCAACGTCATCAGTCTTCTTGGCTACTTCCTTGACCAGCTCTGCGCCGATCTTCTCGTACGGGTCCTCGAGCTCGATCTCGCGCGCGATGGAGACACCGTCGTTAGTAATGGTCGGGGCGCCCCAGGACTTCTCCAGGACGACGTTGCGGCCCTTGGGGCCGAGGGTGACCTTGACGGCGTCGGCAAGCGTGTTGAGACCACGCTCGAGGCCGCGACGTGCCTCTTCATCGAAGGCAATGATCTTTGCCATGTGTTTGTGCTCCTTAAGCTTTGTTGAGGACGACACTCACGTCTGGATCTATGACGGACGCCCGCGACGGCACGGCTGGCGAGTGTTCTCCAGCCCCAACCACATAGATGATTTTGATTCATTTCTGGCACTTGCCATGTGGAAGTGCTAGCGACCATTCTGGCACTCAGACCTACCGACTGCAAGATTCAACACGAACGGGCGGTGCGAAAGCACCGCCCACGAAAACGAACCGCCCGCTAGATCGAACCGCCCGTCACAACGAAGTCCCTGTCGCTCTTAAGCCGCAGCCTTCTTCGCTGTCCACTTATACGCCGCGGCAATGCCGGCAACGAAGAGGATGACGCCCACGAACTTGGCTGCCGTGCCGCCCTCGAAGATCTCCAGCGGGGAATCACCTCCCGACGCCGCGATGATGCCCGCATTGACCACGCCGAAGAGCGACTCACCCACGATGAGGCCGGTGGCCAGCAGCGTGCCCATGCGCTTAGCAAAGTCCGGCTTGGACTGGCGGGCCGCCCACCGGTTGTAGAAGTAGCCCAAGAAAGCGCCGATCGGCACCACAATGGTGATGGCTGCCGGCAGGTACATGCCCATGCCCACGGCCAGCGGGGACAGGGAGTACTTGTCGGTGAAGTGGCGCAGGCACTCGTCCACGATGATGATGACGGCACCAATAGCCGCGCCCAGACCGATGAGATCCCACGGCAGGGAGTTATCGAAAATACCGGAGGCTACCGAAGACATCAGCGCGGCCTGCGGTGCAGCCAGTGCGTCCTCACCAGCGCCTTCCATGCCCTGGAAGCCGAAGCCGGTGAGCATGACCTGCAGAATCGGCGGAATCACCAGGGAGCCGAAGAGGACACCGATAATGAGCGCTACCTGCTGCTTCCACGGCGTCGCGCCGACCAGCTGACCGGTCTTGAGGTCCTGCAGGTTGTCATTGGAAATAGTCGCGATACCGAAAACAATGGCCGCAGTAAACAGCGTGTAGGCCACCAGCGACAGCGGCTCCGCGTCCGTCCCGCGGGTCACGGCGGCAATGATCAGCGCGGCGGCGATGACCGCGATGATGCCGATGGAGGAAATCGGCGAGTTGGAGGCACCGATGAGGCCAGCCATGTAGCCACACACCGACGCGATGATCAGGCCCACGAGCAAGGTGAAGAGTACGGAGACCGTGATGAGGACGGCCATGTGGTCGTGGATATCGGTGCCGCGCACGAAGTTCCACAGCAGCAGACCAATCGGAATCATCAGGACCAGGATGGTGCCAATGACATAGGGCGCCGGAATATCGCGCTCCTCCACCGCTACCTGCTGGCCGCCCTTGCGGTCACGGGAGGAGGCGAAGGACTCAGCCATGCCCTTGGCAATCGGACCGGTGATCTTGATCAGCGTCCAGATCGCGGCGATAGCCATGGTGCCCACGCCGATGAAGCGAATCCGGCCGGAGAAGACGGAATCAACAGTGTCCATGAGCGTGGCCGGATCACCCAGCCCCTCACCACCGGTGAGGATGGGCAGCAGGATGAGGTAGGAGATGACCACGCCGACGAGCATGGCAATACCCACGGCCAAGCCCACGAGGTGGCCCACGCCGACCAGCGCCAGCGAGAGGGAGCTACCCAGCGTCGTCGCGCCAGGGCCCAGCTTGAAGTAGGTGGCCACCTCGGAGGCGGCTGCCTTCATAGCCGCCAGCAGTGCCATGACGGCAGAAAGGATGCCGCCAAAGAGGATGACGTGCAGGCCCTTCGTGTTCTCTTCGTGGGCGGCCTCGCCCTCCTCACCGGTGCTATCGCCCACCTTGAGGACCTCCGCCGCGGCCACGCCTTCCGGATAGGGCAGGTCCGAGCCCGTCACCAGCGCACGGCGCAGCGGAATGGAGTACATCACGCCGAGCACACCGCCGATGGCGCACACCGCGGCGGTATCGATGAAGGAAAAGCCCTGCCAGTAGCCCACCATGACCAAGCCCGGGAGCACGAAGATGATCGCGGACAACGTGCCGGCCGCAGAGGCGATGGTCTGCACGATGTTGTTTTCTTTGATGTTGTGCCCGGCAAAACGGCGCAGCACCGCCATGGAAATCACGGCGGCAGGAATGGACGTGGCAAACGTCAGGCCCACCTTGAGGCCCAGATACACGTTGGCGGCGGTAAAGATAAGAGTGATGAGCCCACCAATGATGATGCCGCGCAGCGTGAGCTCGCGGAGCGTGGACTGGGAACCTTCGGCGGTGGTAGACGCCATGTCAGGTCCTTTCTAAAAAGAACTTATAAACAATATGGACTAGAACCGTGCATATGTTACTACCTAGCGGCCGGTAGGCCGAGTTGAGGATCCGAGTAGGTTGGAGTGCATGACCAAGATTTCTGAGTTTGTGAACAATGACCGCGACACTATTTTCAACCAGCTCAAGGAGCTCGTCTCCTTCAATTCCGTCCACAACGAGCCGGGTCTAGAGGACCAGACCGCGAAGGCGGCGGAGTGGGTCCACGCCGCGCTTGTCGACGCCAACTTCACCCCCGAGGCCATCCCTACCGCTGATGGTTCCACGGCGATCGTCGCCAAGCGCCCCGGCAAGGAGGGCGCGAAGACGGTGCTGCTGTACTCGCACTACGACGTGGTTCCTGCCGGGAACCCCGACGCGTGGGAGTCTGATCCCTTCACCCTGACTGAGCGCGATGGCCGCTGGTACGGCCGCGGCGCCGCTGACTGCAAGGGCAACGTCGCCATGCACCTGGCGGCCCTGCGCGCGCTCGACGCCAACGGTGGAACCGACCTCAACCTCACCGTGCTTATTGAGGGCTCCGAGGAACGCGGCGGCGAGGGCCTGTCCGCACTCATCGAGGAGCGCCCTGAGCTCTTCGCGGCCGACGCCATCCTCATCGCCGATGCCGGCAACGCCAAGGTAGGTGTCCCGACGCTGACGACCTCCCTGCGCGGCGGCTCGCAGATCAACGTCAAGGTCTCCACCCTCCACTCGGCCGTGCACTCCGGCCAGTTCGGCGGCGCGGCTCCCGACGCCGTCAAGGCGCTCATGCGCACGCTAGATTCCCTGACGGATGAGTATGGCCGCACGACTATCGACGGCGTCGATTGCGAGGGCACCTGGCCGCTGGCTGAGGGGCAGGACACCGCCTACAGCGAGGAGAACTTCCGCGCTGATGCCCAGATGCTCGAGGGCACCGAGGTCATGGGCGCGCAGGACCCGGCCGGTGCCACCGCTATCGCGGATATGATTTGGGCCCGCCCGGCAGTGCCCATCACCGGCTTTACTTCCACCCCGGTGGCCGAGGCCGTCAACGCTGTGCCCGCCACCGCAGAAGCCAACATCAACCTGCGCACGCCCGCCACCATGGATCCCCGCGCCACCGCGGAGGCCGTGGCCGAGCACCTGAAGAAGCACGTCCCGTGGGGCGCACACATCGAGGTCACCATCTTGGAGGCCAACCTGGGATTCGAGACCGACCCGGCAAAGCCCGCGGTGGCTCTGCTCGGCGAGTGCCTCGGCGAGGCATTCGGTGGGGAGACCATCACCCAGGGCATGGGCGGATCCATCCCGCTGACCGTGGAGTTGCAGGAGAAGCACCCGAACGCGGAGATCGCACTCTTCGGCGTCGAGGAGCCGCAGTGCACCATCCACTCCGCTAACGAGTCGGTCGACCCGACCGAGATTGAAAAGATCGCCATCGCCGAGGCGCTCTTCCTGCAGCGCTTCGCCTAAGCGCACCGCAGCGCTGCCCACCGTGGCCCGGGCATCCCGGGCGGGCGGCGCAGTACCCCTCCAACCTGGGCCGCTGACGACGTGGAAGAACGCCAACAGGAGACGCATATATAACTGTATGAAATGAAAATGTGAAAATTGGGATTTCAGACTGTATCGTGAGCACTAGTAGACGCCCGCCAGTGCGGTGGGTTTAGCCCAGTCCCCCGACAAGGAAAGGACGCCACCGCAACCTCGTGCTCACTCTCTTTTGTGCCTTGGTTCTAACCACCATCGCCGCTCCCTTCCTGATTTTCTATCTCGGCCGCCGTGCCTTCGGCCTCTTGGCAATAGTGCCCGCGGTTGGGTTCTTCTGGGTGCTCCAACGGCTGACCGATGGCACGCTGCGCGACGGCAACCAGCTGGCCTATGACCTCAACTGGATGCCAGCAGCGCACCTCGATGTCAGCTTCCGCATGGATGCGCTTTCCGCGTTATTCAGCCTCATCATCTTGGGCGTAGGCGCGCTGGTCCTGCTCTATTGCTGGGGCTATTTCGACCACTCCCGGCGGCGCCTCGCCCTCTTCAGTAGCCAGATGGTGGGCTTTGCCACGGCCATGTATGGCTTGGTAATTTCCGATAATTTCCTGCTGCTCTACGTCTTTTGGGAAATCACTTCCCTGCTGTCTTTCCTCTTGGTGAGCTATTACGGCGAGCGAGCCTCGTCACGTCGATCAGCGCAGCAGGCGCTCATGGTCACTGTGTTGGGTGGCCTCGCCATGCTCGTAGGGATTACTCTCCTAGGCCGCCAGACCGGCGCGTGGTCTTTCAGCAGCATCGCCGCCACCGAGGACCTCGCCAACACGCCCTACCTCACCGTGGCTATCGTGCTGATTCTCTGTGGTGCGCTCTCCAAGTCCGCCATCGCCCCAGCCCACTTCTGGCTGCCCGGCGCCATGGCTGCACCGACCCCGGTCTCGGCCTACCTGCACTCCGCGGCCATGGTGAAGGCCGGCATCTACCTCGTCGCACGCCTTGCCCCTTCGGTGCATGACATCCCCACCTGGCACCTCGTGGTTCTCCCCTTGGGTGCCTTCACCATGCTGCTCGGCGGCTGGATGGCGCTCAAGCAACGTGACCTCAAACTAATCCTGGCCTACGGCACCGTTTCGCAGCTGGGTTTTATCACCACCATCATTGCCATCGGCTCCCGTGAAGCCATGCAGGCGGGACTGGCGCTGACCTTCGCGCACTCCCTCTTCAAGGCCGCGCTCTTCATGATCGTCGGCGCGATTGACCACTCGGCGGGCACCAGAGACATCGACAAGCTCGCGGGTCTGGGCAAGAAGAATCCCGCGCTGTACGTCCTGGCCATCCTCCCCGCGATGTCCATGGCCGGTATCCCGCCCCTGCTGGGTTTCGTGTCCAAGGAAGCCACGCTCGAGACCATCATGGGCGAGGAGCTGCTGGTCGGCATGCCGCGCAACATGCTGCTTGTCACCGTCGTCGTCGGCTCCGCGCTGACGATGGCCTACGCGCTGCGCTTTTTGTGGGGCGCGTTCTCCTCCAAGGGCCAGGACGAGCCCTCTGAGGCGGTAGCACACATGCACCACATCGGCCCCTTCCTGTGGATCCCACCGGCAGTGCTGACCCTGCTCACCATCTTCTTCGGACTGCTGCCGCTGCCGCTTTCCCACGGCATCACGCAGCACTTGGACAACACCTTTGGGGCGCAGGACGCCTCCGAGCTCGCTCTGTGGCATGGCTGGACCATCCCGCTGCTGCTCTCCGTGATCATTATCGCTGCGGGTTCCCTCCTCCACTGGCAGCGCCAGGCGCTCACCAAGGCCCAATTCACCTACCCAGCATTGGGCTCTGCCGACGATGCTTACGACGCCATCATCAACGCCCTGCGCCAGCTCTCCCTGCGCATTACCGCCTCCACGCAGCGCGGTTCGCTGCAATACAACCTCACGGTCATCTTCGCCACGCTCATGGTGCTGCCCATCGTCATGCTCATCAACGGTGATATCACCAACGTGCGCATGATCGTGGCCGAGAACCCTTGGCAGGCCATCGCCGCGGTGATCATCATCATCGCCGCCATTGCCTCGACGGTGTTGGATAACCGCCTCTCCGGGGTCATCCTGGTGGGTGTGACCGGCTACGCCTTGTCCTTCATCTTTGCGCTGCAGGGCGCTCCGGACCTGGCGTTGACGCAGCTCCTCGTGGAAACCATCATCATGGTGCTCTTCATGCTGGTGCTGCGCCGTATGCCGGCTAATACCGAGTGGAAGCAGGACCCCAAGACCGGGCGCCTGCGCGCCTGGCTCGCGGTAGGCGTTGGCCTCGCCGTCACCGTGGTGGGCATGTTTGCCATCAACGCTCGGCGCGAGGAGCCCATCTCGCAGTACATGCCGGATCTGGCCAAGGAGATTGGCCACGGCGCCAACACGGTCAACGTCCTGCTCGTGGACCTGCGCGCGTGGGATACCTTCGGCGAGATCACGGTGCTCGTCATTGCCGCAACGGGTATTGCCTCGCTGATTTTCCGCACGCAGAGCTTTACCCGCGCCTCCCGCCGCCCGACCTTGAAGGTCACCGGCCGCCGCTGGCTGGCCGCGGGCGTGGAATCCGAAAAGGCGCTCAACCGCTCGCTCATGGTGGACGTGAGCACCCGCATCCTCTTCCCCTCGATGATGGTGCTGTCCCTGTACTTCTTCTTCGGTGGCCACAACGCCCCTGGCGGCGGTTTTGCCGGTGGCCTCGTCGCCGCTCTCGCGCTGATTCTGCGCTACCTGGCTGGCGGCCGCGATGAGCTCGAAGAGGCGCTGCCTCTCGACGGCGGCCGCACCATGGCGGTAGGCCTGCTGCTCTCCCTCAGCGCCGTTATTACCCCGATGCTCTTGGGCTACCCGCCGCTGACCTCTGGGTACACGAAGGTAGGTATACCGCTCATCGGTGATGTGTCGCTGCCGTCCGCGCTGATTTTCGACGCCGGCGTCTACCTCATCGTCATTGGCCTGACGCTCTACGTGCTGTCCTCCTTGGGCGCGAAGCTCGATGAGGAAGAAGAGATGCGTAAGCAACGCGCCCGCGATCGCGCACGCTCCCTGGCGCGCCGCACACAAGCAAAAGAAACCGCTGCCACGGCAGAGAAAGGACACGCCTAATGGATGCCAATCTCATGCTCCTGCTCGCTGCGGGCGTGCTCTGCGGCACCGGAGTCTACCTGTTGCTCGACCGCGCGATGACCAAAATGCTGCTCGGCATCCTGCTGCTGGGCAACGGCGCGAACCTCTTCATGCTCATGGCTGGCGGCCAGGCAGGCTCGCCGCCTATCGACGGCCGGAACTCCCTCCCCTACGGCGATCAGATCGCCGATCCGCTGGCCCAGGCGATGATCCTCACGGCCATCGTCATTTCGATGGCGCTGACCGGCTTCATCCTCACCTTGGCTTACCGCCAATACCGCTACCGCTCCGCGGACGTGATTGAGGACGACACCGAGGACGCCGCTATCGCGGCGATTGCCTCGCGCCCGGGCAATGCTTCAGCCGCCCCTGACCACGACGCGTCTAATGACCCGACCACCGGCCGCACCACCAAGGAAGGCGATAAGTTTGGCCCCGAGTTCTTCGAGGCTCCCGTGAAGGAGGCGACCGATGAGTGAGACCATCTCGCCCCTAGTGGATCTGTTGCTGCCGTATATCAGCTACCTGATCCCCCTGCCGATCATCATCCCGGCCTTGGCTGCTGCGCTGGCGATGCTCTTTGCGCGCAATACCAATGCGCAGCGCCGCATCGCTTTCTTCTCGCTGCTCACGCTCGCCGTGGTGAATGCCGCTCTGATTGCCATCGCGGATACCACCGGCATTCAAACCCTTCAGGTGGGTGGCTGGGACGCGCCGGTGGGCATCACGTTGGTGGCGGACCGTTTGTCCACGGTCATGCTCTTTACCTCCTCCATCGTCCTCTTCTCCGTCATGTGGTACGCGATCGCACAGGGCGTGCGCGACGGTACGAAGGACGAGCCAGTGGCGGCTTTCCTGCCCACCTACATGCTGCTGACCATGGGCGTGAACGTGTCCTTCCTGGCCGGTGACTTGTTCAACCTCTACGTGGGCTTCGAAATCTTCCTCGTGGCCTCCTATGTGCTACTGACCCTCGGCGCCTCACCCGCGCGCGTGCGGGCCGGCGTGGGCTACGTCATGGTCTCCATGGCCTCCTCGCTCATCTTCGTGCTGGCTTTGGCCTATGTCTACGCCACGGTGGGCACGATGAACATGGCCCAGATTGGCATCCGGATGGAGGATATCCCGGCGGGCACCCGCTCCGCAGTGTTCGCCGTGCTGCTCATCGCCTTCGGAATTAAGGCGGCCGTCTTCCCGCTGGATGCCTGGCTGCCGGACTCCTACCCCACCGCCCCCTCGCTGGTCACCGCCGTCTTCGCGGGCCTGCTCACCAAGGTTGGTGTCTACGCCATCATCCGCGCGCGCACCTCGATCTTTACTGATGGCGGGCTGGACGTCCTTCTCATGTGGGTCGCACTGGCCACGATGCTCGTGGGCATTTTGGGCGCTATCGCCCAATCGGATATCAAGCGATTGCTGTCCTTCACGCTCGTCAGCCACATCGGCTATATGATCTTCGGCGTTGCCCTCGGAACCGCCCAGGGCTTGTCGGGCGCCATCTTCTACGCGGTTCACCACATTTTGGTGCAGACCGCGCTGTTCTTGGTGGTGGGCCTCATCGAGCGCCAAGCCGGCACTTCCTCGCTGCGGCGCTTGGGCTCCCTGATCTACACCGCGCCGCTCATCGCGATCTTGTACTTCATCCCGGCCATGAACCTGGGGGGTATCCCGCCCTTCTCCGGATTCCTGGGCAAGATCATGCTGCTCCAAGCCGGCGCGAATGAGGGTTCCTGGCTGTCCTGGGTCCTCATCGGCGGCGCGGTGATCACCTCCCTGCTGACCCTCTACGTCATGATCCTCGTGTGGGCCAAGGGCTTCCTGCGCGACCGCGGCGATGCGCCCGAGGGCAACCTCGCCATGGTTCGCCCTTCTCCACTGGGAGAAGTCACCGAGTACGTCGAGTTGGAGGAGCGCGATGACGTCGGCCGCGTGCCCTTCGGCATGCTGGCGTCTACCTCGCTGCTCGTCATCGCATCGGTATCGATGTCCTTCCTGGCGGGCCCCATTTCCGGTGTCACCACCCGCGCGGCCACCTCGGCGCAGGATGATTCCATCTACCGTTATGCCGTCCTGGGTGATTCCGCCGAGGACCCGACGCGCCACTTAGACCCCGCTGAGCGCTACGAGGAGGGCGCGGATTCGCGAAAGAACCGGAGCCAGCCCCTCCCGGATCCGGAACCGGTGGCACCGACCACGAGGACGTCGCCAAGCACTACGGCTACACTCCCCACGACCGTGGACGACGATGAAAAGGAGGTGTCGCGATGAGGTTCTCCGGTATTAAGCACCGCTTCCGGCCGTGGTTCATGGTGTGGATCGTCGTCATGTGGTGCATGCTCATGGGCGAAGTCACCGTAGCGAACTTGGTGGGCGGCCTGCTCGTCAGCCTGTTCATCGTCTTTGCGCTGCCCCTGCCGGCCATGCCCGTGGCGGGGATTTCGGTGAGCTGGGGCAAACTGATCGTCTTCATGGCGCAGTGGTTTGTGGAGCTGCTGGAGGCCTCCATCATGGTCGGCTGGCTGGCGGTGCGCCCACAGCCGGTGCCAAAGACGGCAATTGTGAAGCTGCCGATGCGCGTGGAGAACGAGTTCATTCTCTCGCTGGCGGTCAGCCTCTACAACCTGCAGCCCGGCGGCACGGTCTCCGACATCGACATTGCCAACCGCATGTTGACCATCCACCTGCTGAACGCCGATTCCGAGAAGGATCTGGAGCGCGAAATCGCGGCCGTACGCAAGCTCGAGGCCGATATGATTGCCATCTTTGAAAGGAGCCACCCCTGATGGATACGGACCTGTATAACATCCTGCTCACCGTGGCCGCCGGCTTCCTCGTGGTGGCATTCCTCATCACCACGTGGCGCATCGTCATCGGCCCCAACTCGCTCGACCGCCTCATCGCCATGGACGGACTCGTGGCCATGTTCCAATGCGCCCTGGCCACCTATATCTGCTGGACACTGGACACGACGGTCTCCAACGCGATGATCGTCGTGGCGCTCCTCGGGTTCATTTCGACGGTCTCTGTCACCCGCTTTAGGAAGAGGGATTCATGAGTTACGCACTGATTGCCGATGTCCTCTCCATCATCCTCATCCTCGTCGGCTCCATCCTCATCTTGGCTGCCGCAATTGGCGTGGCGCGCTTTAAGGACACGATGGCGCGCGTGCATGCCATCGCCAAACCACAGACCACAGGGCTCATCTTCACCATCGTGGGCGCGATCATCAAGGTGACGGGTTCGGAGAGCTTCAGCGTGGCTGAGCGCGGCGACTTGGGCATCTTGGTGCTGCTTGTCCTTTTCGCCATGATCACCAGCCCGGTGACCGCACAAAGAACCACGCGTATCGCTCGCCGCGAGGGCCTGTACGGTCCCCCGGAATCGATGACACGCAACGAGAGCCCGGCCGCGCGTTCGATGCGCCGAAAGTAAGGACACGGTACCTTTCTGCCGGGAAATGCTGGGACAATAATATAGGCTGCAAAAGGCACTAATAGGTGGTCAGGCGAGGAGAGTCGACGTGAAGAAGCTGCAAGGCGTACCAACGATGTGTGTTGTCCTCGCACTGGGCATCGCGGTGATGGTGTACAAGATCATCCAGTTCGATGGCCACAAGGCCTTCACCTTCATCCTCCCCTTTGACCTCGCCATCTACCGCATGGCTGGCGAGGATCTCAACGCCGGTGGCCTGCTGTACGACGCCCCCTATATCTTTGAATTCCCTTTCACTTACCCACCCTTTGCGGGCCTGCTGTTCAAGGTCCTGCCGTTCTTCAGCAAGGACGCGCTGACCATTATCTGGCCTTCGCTCATGTTCTTGGCTGTGCTGACCATCACCGTCATGGTCTTCCGCGAGCGGGGCGTGAAGATGACCCCGGCGGCCGTCCTCATCGCGGTGCTGCTGACCGCGCTGACCCCGGCGAATGAGACGATGCACGGGTCGCTGTACTACGGGCAGGTCAACGTCTTCCTCATGCTGCTCGTGGCCTTTGACTTCCTGCCCATCAAGCGCCGCCTGCCGGGCGTGGGCATCGGCCTGGCAGCCGGAATCAAGCTGACCCCGGCGTACATGGGCCTAGCACTGCTCTTTGAGAAGCGCTGGTGGGCCGCCGCGGGTGCGGTGATCACTTTCCTGGTCACGGTGGTGCTCGGATTCCTCTTCGTGCCTGATGCGATGGTGTTCTGGACCGATGCCATGTTCAACTCATCGCGTGTGGGCGAGCATGCCAACCCCGGGGCGAAGTCGCTGCGCTCACTCATGTTCCGCGAGCTCGGCATCGACGGTGGCATCTGGTGGATCCTGGCGGTCATCGTGGTCTTCGCGCTGACCTGCCTGGCGCTGCGCACTGCCTACCTGCGCGGCAATCGCTCGGCAGCCTTCGCGCTGACGGGCCTGAGCACCTGCTTGGTCTCCCCCTTCTCGTGGTACCACCACTTCGTGTGGACCATCCCCTTCATCGTCATGGTCTTCGTCTCGGTTAACCAGGCGGTGAGCTCACGTGTGTCCGGCAAGGGCGGCGAGCAGCTCGCGGGCCTCGCCTCCGTGGCGGCCTTGTTCGTGCTCTCGCTGCCCTTCATGTCGGTGCCCGTGTGGTTCACTATGTCCTCAGCCAACCTCGATGCGATCGAATCCTTCCAGCCGTGGGCAACCTCGCTGTGGACACTGTCCTGCCTAGCTTTCATCGTGGTCTACGCCGTGTGGGGCTTCATTGCGCCGCGCAAGCGCGCGGTGGCGGAGAGCTAGGGGGACGTTTCGATCAATTAAGGGCTAAAACCAAGGCGGTTTTGCGGGGCTATTTGATCGAAACGTCGCCTTTGAGCTGAGGCAGCTTCCCAGTTGGGACGTTTCGATCAATTAAGCCCCTGAAACCTCCCAATTTTCGGGCCTTAATTGATCGTTCGGTACTTACGCCAGCCGCTCCATCTCATCCGCAGTGGCCTCAACCACCTTCTGCCAGCTACCGGTCTCCTGGTACAAGCGGCGCTGGCGCTCATAGCCCGCCCCGCCATCGATGATCTCCTGCACTAGCTGCAGCTCTCGGGCGCAGCCCAGCTCTTCCGAGAGCGGAGCCAGCTCCACCAAGAGATCCGCCAGCTCATCCTTGATCCAGCGCTCATCGGTCTCGCGCGAGGTGATGACCAGCGCGTCCATGCCATAGCGCGCGCCGCGCCACTTGTTCTCCGCCACGTGCCACGGCTGCAGCGTGGGCAGCGTTTCGCCGGCGTCGATCATGCGGTCATAGTGCACCACGAGGCAGTGTGTCAGCGCCACGATGGCGGAGAGCTCGCGGAGGTTGGAGGCGGCGTCGGAAATGCGCACCTCCACCGTGCCCCACTTGGAGGCCGGTCGGACGTCGAAGTGCATCGAGCCCGTGTGGTTGATAACTCCCGAAATGGCCTGGTCCCGCATGTAGGACTGCCACTGCTCCCAGTTTTCAAACTGGTAGGGCATGCCGGCGGTGGGCAGCTGTTGGTAGAGCATCGTGCGGTTGGAGGCATAGCCGGTATCAAGCCCCTCCCACCCCGGCGAGCAGGCGGAAATAGCCAGCAGGTGGGGGTACTTGGTCATCAGCGCATTAATGATGGGCCACACGCGGTCCTCGTGGCTAATGCCGACGTGCACGTGCGTGCCCCACAGCAGCATCTGCTGCCCCCAGTACTGGGTGCGGTTGATGATTTCGGAGTAGCTCTCCTTGGCGGAGACGGGGTTCTTCCGAAAGTCCGTGAAGGGGTGCCCGCCCGAGGCCCACAGGCGCATGCCCAAGGAATCGGCCGCCTCACGCACTGCGCTGAGCGACGCTCGCAGGTCCCCCATCGCCTCCGGCACCGTCCGGCACACCCCGGTCACCAGCTCCACCGTGTTTTGGAGGAATTCCTTTTCCAGGTGGATGTCGGGATGAGCGGCGTGCACGCGGTCAATGAGTTCAGCGCCGCGCGGCACGAGATCCCAGGTCGCTGGATCAACGAGGGCAACTTCCCACTCAACACCCAGCGTGGGCTCGGGCGAGCGGGCGAAGTTCTCTTCCGGAATATTCACCCATTCATCCTATCTGTCGGGCGGATGAATTTAATAAGATTTTATTCCCTAGGCTTGAGGAACCGCGAGGACAACCACGACGGCATCGCCCTTGGTGTAGTCCCCGGTCAGCTCGGCCGGGTACGGGGCAATCGCTTCCGCCGGCACGTTGGCACCGTAGTACTGGGCAGCAACTTCCTTGGCGAGGCTCTCGGCGGCCGCATCGCCCTCTGGGAAGTAGACGGTGGTCTTCGGAGCGACGAGGACGTCGCCGCTGATATTGCCCACCTCGGCGATGTGGAAGTGTTGGGACTTCAGGCGCTCGGCCTCATCGGCTGCGAAGTTGGCGCGACCTGAGTTGTTGTACACGTTGACGGGGATCTCCGCCTGGGCACGGTCGGGGCTACCTGCGACAGCGCCCTGCTCAGCGTTGTCGTCCGGGGCAGCGTCACGCTCGGCTTCTGCATCGCCGTCTGCGCCGGCCTCGGCTTCAGCACCGGTAGCATCCGACTCCTCGCGGTTCTTGTCCGCCTCCCCTTCCGCGCCACCGGCGGCAGCACCGTCGCCCTCGGCGCCGCCAGTCGCGGGGCCGGATACGACAGCATCGTTGCCGGCCGGTGCGTTTTGCGCGGTGTCCTCCGACTTATCAGAGGTCATGGCGTAAAGCGCCCACATGCCGAGCATAACGGCAACGGCGATAAGCACCATGGCGAGGCCGCGCAAGGGGAGCTTGCTCGCAGGAGCGGCAGCGGCGGCCGGGGCGGCGACCGCGTCGGAATCGGCGGCGTGGCGCGCGTGGTCAGCGGACGAGACAGAGTTTTCCGGATTCACATTAGTCACATTGGCAACTTTAGTATCTGATTCGCTCAGTCTGGGGCATTATCGCGTGCGGCGCGCCGGACGTCGTCGCGGACGTCGCGAAGCCTGCGTAGACGGGTGACCAACAGCGGGTAGGAGGCGTGCGCCGCGGGGTTGTCCAGGAGCACGTTGAGGCGCTGGTGATAGCGCACCGGAGTGATGTCCAGCTGCGTGCGGATGGCCTCCTCCTTGGCGCCGATATCGCGCGGGGCGTGGGACTCGAACTCCAAAATCGCGGCGTCTAGGTCTGACAGGGAGTGCATGCTTAGACTGTATGCCATGACTATTCGTCCCATCGTTATCCACGGCGACCCGGTCCTCCACAATCCCACCGAGCCGGTCACCGAAGCCATCGACTCCCCCGAGCTCCAGGAGCTCATCGCGGACATGCACGAAACCATGGATGCCGCGCACGGAGTCGGCCTAGCCGCCAACCAGATCGGCGTCAACAAGCGCCTCTTTGTCTACCACTGCCCCGACACCGACGGGCCCAATGGCACCGAGCTTGCCGACGGCGGCATGCGCCGCGGCTGCGTCATCAACCCGGTGCTAGAAACCTCCGAGATCCCGGAGACCATGCCGGCTGACGACGGCTCCGAGGACGAAGGCTGCCTCTCCGTTCCGGGCGAGGGCTTCCCCACCGGCCGCGCCGACTGGGCCCGCGTGACCGGTAAAAACGAAAAGGGCGAGGACATCTCCATCGAAGGCTACGGCTTCTTCGCGCGCATGCTGCAGCACGAAACCGGCCACCTCGATGGCTTCGTCTACACCGACGTGCTCACCGGCCGCTACAAGCGTCAGGCCAAGAAGGTCATCAAGCGCAATGGTTGGACCGAGGCCGGGCTTACCTGGCTGCCGGGCGAGGACGAGGACCCCTTCGGGCACGACGACTAATGTCCCGCATCTTCCGCTCCGATGACGTCTCCGTGGGCGAGCGCGTCGTGGCCCGGCGCGATTTCGACGGCGTGTACAGCGATGTCATCGGCCACGTGCTCAGTCTGGATCCGCTGCTCATCCGGCCGCAAGAGGTCGGCGGCTACCCGTCTTCGCTCGACGCGGTGGAGATTCCGCCGGAGCAACTCAAGATTATTAAGCGCCTCTCCCCGCGCACGGTGCGCAACTCCGATATCCGGGCCGTCGAGGTGGCCACTGCGGCGGCCTTCCCCGGCAAGGAACACACGTGGACCTCGGATGGCCAGTGGCTCATGCGCGCTGGCGACGGGGTGACCGGCCGCTCTAATTCGGCGATCCCGCTCGGCCCTTCCGCGGGTTTCCTCCCGGTGCCGATGGAGGAGATCGAAGCGTTTTATGCCCGCCACGATCTGCCCGTGTGCCTGGCCATTCCGGAGCGCATCGGTGCCTCCGCGGAGAAGCTGCTGGCGGCCGAACCCGAAGCCTGGCAGCTCGAACCGGAGATCCTCGTGATGGTGCGCGATTTGGCAGATCTCCCTGCCCCGGGGGACGTCAGCTTCCGTATCGACAAGCAGCCCGATTCCGAGTGGCTCGACCTCTACCACTTCCGCGGTCAGGCCCTGCCGCCGTTGGCCCTGGAGTACCTGCGCAGCCGCATCGACGGGACGATGGGCTTTGGGCGCCTGCTCGCCCCGACGGGTGAGACCATCGCGATTACGCGGGGCACGCTGACCGAATCCGGTGACGGCACCGTGTGGCTGGGCTATTCCGCCGTGGAGGTCGCCGAAGGTTGGCGCCGCAAGGGACTGGGAACCGCGCTGGGCGCGCACATGCTGGCCTGGGGCAAAGCCCAGGGTGCTGAGAAGGCCTACCTGCAGGTCGTGGCAGGAAACACGGCTGGGATCCGGCTCTATGAGAAGCTCGGGTTCCTCGAGCAGCACCGCCACCGTTACGCCCGTCGCCTGCCTCAAGTACCCTAAACCACATGCGCATCGCTACCTGGAACATCAACTCCGTCCGCACCCGCGCCCAGCGCGCGGTGGACTTGCTGGCCAAACACGACATCGACGTGCTCTGCCTGCAAGAAACCAAGGTGGCGGATGCGAAGTTCCCCCGCGAGCCTTTCGAGGAGGCCGGCTACCACGTCACCTGCCACGGCCTGAACCAGTGGAATGGCGTGGCCATCCTCTCCAAGGAAGAACCGGAGGAGGTCCAGACCTTCTTCCCTGCTCAGCCGGGTTTCCACAAGGACCCCGCCAAGGAACAAAAGCGCGAGGCCCGGGCGGTCTCAGCCCGCATTCGCGGGGTTGAGATCTGGTCCCTCTATGTTCCCAATGGCCGTGAGATTACGGACCGGCACTTCGATTACAAGCTGGATTTTCTCTACTCCTTGGCTCGCTATGTGGAAACCCGCGCGCAATCGAAACTACTGCTCACGGGCGATTTCAACATCGCTCCGCGGGATGAGGACGTCTGGGATATCTCTCTTTTCCGCGGCAAGACGCACGTCACTGAGCCCGAGCGCGCGGCTTTCCAAATGCTTCAGGAAGCCGGGCTGCAGGAGGTCACGCGCCGTTTCACCGAAGAGGAGCGCTGGACTTATTTTGATTACAAGTCCCTGCGTTTCCAGAAGAACGAGGGCATGCGCATCGACTTCCAACTGGCCAGCGAGCCACTAGCGCGCCTCGTCCAAGGCGCCCAGGTGGACATGGTGGAGCGCGCCGGTGACAAGACCTCCGACCACGTCCCGCTGATCGCAGATTTCGATGTCCCCGATTTCGCGTCGGTGCGCTAGCCTGCCATGAACGTGAACGTCGATCTCTCTGTCTGGCAGCTCGTGCTGCTGGTTATTGACTACGGCATCAAGATCATCGCCATCGGCGTGGTGCCTGAGGGCCGCCGCCCCTCCAGTTCTACCGCCTGGCTGCTGGCCATTCTTGTGCTTCCTATCGTGGGACTGCCGCTGTTCCTGCTCATGGGTTCGCCCTACATCAACCGCCGCCGCCACCGCATCCAGCAAGAAGCCAATGCGCTGCTAAACGACGTCACCGCCTCCACCCCCAACCATCCCTCCGGCCGGCTTTCCTCTGAGGTGGAATCCCTTATCCAGCTCAACCGCAACCTCACCGGGCACCCGGCCCTCATCGGGCACAACAAGGGCCTCCACGCCTCCTATGAGGAGGCCATCTTGGCCATGGCGCGGGCCGTGGACCGCGCCGAGAAATACGTGCTCATTGAGATCTACATCCAGTCTTGGGATGAGGTGACCGATGTTTTCTTCCAGTCCTTGGCGCGCGCCCGCGAACGCGGCGTGGAGGTCAAACTGCTGCTGGACCAGATCGGTAGCCTGAAGTACAAGGGCTACTTCACGCTGGGCAAGCGCCTCACCGAGATTGACGTCGACTGGCGGCTCATGCTTCCGCTGCAGCTGCATAAGGGACGTTTCCGCCGCCCGGATCTGCGTAATCACCGCAAGATCGTGGTCATCGATGGCCACACGGGCTTCTTGGGCTCGATGAACATGATCAAGCGCGAGTACAAGACCAAGGACCGCGCATGGATCGACTACATGGTCGAGATGACCGGTCCTGTGGTGACGTCTTTGGCCTCGGTGTTCGCGGTGGATTGGTACCTGGAATCGGAGGAGCAGCTGTCCTTGGACATGCAGCCCTATGACGACGCCATGACGGCGGACTCCAACCACCTCCAGCTGGTCCCCTCCGGCCCCGGCTACACCACGGAACCCAACCTGCGCATGTTCAACTCCGTGGTGCACCACGCGAAGGAAAAGCTCATCCTCTGCTCGCCCTACTTCATTCCAGATGATTCCCTCTTGGAGGCGGTGACCACCGCCTGCTACCGCGACGTCGAGGTGGAGCTCCTAGTGTCCGCGAAGGCGGACCAGTTCATGGTGCACCACGCGCAATCCTCTTACTACCAGGCACTCTTGGAGGCGGGAGTACGGATCTTCCAATTCCCCAAGCCCTTCGTGCTGCACTCCAAGTTCATCCTGGCGGACCCGGGCCTGCCGGAGCGCGAACCGCTGTGTATGTTCGGGTCTTCCAACATGGATATGCGCTCCTTCGGCCTCAACTATGAATCGACCATGCTGGTGGCCAAGGGCGACCTCATCGAGGATTTCACCCAGCTGGCCACCAATTACAAGAAGGTCTGCCACGAGCTCACCCTCGAAGAGTGGAACGCGCGCGGCGTGCTGCGCCGCTACGTGGACAACGTCATGCGCCTGACTTCAGCGCTGCAGTAGGAGCACGCCCGCGAGCTCGATGTGCCTCGCCCTTGATTGGGCATGACCTATCCAGAATATGCACCCAGCGCCGCATCGTATGTCCACACTTCTGCGGTAATTCCGGTGGCGCGCTTATACAGCTCGCGCTCAGTCAGAATACAAAGGTCGCCGCCACCAACCTGCCGAGTCATCATATCCACCATTGATAGACCCGCACGGTGCCTTGAGACGAGCTCGGTGATGAACTCCTTGTTCCACTGAAAGTCATGCAGGATCCATGGGGCTTGTTGATGGGCGGTCAGCTCTAGCATCTGGGAAAATTTTTCCGCAATATTGCGCCTCACGTCGCCCTGCGGAAGGTGCGCAATGTGATTTCCGGTTTCAATCACCGCGGTAATCGGCAGGATGAACTTCGCGTTCTCACTTTGGCGTTCCGCAAAATCGATTTTGGCTTGTTCTTTAGCTTGGCATTTGTGAGGAATCGCAAGCAGGTTATCCAGCACAGAGGTATCGATGAAGTAAACGCGCATCAGCCGATCCCAAAAAGCCGATTCATGTTCTCGAAACTAATCTGTGTTTCGGTGTCATCGACTAATTCACCAGCGGTGACCGCAGCACCCAAGCTGTGCCTGGAAATGGATTCCACGAAATCCGGTAACTCCACCAAAGGCGAGAGCTCGCTTTGCCCGGTTCCGCTATCCCGGTAGCACACTGCTACCTGACTGTTTTTCTCCCCAGAAATCTGGTCCAAGATGGCAGGACTGTGGGTCGTGACAAGAACCTGCGAGTCATGTTTGCGTGCGGATTCGCTAAGCATCTGCATAACTCTTTGCGCCTGCGAAGGGTGGAGCCCGTTTTCCATTTCTTCGACGACAATTTGAGCTACTGGGTTCTCTACGTCATCACCAAGTTCAAGTGGCTGTTCGATATCCAAGTCCTTGGGCGCAGTTTTAAGCGCCGTTGCAATTGCGAGGAATCGGAGGAGGCCATCGCTCATTTCACGAGCAGGCGTTCTTTCTTGCTTTCCATCTTCGAAGTGTTCCACGAGGGTCAGCATGACTTCGTCCAACGGCGAGTCAATAAAGTCCAGTGTGGAATCCACTCCAGTCACATAAGCGGCCAGCTGCCCTAGCTCTTGGAACGTCTTGGGGGAATCCTTTTGCAACTGCCACAGTACCGCCGAGAGGTTCTCACCGCTACGCTTCAGCTGCGTGCTCTTCCTTGGGACGTAATCCCGCATGAGGCTGGGGACTGGATCGAGGTGAAACACTGATCGAAGCGCCATGGACACAATCGACGCCCCTTTCAACACCGAATTCTCTGCACGGTTCTTTCCCGCAAGCACCGCTTTAATCTGTCCCAAAATAAGGCGAGAGTCACGCAAGAGTGTGGTGGGGTTTGCCCCACGCTTTCCGCTAAAAATTAACGTGTAAATCCCAGCTCGGTTGTCTGCTGCCGGCTGGGTCTTAAACAACTCTGCATCGCTAGTGCGGGTGCCGCTCTTTACGGAATATCCGGTACCCACGAGGCTTTCTTTGACAACACGCAACTCCGGATACACCTGAACCTCGACGTCATAGCGGTACGTATCTGTCCCAGATTCAACGGTACAGCCCAGTTCAAAACTCTCGGTGCCATGCGGGGCGCAACCACGAGAACCACCTCGGATCGGGCCGGTTTGGGTCATGCGCCCATCAAGTGCGTCTCCTAGTTCTGCCCCCGATGCCAAGCGGGACAAAACCTCCAGCCCATCCAAAGCATTCGACTTTCCAGAACTGTTTAGGCCAGTCAGAAAAGTGACTGGATGCAGAGTCAATACAGCATCATGGAAGGACTTGAACTTGCTCAGGCGAAGCTCGGCGAGACGTGGGGTAGCCATGCGGCCAATAATACGCATTAACGCTCTCTGCGTTGTGCACATCTGTTGAACTTCACGCGGCGCCGCGGGCCAGCCGCGTGGACGCCACAAGGCCGCACAACGAGATGAAGCTGCAGCACACCATGCCGATGGCCATGGTCAACGCGGCGTTCGAGCCCCAGCCCATGAGAGGGCTGATGGCGCTGGCCAACATGGACTGGCCAAAGCCCATGATGGCGGACACGCTTCCTGCGCGCGGGCGCATCAAACCCGTGGCCAATGCCGTGGCATTGCCCATGATGAAGCCGGTCGGTGCCACGCAAGCAAAAAGCACAATGAGGCAGACCCACACAGGGGCGCCGAGCATCACCGATAGCAACAAGAGCACCCCGCATGCGAAGACGCCGGTCACGCCGGTGCGCAGCATGACCGCCGGGGAGACCGAATCCATCGCGCGCGAGTTAATCAACGTGGCCGCGAAGAGGCCCACGGAGTTGACGCCGAAGACCATCGAATAGCCCAACGGCGAGAATCCCCACTGGTCCTGCACCACAAACGCCGAGGCGGAGATGTAGCAAAACATCGAACAGAAGCCGAAGGCCATGGTCACCAGGTAAACCCAGACCTGGGCGTTAGTCAGCACCGCCCAGTAATTGCCCGCCACCGTGCGCAGCAGACCATCGCGGGAGCGACCGCCCGCGGTTTCCGGGACGATAGCGATGGCCAGCACCAACTGCACCGCATGCAGCCCCGCCAGCACCCAGAAGATGCCGCGCCAGCCCAGCGGCTCCGCCAGGATGCCGCCCAGTACTGGGGCTACCGCCGGAGCGATACCTTGGAGCGCCATGAGCAGCGAATAGGCTTTCGCCGCCGCGGCACCATGCACGAGGTCCGGGACCACCGCGCGGGAGAGCACCACGCACGCGCCGCCGCCGAGGCCCTGCAGCACGCGGGCCACGACGAGCACCGAGGCGGTCGGGGCCATCGCCGCCAATACGGAAGCCAGCAGAGCGAGAAAAGCGCCGGCGACAAGGAGGCGCTTGCGCCCGATGGCATCAGACAGCGGGCCCATCACAAGTTGGCCCACGCCCATGCCGACGAAGAAGCCCGAGATGGTCAGCTGCACCATGGCCCGGGTGGTGCCCAGATCGGAGACGATCTCCGGCATCACCGGCAAGTACATATCAGTAGCGAAAGGCGCTGTTGCGGACAACAGCGCCAACGTCGCCAGAAGCGGAAAAGGGATCACGCGTCGCGCTGCTCCAGCACGATAACGCCCAGGATCCACAGCACACCGGCCCAGCCGAAGAAGACGAGGGCCTCAAAGCCAATCGAGCTCCACGGGGCGTTCTCATCCACGTAGTCCAACGCCCAGTTCTGGAAGGCGGTAAACGGCATGAAGTGGATGACCTTGTCTCCCACCACCGGGAGCAGGCGCACCAGGTTTTCCAGACCCATGTACAAGATGAGGGAAATCGCCACCGTGCCGGCGGTCTGCCGCAGCAGCAGACCCAGACCCTGCACGAAGAGCACCGCGCCAAAGGCCGCGATGGGGAAGGCCCACAGCATGTGCTTGCCGTCGTCGCTGGAGAAAGGCTGGAAGGCCTCCGCCGCGGATTCGTTTGCCGTGAGATCCGCCAACACGAAGATGTACACCAAGCCTAAGAAAGCAATGACAGCCGCAATCACGCCATACACCACAAGCTTGGCGCAGGCTACGCTCCAGCGATTCGGGTTGGCCAAGAACGTGAGGGATTGCGTCTTGTAGCGGTACTCCGTGGTCACCATCATCGCGCCCTGGATCATCATGATCGGCACGCCCATGAGCAGGAGAATGGAGGCCAAGCTCCGCGGCTGCAGCGGGCTAATGCCCAGTACCGCCTCCCCCGCGTTGAGCGAGTTCAGCAGCGTCCAGCCGGTCACGATGAGGAAGATGAGCACCGTGGTCCACCAGAAGGACTTCGTCGTGCGCAGCTTCGTCCACTCCGCGTGAACAGTGTTGAAAAACATTAGAGCTGGGCCCCTTTCTGCGGTGCCTCCGCTTGGTACTGCACCGCGCGTTCCGTCATGGCCACATAAGCCTCCTCCAGTGAGGCGCGGTGGAGGGTCAATTCCGTCAGCGGCACTCCCGTGGAATAGGCCAGCTTGCCCACGTAGTCTGTGGTCTGGTGAGGGATCACCAGCGTCGGGCGCTGTTCTTCATCGACCGACTCGCGGAAGGTCACTCCAGCCTCCTTGAGCGCCGAGCCGAACTCGCGCAGGTGCTCCGAACGCACCACAACCGAAGCACTGGAGTTTTCCTTCACAAAGTCATAGGTGCGCTGATTGGCCAAGAGCCTGCCGCGGCCAATGACGACTAGGTGGTCCGCCGTCTGCGCCATCTCCGCCAGCAGGTGGGAGGAGATGAGCACCGTGCGGCCTTCTGCCGCCAGCGCCCGCACGAGCGAGCGCACCCAGCGAATACCTTCCGGATCCAAGCCGTTGACCGGCTCGTCCAGGATCAGCACGCCCGGATCCCCCAGCAGGGCGGCGGCCAGGCCGAGGCGCTGGCCCATACCGAGGGAGAAGCCGCCGGCCTTCTTGCCGGCAACGTCGGCCAGCCCCACCAGTCCCAGAACCTCATCGACGCGGGAGGTAGGGATACCGTTGGCCTGCGCCATCCACAACAGGTGGTTGGCAGCGGTGCGGTTGGCGTGGACCGCTTTGGCGTCGAGAAGCGCGCCAACCTCACGCAGCGGGTTCTTCAGCTCGCGGTAGCGCTTGCCGTGCACCAGAGCGGTGCCAGCGGTGGGCTTGTCCAAGCCCAGGATCATGCGCATCGTCGTTGATTTTCCAGCGCCGTTGGGCCCCAGAAAGCCGGTCACTTGGCCCGGCTCCACCTGGAAGGTGAGGTCATCGACGGCGCGGACAGACTTGTACTGTTTGGTCAGTCCGGCTACTTCAATCATGTCCTACAGCGTGCCACAGGTTCCTGCCGCGCGCCTGTATCACCTGGTGATGTCTTCCCAGTACTTCAACAACCGCGGCAGCGCTTCCCGGAAGGGCGCTAAGAGTTCTAGCTCTTCTACCTGGTTAAATGGGACCCAGCGCAGCTCGGCGGATTCTTCGTTAGCGGTCGTGGCCAAGCGCTGCCCCGAGACCGTCCGCGCCAACACCGTGGTATAGGTCCAGCCTTCCTCGAAGGGCCCGGCAGTGACGATGGCATCCAGCACCTCGACGTCTGCCGGCGAGATTCCGGTTTCCTCCTCCGTCTCCCGCAGCGCGGCCTGCTCCGGCGACTCCGGCTTATCCCGCGCCCCGCCCGGGATTCCCCAGGTCCCGCCGTTATTCGTCCACGTCGCGCGATGCTGGAGCAGTACCTCATCCCCCGCCACGAGGAAGAGACCAGCTGCTCCAAACTTGCCCCACACCGGCACCCCGCCCGGGCCCTTCGACCAGCCATCACCGGAAAGTTCTGGGTTAACGCGTGCACACATGCCTTACACGATACGCGACAAACTCCCCGCGCCAACGCCCCCGAAATCATCGCGCGAGGCGCACGAGAGCGCTATCCTAAGGGAATGACCGGCCCGGCCACCGAACTGCGCGAGCACTCCCCCGAATCATGGGGCGATCATTGGCTCGATGACGTCACCGAGCCCTCCGCGCCGGTTTTTAGCCGCCCCACGCAGCTGGCGATGAGCTCCTTCGCCGGCCCCGCGCGCGTCATCCGGCGCCTCTATAGCTTCGCCATCACCACTCCCGGCAAGTTGTTTACGGTTACCTTAATTCTCACCGTAGCGCTCGCAGCAGCCGGCTTTTCCATGTCCTCTTCCTCGGCCGCGCGCCACGATGATCTGGACACACTACTGGCCTCCACCGAGCCGATGTCCAACGCGGCGCACCACCTCTACACCAACCTGTCTTTGGCCGATACCGTCGCCACCACCGGCTTCGTCCAGGCAGGCGTGGAGCCGGAGGATAACCGCGACCGCTATAACGAGGCCATCGACGCCGCCTCCGTCGCCGCCACGCAGGCCATCGTCGGCACCTCCGCCGAGGATGAACGCGTGCGCGAGCTCGTCACGTTTATCCAGCGCAAGCTGCCGGTCTACACCGCCCTGGTAGAAAAGGCCCGCGTCAATCACCGTGCGGGCCACGCCGTGGCGAACTCCTACATGTCCAACGCCTCGGCGCTCATGCGCACCCAGATTCTCCCCGCCGCCGCGGAGCTGTTCACCCTGACCTCGGAAAAGGTGACCCAGCAACAGCAGCGCCTAACCCGCCCGCAGTGGGTGCCGCTTTCGGGCCTGGTCGCGGCGATCGTTTTCCTCGGCTTGGCGCAGTGGTGGCTGTGGCGGCTGACCCGCCGCCGCTTCAACCGCGGTTTCGTGGTGGCCACGGGGCTGTTGTTCCTGGCGCTGGTGTGGGCCGCTGGCTCCAACTTCGCCACGTGGGCGTCCGGCCACCAAGGCTTCGAGACGGTCTCGCGCCCCTGGGACTCGCTGACCGCCTCGCGCATTGAGGCCCAGCAGATGCGCACCTCGGAGACCCTGGCGCTGGTCCTGCGCTCCTCCCAACAGGACATGTCCGTGCACTTTAACTCCACGGTGTACTCGGTGGACCGGGCCCTGCGGGACTATGAGCAGGCGCTTGACGACGATGACTTCCCCTCCTCCGATCCTTCCTTGATTCCTCGTGCCAAGGAGGCCTTGGAGGATTGGGAAACCACGCACGATGCTTTCATGGAGGATCTCTCCATGGGCCACTACGATGCCGCGCTCTACCAAGCCACCGCCATCGATCCGGATGGTGACCCGACCGCCGCTAGCGCCTTCAATGCCGTGGATAACTCCCTGGCCGCGCTCATCGACCAAGCCCGCGACGCCATGCGCACCTACCTGGTTCAGGGACTCAACGCCATGACCATGGTGTCCACCGGCGTCCTCCTAGCCACGTTCGGCGCGATTATCGCCGTGTGGCTGGGTATTCGCCCCCGCCTGCAGGAGTACCTGTGATGCGCCGCCGAACCGACCACCGCCAGCACGCCACTGCGGCCGTGCTGCTGCTCAGCGCCGCCGTGGCACTCAGCGCCTGCGAGCCAGAGCCGCCCAGCACGCCGGATCCGATCCTGCCCTCCAGCGCGGATCTCAACTCCACCCCGGGGCCGCCGCTGCCGGAGGACGCCATCATCGAACCCGCCGGCACGGGAGAGGTGTCCAAGCAAAGCACCGCGGACGTTTACGGCTCCTACCGCCCGGACGATAAGAAGCCGGAGGAGCGCGTGCCCAACATCCTGGCGCGCGGCCGGCTCATCGTGGGTGTGGACCGCTCTAATAACCTGCTCAGCTACCGCGATACCGCCAGCGGCGAGGTCCGCGGATTCGAGGTCGATATCGCCCGCGAAATCGCCCGCGATATCTTCGGGGATCCCGACAAGGTGGACTTCCGCTTCGTGGAGGCCTCCGACCGCGCTCGTGCACTGAATGACCGCACGGTGGACATGGTCATCCGCACCATGACGATTAGCCCCGAGCGCCAACGCGAAGTGGCCTTCTCCATTCCGTATATGCAGACGGATGCGCGGTTGCTGGTGCTGAAGAATTCGGGCATCCATTCCATCGCGGAGGCCGCCGGGCTAACGTTGTGCGCGGCGAAAGGATCCACCATGGTGGACGCGATACGCAAACACTCGCCGTCTTCCGATATTTTGGAGACCCGCGCCTGGGGCGATTGCCTCATGGCGCTGCAGCTGGGCCAGACGGATGGCATCGTCGTGGATGACGCCCTGCTATCCGGCATGCTGGCGCAGGATAAATACACCGAGATCGTCGGCGAACCCTTGGAAAGCCAGAGCTACGGCGTGGCCGTGCGCAAACCCGATGCCTCCTATGACTCGCGCCCGCTCATCCGCCAGATCAACTCCACGCTGGAGCGCATCCGCCGCGACGGCACCTGGCAGGAGCTCTTTAATACCTGGCTGGGGAATTACATGGAGCAGCCCGTACTCCCGGAACCGAAGTACCTCAACGAGACTCCGCCTGCCGAGGAATCACAGCCGAGCTCCGCAGCCAAGGACCAGCCCGGCGAGAAGAAGGAGGGACAATAATGTCGCACCGCTTCACCGAGGATGAGCTCGATCACCTCACGCCCGAAGAGCACGAGAACACTCAGCCCGACGCCGCCACCGACGCCACTAACGACGCCACCCAAGCCGTGCGCTTCGATCCCTTCGCGGATGACGATGACGACTATTCGGAGGACCACCACCTCAGCGTCTCCCCAACAGATTCGCACAGCGCGGGAACAACAGCTGCCGGCGCCGCCGACGCCGAAGCCTCCGACCGCACCGCCGCCGTGCCCTTTGATCCCTTCGCGGACGACGATGACGATGACTACGAGGCCGCCACCGGTGCCCGCCTCTCCCCCGCGAATCGCATGGGCACGAGCGGCACGGCGACGGGCCAACCCGACGATGGCGAGTACGTCGACTCGGACAATATCGCCGCGCTCATCGAGGAGCTGGGGCAGCTGCGTGATCGCCGCAAAGCAGAGGACCCCTCGCAAGCCTCACGGCGCCGCGCACTCGATACCTTCCGCCAGCGCCGCAGCACCAAGCGCACCGACCGCGAAGTGGCCGATGGCATGGCCACCTTGCCCTTCGTTGTCCCGGGCAACCCGCGCGACGCGCTCATCGATCCCAAGGACGCGCCCCGTGCCGCCCCACCGCAGCTCAAGCCGGGTGACATGGTGGCCGGCCAGTACGAGATCTTGGGCGTGCTCGCGCATGGCGGGCTGGGCTGGATTTACCTGGCCAACGACCACTTCGTCTCCGGGCGCATCGTGGTGCTCAAGGGCATGCAATCCACCAACTCAGCCGAGGAGACAGCCACCGCGGAGGCGGAGCGCGAATTCCTCGCGGATATCACGCACCCGAATATCGTGAAGATTTTCAACTTCATCGATGATCCCCGCGTGCCCGGTGGCTTCATCGTCATGGAGTACGTCGGCGGCCCCTCGCTGAAGCAGCGCCGCAACGACCAAGCCACTGACCGCTTCCCCGTCGACACGGCAATTGCCTATATCCTCGAAATCCTGCCCGCCTTGGATTACCTCCATGCCCGCGGCGTGGTCTACAACGACTTGAAGCCCTCCAACATCATCGTTACCGAGGACCAGGTCAAGCTCATTGATCTGGGCGCGGTCTCCGGCATCGGCGCCTTCGGCCACATCTACGGCACGCAGGGTTTCCAGGCCCCGGAGATCGCCACGCAGGGCCCCTCGGTCGCCAGCGATATTTACACCATCGGCCGCACCCTGGCCTGCCTGACGCTGAAGCTGCCGGTGGAGGATGGCGTCTACAAGCCCGGACTGCCCTCCCCCACGGAGGAGCCGCTGCTGCGCCGCTACCTCTCCTTCTACCGCTTGCTCTTGCGCGCCACAGATCCGGACCCACAGCAGCGCTTTGCGTCGGTCTCCGAGCTACGCGACCAGCTCTTCGGCGTCCTGCGCGAGGTCATCGCACTCCGCGATGGCATCCAGCACCCGGCCCAGCACTCGGTGTTCTCCCCGCAGCGTACGACCTTCGGCACGAAGCACCTGGTTTTCCGCACGGACCAGCTCATCGACGGCATCGACCGCACCGTCCGCATCACCGCCCCCGAGGTGGTCTCCGCGCTGCCCATCCCGCTCATTGTCCGCTCCGACATCGGCGCCCCGCTGCTGCAAGGTTCCTCCTACACGGAGCCGCAGGAAGCGCTGGAAACACTTCGCCAGGCCATGGAGGCGCCGGAATATGAGGAGTCCGCGGAGATTCCGCTCGGCGTGGTGCGCTCCATGATTGACTTGGGCTACATCGGCCAGGCCCGCGAGTGGCTGAACTCCATCGAGGACCGCCTGGGGAGGGACTGGCGTTTCCACTGGTACTCCGGCGTGACCGAGCTGCTTTTGGATAAGTACCGCGAGGCCCAGGCCCACTTCGCCCACGTCCTCGACGTGCTGCCTGGTGAAGCCGCCCCCAAGCTGGCCATCGGCGCGGTCAATGAGCTCATCTTGCAGCAGCTAGGTTTTTCGGAGGCCGCGCTGATCGACGCCTCCGTTGCCCGCGCCTGCGCCAACCTCACCACCTCGCTCGCGGATCTGCCCAATGACGCTTTTGAGGATCAGCCCGGCATCTGGGACCACGTCACCGATGACCCCGCCCACCTGCGTTTCAACTCGCTGCGCCTCTACGGCATCGTGTGGGCGACGAACCCGACGACTGTCTCCTCCGCCTTCGGCTTGGCCCGCCAGCTGCGCGCCGAGCACCAAGTTGAGCTCGCCGTGGCCACCTTGGATAAGGTCCCCAACGCCTCGCGCCACCACCGCATGGCCCGCTTGACCACGGTTTTGCAGCTCATCGTGCACGATCTCTCCGAGTCCCGTATCCGCCGGGCCGCCCGCCGCTTGGAGGAGATTCCGCAGAACGAGCCGCGCTTCTTGCAGATCAAGATCGCGGTCATCTCCGCCGGGCTGACCTTCCTGCGCGAATCAGACCTCGACGCGGCGGCCTCCCCCAACGATCTCTTCGAGTTCCCCTTCACCCAGCGCGGCCTGCGCTACGGCCTGGCGGATACCCTGCGGGCACTGGCCCGCCAGGCCCCCTTCGCCCGCCACCGCTACGCGCTGGTGGACCTGGCCAACAAGGTCCGCCCAGTCACGATGTTCTAACCGCCAGCGCTACCGGCCGGCGGCATAGCCGACGCCCGGCTTAGTACAGCCCCGCCTCCCGTGCCATGGCGGCCACCTCCGCGGACTTCTGCGCGATGGCCAGCTCCTCATTCGTCGGCACCACGAAGACCTTGACCTGGGAATCCGCGGTCGAAATCATGCGCGGCTCCTTGGAGCGCACCAGGTTGGCTTCCTTGTCGAAGTCAATGCCGTACATGTCCAGGTTGTACAGCGAATCCTGGCGGACCTCGGTATCGTTCTCACCCACGCCGGCGGTAAACGTAATCGCATCCACACGGCCCAGCGCAATCATGTACGCACCAATGAAGCGGCGCAGCTGGTGAATGTAGATGTTGTAGGCCAGCCAGGCGTCCTGGTCCTCGTTGTTAATGCGCTCGCGCAGCACGCGGAAATCGTTCACACCCGCAATGCCCTTCACACCGGAGCGCTTGTTCAGCAAGTCATCAATCTCATCGATGGACATCCCTGCCTCACGCGAGAGGTGGAAGATGATACCCGGGTCAATATCGCCCGAGCGCGTGCCCATGGCCAAACCTGCCAACGGGGTCAGGCCCATCGAGGTATCAATCGGGCGGCCGTTGCGAATCGCCGCCGCCGAAGCACCGTTGCCCAGGTGCAGCGTGATCTGGTGGACGTGGCCCGGGTCGCGGTCCAAGAGCTTCGGCACCTGCTGCGAGACGAACTCGTGGGAGGTGCCGTGGAAACCGTAACGGCGGATGTCATACTGCGAGGCCACATCGTTATTGATCGCGTACAGTGCGGCCGCCGGCGGCATGTGGTTGAAGAAGGCCGTATCGAAGACCGCCACGTGCGGGATCTCCGGCAAGAGCTTGCGCGCCACGCGGATGCCGTCCAGGTTCGCCGGGTTGTGCAGCGGCGCGAGCGGGATGAGGTCCTCGATCATGGACTCGATCTGGTCCACGATGAGCTGCGGCTCGCTGAACAGGCGTCCACCGTGCACCACGCGGTGGCCCACGGCGATGACCTCCACATCCGTCGGGCCCACGCCGTGCTCATGCATGATGCTAAACGCGCGGTCCAGGCCGAAGGAGTGGGTGGGAATCTCCAGCTCTTCCTTGAACTCCTCACCGCCCGTCTTCACGGTCACAGCGCCCTGCGGCTCACCGACCTGCTCCACCAAACCGGAGACCAGCGGGGTATCGGTGGCCGAGCTTTCCGGGTCCACCAGCTGGAATTTAACCGAGGAGGAACCCGAGTTGAGGACGAGTACATACGCCATCTATTTCACCCCTGCCTGGATCGCGGTGATAGCCACCGTGTTGATGATGTCCGGAACGGTCGCGCCACGCGAGAGGTCATTGACCGGCTTGTTCAGGCCCTGCAGAATCGGGCCCACCGCCAGTGCACCACCGGTGCGCTGCGCCGTCTTGTAGCCAATGTTGCCGGCCTCCAAGTCCGGGAAGACGAAGACCGTAGCCTTACCCGCAACATCAGAGTCAGGCGCCTTCTTGGCGGCCACGCCTGGGTCACAGGCAGCGTCGAACTGCAGCGGACCATCCACCGCCACGGAAGAATCGATACCGCGGGCCGCCTCAACGGCCTGCGCCACCTTCTCCACGTCCGGGCCAGCGCCCGAAGTACCCGTGGAATAGGACAGCAACGCCACGCGCGGGTCCAGGCCAAACTGCTTGGCGGTCTGCGCGGAGACAATAGCGATCTCGCCGAGCTGCTCCGGTGTCGGGTTCGGGTTCACCGCGCAGTCGCCGAAGGCCCACAAGCGGCCCGGCATCACCATGAGGAAGATGGAGGAAACCACGGAAGCCTCCGGCTTGGTCTTAATGATCTGGAAGGAAGGCTTAATGGTGTGCGCCGTGGTGTGCGCCGCGCCGGAGACCATGCCATCAGCCAAGCCCTTGTGCACCATCATCGTGGCGAAGTAGGACACGTCCTGCATGGTCTCGCGCGCCTGCTCCAGCGTCACGCCCTTCTTCTTGCGCAGCTCCGCGAAGTCCGCGGCGAACTCCTCCACCAGTGGGGATTCCAGGTGGTTGATGATTTCCACACCGGACAGGTCGATCCCGAGCTCCTGGGCGCGCTTCTCGACGTTCCCGTCACCCAGAATCGTCAGCTTCGCCACCTTGCCCTTGATGAGCTCACCCGCGGCCTGAAGGATGCGGTCATCCTCGCCCTCCGGCAAAACAATGTGCGCTCCGACCTCGCGGGCCTGGTCCAGCAGCTGCTTCTGGAAGAGCTCGGCAGACATATAGGGCTCGATCTCCTCCAGGGAAGAAATCGCACCGGGAACCGAGGAAACATCGGTCAACGCGCCGACCACCGTAGCGCCCACAGAGCGCGCGTGGCCCAGCGCCAACTCCGCCGCGCGGGCGGGCGCGTTAGAAATCAGGACAAAGGGCAGGCCCAGGGCGGCCGCGGCCTTGGCATCAAAATCCATAACGCCTGTGCCCTGAAGGACCAGGTTGCCCGCGGGGGCATTTTCCAGGACCTCGCTGAGCGTGGTACCCAGGTCATCGACCTGGGCGAAGGTGGCCCCCAGTTCCTGAGCCACAGCAGCAACGTCCAAACCGTCGAAGCCGCGCCCGATGACGCTAATAAAGGCGGAATTCCGTGAGGACTTGGCGGTCATGAGAAACCTTTCTCTGCTTAGAAAGCGTGTACCCGGGCTCACAAACTGGGCACACAGTGACACTACGACACTTTCACAGTACGGGAACGCATCCCTTCGCGCCGCCAAAGTGAGGCTTCATATCCCCAACGTTGCAGGCCACCAGCACCCCACACCGTCACAGAGTGCGGTATCCCACAGAAACTTGCCCTACGTGATCACTTCGGAGTAGGGTCCTAACCAGGATTGTTACTTCGGGCAAGACCTAGGCTCCCCACTCTTAGCCGTGTGGGGATGGTTCGCTATGAACCATTGTGGCCTAGGTCTTTTGTGGTTTTTAGCCACAGTGCCTGCCTACTCTCGAAAGGATTCTCATGTCGACAGAGACTCGCTCGGCAGCCGAAGCCATCTTGGATGGCATCGGCGGAGCGGAGAACATCACCTCTTTCACGCACTGTGCCACGCGCTTGCGCTTCGAGCTGGCTGATGCCTCCAAAGCCGATAAGGAAGCACTCGAATCTATCCCCAAGGTCATGGGCGCTGTGCCCCAAGGCGGGCGCAACTACCAGGTCGTCATCGGCGGCGACGTGGCCACGGTCTATGACGAGATCAACGCTCTCCCGCAGATGAAGAATGCCGGCGCGTCTACCGGCCGCTCCAACGACGATGTCAAGGCTGCTGCCCGTTCCAAGGCCAAGGGCAAGCTGCCGTGGATGGATACCTTCTTCGAGTACCTCTCGGATTCCTTCCGCCCCATCCTGGGCGTGCTGCTGGGCGCCTCCCTAGTTATTGCCTTCGCCGCAGTGCTGGATGCGCTAGGCATCGTCGACTTCCGCGCTGAGGATAAGCCCGCCTCCTGGCTTTTCGTCGACGCCATGTGGCGTTCCGTCTTCTTCTTCCTGCCCGTCATGGTGGCCTATAACGCCGGCAAGAAGCTGCGCATCGACCCCTGGGTCCCCGCTGCGGTCATGCTCGCGATGTTCACCCCGGAGTTCACCGGCCTCGCCGACAACCCAGCCGTCCAATGCGTGACCAACGAGACGCTGTCTGCAGAGCAGTGCTCCATCGATATCTTCGGCCTGCCAATGCAGCTGCAGGACTACGGCGGAAATGTCTTCGTCCCGCTCATCATGGCTGCCGTCGCGGCACTCTTCTACAAGGGTTTCCAGAAGCTCATCCCGTCCGCGGTCCACATGGTCTTCGTCCCCTTCCTGACCCTGATTTTCCTCATCCCGCTAACGGCCTTCATCATTGGCCCCTTCGGCGTATGGGCCGGTAACGGCATTGGCGCTGGCCTGTCCTGGCTCAATGACAACGCTCCGTTCGTCTTCGCTCTGGCCATCCCGATGCTCTACCCGTTCCTGGTCCCGCTGGGTCTGCACTGGCCGCTCAACGCCCTCATGCTGGTCAACATCCAGACCTTGGGCTACGACTTCATCCAGGGCCCGATGGGCGCATGGAACTTTGCCTGCTTCGGCGCTACCGCCGGTGTGCTGGCCCTGTCCATCCGTGACCGCGACACCGTAATGCGCCAGACCTCCGGCTCTGCACTTCTGGCTGGCCTGCTGGGCGGTATTTCCGAGCCTTCCCTTTACGGTATCCACCTGCGCTACAAGCGCATCTACCCGCGCATGCTGGTGGGCTGCTTCGCCGGTGGCCTGACCGTCGCCCTGCTGACCCTGGGCTCCAACGGTATTACGACGAATGCCTTCGTCTTCACCTCACTGCTGACCATCCCGGTCTTCACCCCGATGGCCAAGTACGCCATTTCCATCGCAGTGGCTTTCTTCGTGGCATTCCTGCTCATCCTTTTCACCGACTACCGCACCCCGGAGGAGCGCGCTGAGGCCAAGGCCGCCCGCGAGGCCGCCGAGAAGGCCGAGCTCGACAACGCCAACAACGCCACGCTTGCCGACGCCCCCGCATCCGCAGGCACCGCTGCTGCCGGCGCCGGCGCTGGCGCTGCCACCGCAACCGCCACCAAGGCAGACGCACCGGCCCAGGCCGCTGAGCCTGCTGCTGGCACCACCACCGACATCGCCTCGCCGGCCGCCGGCAAGGTCGTCCCGATGGCAGAAATCGATGACCCGGTCTTCTCCGCTGGAACGCTCGGCGGTGGCGTCGGCATCGTCCCTGAGGGCAACGACGTCTACTCCCCGGTAAGCGGCACGATCGTCAGCGCCATGAAGTCCGGCCACGCCTACGGCATCAAGACCGAAGACGGCGTGGAGGTCCTCGTCCACATCGGCATCAACACCGTGAAGATGAAGGGCGAAGGTTTCGCTCCGGCCGTCAAGAAGGGCGACACCGTCAAGCAGGGTGAGCTGCTGGCCACCGTTGACTTCGACAAGGTCAAGGAAGCTGGCTACGACACCACCATCGTCCTGGCCGTAACCAACACCAAGGCGCTGTCCGCCGTCACCCCGGCTGGCCTCAACCACGCCTCCGCCGGCGATACGGTCATCACCACGACCCGCTAAAGCACCCGCTAGGGAACCTTTAGCCCCCGTTTAACACACCCTGACTAAGCTGGCTCGATGTATCCACCATCGTGGCCGGCTTTAGTCGTTTTAACCTCAACCAGAAAGGTGCCTTGTGCAACTGTTGCGAGTGTTCAATAACAACGTCGTGCTCGCACGGCGCGGCGCGGAGGACGTCATTGTCACCGGCCGTGGCATCGGCTTCCAGGCAAAGCCTGGCACTGAGGTTGACCCGACCAAGGTAGTGAAGGTCTTCGTTCCTGACTCTGGCCGCGACCCGGATCACCTCGCCGCCATGATCGCCGGCATCCCCGGCGAGTACGTGCAACTGATCATCGACGCCATGCACTCCGTGGACATGTCTGAGGCTCTACGCAGCAAGCTCACGCTGGTCGTGGCGATTGCGGACCACATCCACGGCGCTGTCAGCCGTGGCAACACGGTGTCTTATCCCCTCGAGGCTGAGGTCCGCCACCTCTACGCCGAGGACTTTAGCCTCGCGCAGAAGTTACTCACCGCCATCAACAGTGGCCTACACACACCACTGGCTGCCGACGAAGCCGTGGCCATTACCCTGCACCTGGTCAACGCCGGCTTCGCGGTAGGAGACCTTTCCGGCACCTACCGCATGACGGGGTTGATTCAACAGATCCTGGCCGTCATCGGCTCCCACAACGGCACGGAACTCAACAGCGAGGACATCTCCGTCGCCCGCTTCATCACGCACCTGCGCTACCTGTTTGTACGCATGGCGGAGCACCAGCAGCTCGACTCTGACGACCGCCAAGTGGCCACCGCTATCTCCGCGCGCTACCCCGATGCCGTCGAGACCGCCCAGATGGTGGCCAACCTTATTGAGCTGCGCCTCGACAGCGCCCTAACCCCCGATGAGGTCTCCTACCTGACGCTACATATTGCCCGCCTGCAGGAGGCCTCCGCCTAAACAGTCTGCGGCGTAAGCAGTACACCTGCTTAGGCCGCTGCGACAGCTTAAGCCGCCGGTGCCTCAGCACCCTCCACCGGTGCCACCGGCTCCGCCACGGTGATGATGTTGTCTTCGTAGCCAAGCTGACCACCCACAAACTTGCCGCCACAGGTAATCAGGACCAAGCGGTTGTCTCCCTGCGTGTCATTGACCACGTCCGGGAAACCCGCCCCCTTCTGCAGGCGGTACGGCGCCTCGGTCACGCGGAATCGGCGCTCCTCACCATCGATGAAGACGGTGAATTCCTGGCCCAACTCCATGGTGGTGAACTTCTCTGCGAAGCCCGTGCCCTGACCTTGGTAGTTGATGTGGCCGGTAATAACACTGGAGCCCACCGGACCAGCCTCGCCCGGCACTGCCGACGCGGAGTACCAGCCCAAGCGCTGTACATCGTGCGGGGGAATCAGCATGCCGGTATCAGTGACCTGAATCGGGTCCACGGCCGCGAACTCATCATTAATTCCCAAGGACATCGCGCCAAAGCCCCGGAACTCACCCGGCGCCGGCTCTACCTCGTGTTCCTGCTCGCCAGAGTCATCCACGAAGGGATCATTGTTCGTTGTCGGCGCTTCAGCTTCAACGCTCTGCGAGGTTGACGTCTGTTCCTCAGCCGCATTCGTCTCCGCGGAATCGTCCTCAGTGCGGCCCGCATAGAGCACTAGCTGTACGACAACCAAGATAATCGCGATGAGCGCTGCAATACCGATGAGCAGCTTCTTGTTGCTCTTCTTCTCATCGCCTACCGGCTGCGCTTCGCTGGCGCGGTGTTCGGGTGCAGAGGACTCACCGGGATACTCCGGGATACCGTTCTTTTCACCATCATCAGTCATTTTCTATTCCTCGCTCCTAACTTCTACGTTCTAGCTTCTGAGATTTAGCTTATAAAAATATTGGCTCTAGTTATTCGTTCTAAACAATAGACTAAAAATCAGACGACGAATCCCCTCCAGCGTTTTACACCCTGGAGGGGATTGTCCTCATTGTTCTCTGCCCCTACCAATCCCAACCCGTGAGGGCTGGGATGGTGTTGCGGTCTGGACTACTTGATGAAGTCCTTCATGCCTGGGTCAAGCTTCGTCGCACCAGAAGGTACATGCTTGATCTCCACGCGCTCTGCGTTGGACGGCAGCGGCTGACCGGAGTCCTCCGGCGGAGTTGCGTCCAGGACAGTGACCTCGCGGTCATCGCGGCCGGTGTTGTCACCGGTCTCCTCGGTCGGCTCACCGTGGTTGTTGCCACGGCCGCCATCCTCGGTGACCTCAGTGCTGTGGTCGCCATCGTGGCCACCATCGTGTCCACCGTCACCGCCGTTGCCACCATCGATGATGAGCTTGATGAGGCCCAGACCCGGGATGAGCAGCAGCCACCACGGGAGGTCAGACTTCTTCGAGCTGCCGTCGTTGTCGTCCTTATCCTTACCGTCACCGTCATCCGGAGTCTCAGTCGGCTTGGTCGGCTCAGTCGGTTTCGTCGGCTCAGTCGGCTTG
>NZ_KV813883.1:0-1693 GCF_001813755.1 Corynebacterium sp. HMSC074H12
TCACCCCGCTACGCACCCCGAAACCGGAAGAGCCGGTAACCCTCCAACTGCGCAGGGCACCCGCGCCAGTAACGCACCAACAAACCCGCGCGCCGAGGTGGTGTGGGGTTGATAGGTTCCGACCTCCACCACACCCCGCACCTCTACTGGTTCTTCAGTTCACTTCAGGTTGCGCTCATCCACGTGTTGTAGTGGGGTGAGCCAGACCGTGTACCCCACTGGTCGTTGCGGTCGGCGCGGCGGTACTCGATTTTGGTGCCCTTGGGTTTTACTTTGGTTCCAAAGGTGAAGGGGATGCGGTATTGCCCCATGGGCGTCGTGCCGTCGCCTTCGCGTTTGCCTGAGGTGGCCGCCAGCCCCTTGTGCCTGACCCGTTCACGGGAACGGGCACATTCATTGTGCGACTCATCCAGTCAGGCATCATCAGCCCGCACGACCTTGCTCGTAAAACAGCGGGCAGATTACAGCTTCTTTGCGGGCCCACTGAGAGTGGGCGACTTTGAACATGGGCATTGTGTCCGTGGTTGGCTCAATTCTGAATTGGAACTCGATGTGTGACCCCACCGGCAAGACGGATTTCCACTCCCGCAGCGTCTTGGTTCGTCGTCAAGAAATCTTTGAAGGATTCTGTGCGGCACCGATCACGTCGTTAGTTATTCATCGCGTATGAGCTGCACTTCATTAGGTTTAATGTTCCTTATGGCATTGATTAGGTCCCGTTAAATCAGAGAGTCGAATAAATTATTGGTTAACCTCTTGAAAATCAATTTTTAAACCTTTTTGTTCTACCTGTTGTTTAAACAACTCTGTAAATCCTACGATATGTTGTCGGGATGTGTTTCTAACGCAATAAACAGTATTGTGAATCTCCTTCATAAATACCGGCGTTTCTACAAAAGGCTCATCTTCATCCCCTAGCCACTCATCATATTCTGATTTCTCTTCGTTTAAAATGCTTTGAATGTTGGTTATTTTCCCAATATAACAATTAATGATTTCACCACCTATCATCAGCTCTGCTTCAGAAAACTGCATTTCGCCTTCGAGTAGAAGACTCATTTTTTCATAAAAATCAGTAGAAAAGACCAACAGACTATCTATGCTGTCATATTTATCGGTAAGTTTAATATTATTAGTACTGAAACCTTCCTGTCCTCTAAATTTAGGTTTCGTATTTAGTTCGCCTTCGTCATATAAGAAATAAAATTGTATTTCCGTTCTATCGCTATTCATCAGCTCTATGTAAGACTCTGAATTAAGCAGTTTACTGTAAATAGAATATAACTTCATTCTTGACTCCTTGTTCATTCAAATAGGGGATGCACAGCTGTGCTTGTCAGTATTATATCCGTTTCTAATGTTCGCGGATCCACACGCGTACCCAGCCAGTACTGCTCCCACTCGGTGATCGTGAAGACGATGTTTGCGTGACGTTGGGCGCGGAATGCGTCCATCCACTCGACGCTGTCCCCGGCGGCGAGATTTCGAGGAGGAAGCTGGTCAGCCGGTAGGTCAAGCGGGCGTGGACTGTCACCAGATCGGAGTAGTGTATGGCGGCGGATCCTGTCTTTGCGTCACGTACCTACACGCTCTGATCATGGCTAACAGCAAGCCGCAACCGGCACTACCTTTTGGCGCTCGCCCCACCTTTTAGCGCCTCGTGGGGTTGCCCGCAAATCGTGGACACGTAGTG
>NZ_KV813884.1:0-80321 GCF_001813755.1 Corynebacterium sp. HMSC074H12
TCACCCCGCTACGCACCCCGAAACCGGAAGAGCCACTTTAGGGGGTAAGCAGCTCTACCTGCGATGCTCCACCCCTACAACGACATCGGAATGACGTTACGCCGCTGGAGCATCACCGCCGAGAGAAGCATTTGCTCCCACCGCTCCGGCAACTCGGCGTCGCACAGGTAGCTTAAGAGTCACCGGTAGTGGACGCGGCGCGAAGCAGCGCCGCGTAAGCGCCGCCGCGCGCAACCAACTCGGCGTGGGTGCCGCGCTCGACTACGCGGCCGGCGTCGAGGACGATGATTTGGTCGGCGTCACGGATGGTGGACAGACGGTGCGCAATGACCAGGCGGGTGGCGTCCGCTCCAAGCACTGCGTCCTGGATGGCGCGCTCCGTTTCGTTGTCAAGGGCCGAGGTGGCCTCATCGAGGATGAGCACCTGGGGTTGGCGCAGCAGCGTGCGGGCCAGCGAGAGGCGCTGTTGCTCACCGCCGGAGAAACGGTAGCCGCGCGAGCCCACCACTGTGTCCAGGCCTTCCGGCAGCGCGGCAATGACCTCGTCCACGCGCGCGGCGTTAAGCGCCGCCCACATCTGTTCCTCTTTGGCATCGGGCTGTGCAAAGAGGAGGTTCTCCCGCACCGTGCCGTGAATCAGGTAGGTCTCCTGGGAGACCACGCCAATGACCTCCGCGCGCTGCTCCGGCGGAATATCGCGCAGGTCGACTCCGCCCAGGTGCACGGAGCCTTCTGTCGGATCGGCCAAGCGCGCCAAAAGGGCGGCCACCGTGGACTTTCCGGAACCAGTATGCCCCACAAGCGCGGTGGTGGTGTGGGCGGGGATGGTCAGGGAGACGTCGGAAAGCGCGTCTGTGTCGGTGCCGGGGTAGCGGTAGGAGACGTGGTGGAGGGTGAGGGAGGCGTCGGCAAGCTGGGCGGGCTGAGTGGCCTCTGTGAGATCGGGTTCCAGGTCCAGGTATTCGAAGATGCGGCTGAACAGAGCCATCGACGCCACCCACTGCGCGCCCACGTTGAGCAGGCCGGTAATGGGACGGAAGATCTGGGTCTGCAGGGTGGAAAAGGCGATGAGCGTGCCAATCGTAATGCCCGGGCGCAAGCCGGCCGCCAGGTAAATCAGGGCCGGCATCACGCCGAAGATGATTTGCGTCAGCGCCATGCGCCAGCGCCCGGCCAACTGCGATTCCAGCTCCAAACGGATGAGGGAGCGGGAGGTTTTCTCAAAGCCGTCATAGACGCGCTCCTGCGCACCCAGCGTGGCCGCCAGGCGCATGCCGGAGACCGACAGGTTCTCCGAAATGGTCTGCTGCAGCGTCGCCTGCGCGCGGCTGTTTTTCTCCATGAGGCTGCGGCGCAGAACGGCGGCGCGGCGGGTCAGCCACACTGCAGGCGGCAGTACCACCAGGGACAAAAGCGAGAGGGTAGGCGAAAGCGCCACCATCGCCACCAACGTAGCCACAGTCATGGTGAGGTTGCTGGCCACGGATGTCGCGGTGGTGGTCACCATGCCGCGCATCGCCGCGATGTCATTAGTCAGGCGGGATTGAATCTCACCGCCGCGGTTGTTGGTAAAGAACTGCAGCGATTGGCGCTGCAGGTTGGCAAAGACCTGCGTGCGCAGCTCGTGCATGATGGTGTGCCCCACCCGCGCGGACAGAAAGGACTGAATAACGCCGATGGCCTGGGAGACCACGGTGATGGCCAGCATGCCGCCCACCAGCCACAACAGCAGTGCGGTGTCGTGGTTGGGAATGGCCTCGTCCACGGTGCGGCGCACCAAGAAAGGCTGCACCACCGTCAGCCCAGACGTCGCGATGATGAGCGCTACCACCACAAGCAGCGTGCCGCGGTGGGCTGCGAAAAGGCCGGCGACGCGACCAAACTTCACTGGGTGCTGGGCCAGCTGATCGACGTCCGCCGGGTCCTTCACCGCGGTGTGCATCGGCCGGGTCATGGCTTAACCGCAGGTAACGATGGGCTGCGGATCGTACACCGTGGTGGTGGTCTCCCGGGAGATTTCCTTGCCGGACAGATCCTTGATCACGCGGGTATCGGACGTCGTAAAGCCCGGCGCGCCAGACGACGGCGAGCAGTCCTCGCGCACCGACTTGCGCTGCGGCTCGGTCTTGGCCCAGCGGCCGTTGTTGATGGACTCCACCTCCACCGTCTTCACGCCCTTGAAGCGCACGGTGATCTCGCTGCCGAAGTCAGTCTCGATGCGCACTGGGTGGTTCGAGGTGTTCTTGAACTGCAGGTCAATAGCACCTTCATAGACGGTGGCCTCGCGGCCTGCCGGGTAGCGCGAGATGTAATAGGAGTGCGGGGTGTGCGCGACGTCCTCCATGCCCGCGAAGTAGGCTGCGTTGTACAAGGTGGTGGCGAACTGGGAGATGCCGCCGCCCACGGCGGTACCGGCGTGGCCGTCGATAATGATGCCGGATTCCACGTAGCCCTGCGCCGTGCCGCGCGGACCGGTGTAGCCGTTGAGGGAGAAGGTCTCGCCCGGGTTGACCACGGCACCGTTGACCTGCTGGGCCACCAGGCGGATATTGGTTCCGGAGGCCCCGGAGAAACCGCCGGTGGAGAACTCGGACACGGTCTCATCGAAGGTGGCCTTCTCCGCCATCTCCGTGGTGAAGTCCGCCGGGTCCGGCTTGTAGTCGGCGTCCCACTCGCGGTCATCCTCGCTGGTGACGCGGTCCTCGAAGCCCTCGAAGGTCTTCTCCCAGTCGATGATGGAGCCATCCACCGAGGGCGTGATCTGCTTGTCGTTGCCGCTGAAGGAAATCTTGGCGTTAGTACCGGGCACCTCGGAGCCTTGCATGCGCTCTTGGAAGAGCTCGCGCGCGCGGTCTTTATCCACCTTGAGGCGCAGCTCGCCCTCCTCGGCCGCGATGGACACAAACTGGGAAATCTCCGGCTTGCGCAGGGTCCCGGCGGTGTTGTTCTCGCCCTTTAGGGTCAGCGGGTTATCCAGCGCGCGGGCGGCATCCCCGGTGCGCATGGCCTCAATCGCCTCATCATTAATCTGAGGCTCCACCACCATCGGCTCAACCTCAACGCCCTCGGGGTCGAGCCAGTGCTTAACGACGCCCTCGTGCAGCTCCCCCTCTTCCACCGCCTGGCCGAGCTTGGGCTTGGTCTCCTTGAGGGAGCCGTCGATAAGCTCCAGGTTTCCATCCTCCGGTTCGACCTTCAGCTCGTTGCCGACGCGCTCGAGCTCCCCGGAAAGCTGGCCCTCATCGACGTCCACGGCGACAGGGATCTCCTGGGTGGGCTTGATGAAGCTGTACAGGCGCGAGAAGGGGTTCAGGGAGGCATCAGGAATGCCATCGACGGCCTTCTGGTAGTTCAGGCTCAGGCCGGAGTCTTGGGGGATAAGCTGCGAGCTTTTCTCCCCGGCGCGAATGTCCACGGGCTGGGCCGCGACATCCCCGAGTTCCTGCTCCAGCTTCTCCACCGCGGCGGTGCGCTCCATGCGGGAGATGTCCACGCCGCCGACCGACGTCGCGCGCGGAACCTTGTGCTGGTTGGCCATCACGTCCCATGCATAGGCGATGCCGGCGATGAGTAGGAGGCCGACGAGCACGCCAAGGGTCACCTGGAGTCCCTTGCGTCGCTGCTGCCTGTGTCCGATTGCCTTTTTCACGTGTACGAGATTAACGTCTGCCAGCTAGTTTTTACTAGTCGCGCTCCTGCTGGGCCACGACTTCGGCGGCCGCATCGATGACCGCGTTGATGTCCTCGTCGGTGGACCACAGCGGCATATCGGCCCCGGCGGCGAGGGCTGCGGCCACGGCCTCCGGCACGCTGAAGTTCTCCGAGATGGAGGCCATTCCTCCCAGGTCATCGGTGTAAATCGTGCCCTCAAAGCCTAGCTCCTCGCGGGCTAGCTGGTAGGCCCGCGGGTTGAGGGAGGCCGGCTCCTCGCCCAGCCCAGGAACCACGAGGTGGCCCATCATGAGCGCTGCTTCCGGAGCTTGCGGGATTGCCGTGTGGAATGGCACGAACTCGCGGTCATACAGGTCTTCCAGGGGCGGGGTAACGGCCTCACCCAGGTGCGTGTCCCCGGAGGCGCGCCCGTGGCCGGGGAAGTGCTTGAACACGGCCTTCACGCCGGCAGCCTGCAGCCCGCGGGCAAAGGCCGCGCCATACTCGCCGGCGGCCTCCGGGTCGGTGGAGAAGGCGCGGTCGCCGACGACCTCCAGGTCTCCCCCATCCACGTCGAGCACCGGGGCGAAGTCCACCGTCACGCCGTGGGCGCGCAGGCTGTGCCCGATTTCCGTGGCTAGGGCCTCGACCTCTTCTGGGCTATGGCCCTCCGCCATGGCCTGCGGGGAGGGGTAGTCGCCCAAGATTTCGGAAAAGCGCTGCACGCGCCCGCCCTCGAAGTCGATGGAGACCTCGAAGTCGCGGCCCATTTCCTCGCGCAAAGCGTTCACTCCCCGCGGGCCATCGCTGAGCAGCTCGGGGTCGGCCCAGCTCGGGATGAAGAGCCCACCTACACCGGCTTCCAGCTTCGCCCGGGCATCCTCGTAGTTCAGTGCCGGCGGCATGAGCTTGGCGGCGGCGCGGGCGCGAACATCCTCGGGCGCGGCTTCCTGTGGTGTCGAGTCCCCCGACGCGGCGCTAGTGGGCGCGGCGCTGGTTTCGCTGGGCGGGGCGTCGGAAAGCACGGGCTCCTCGCTACACGCGCTCAGCGCACAGCTAGCACTCAACAAGAGGGCGGGCATTGCTTTTCTCATGCCCACCAGTGTGCCTGAAGCACCCGCGCGGGCAACACCTGGTTGTTAGGATGGCCACATGAATAACGGAGAGACCATGCTCATTGCCTATGACGGCTCCGACCGCGCCGACCGCGCCCTCGAGTACGCCGCGCGGCTCCTGCGCCCCACCGACGTCGAGATCCTCACCGCGTGGGAGCCGTCCGCGCGCCAGGCCGCCCGCGCCGTCAGCCGCACCGGGCTGCACCAATCCACGGTCTCGCCGGAGAGCGTGGAGGACGATCCGGCCTACGAGGAGGCCCTCGCCATCTGCCGCCAGGGCATCGCCAAGGCGGAGACCTTGGGGCTGCGGGGCCATGCCCACCTGGTGGAATCCGTAACGACGATTCAGAGCGCGATTGTCGACGCCGCCCAAGAACTCAACATCGACGTCATCGTCACCGGTACTCGCGCCCTCACCGGCTTCCGCTCGCTGTGGACGAATTCCACGGCGGAGTACATCGTGCGCAACGCCGGTCTGCCGGTCTTCATCGTGCCGCCGGAGAACGACGATGAGGACGACGCGGAAGAAAGCGACTCCTAAAGGCAGCTTTTAGCTGCTAGAATCTGGCGCCATGGCATTCGACAGCGATTCCCTCAACAAGCGCACCCTGGGCCCGGCCCTGGGCAGCGCGGTCGTCGGCGTGGCGCTGGGAGTCGTAACCATCCTGGGCATTGCCCAATTCTCGCAGGCAGATGCCGTACCGAACGATAACTCCGTCAAGGCCTCCGACGCCGTGATGGGCGGGCCGGAGTACGGCTCCCGCGAGTAGCGTGCGCGCACGCATCGGGGGGCTTTTCTTTTTAGCCCTCGTGGTTCTGGTGCAGCCGTGGGGGCTGACCGCCGCCGATACCAAGCACGATCTGGTGGCCAACCCGGCTGGGTTTTTGGCCGGCGCGCTGCATGCTTATACCGATACTTTCACGCTGGGCCAGCTACAGAACCAGGCCTATGGCTATCTCTTCCCGCAGGGCTTGTTCTTCTTGCTGGCGGATCCACTTCCGGATTGGATAGCGCAGCGCGCCTGGTGGTTCTTAGTCCTGGCGGTGGGCTTTCTGGGTTTCTTCCGCGTGGTCCGCACAGTACTTCCCGCCGCGCCGGGCTATGCCGCGCTGATGGGCAGCCTCCTCTACGCGCTCTCCCCGCGCACGCTGACCACGCTGGGCGCGATTTCCTCGGAGACCTGGCCGGTCATGCTAGCACCCTGGGTGCTGCTGCCCTTCCTGCGGCCGGGCACACTGGGCTGGCGGGATGCCGCGCCCTCGGTCGTCGCAGTGGCGTACATGGGCGCGGTCAACGCCACGGCCACGCTGGCTGCCTGCTTGCCGGCGGGTGTGATTCTGTTGTGGCGGCGCGCGGGCAAGACTGGCCTGGCCTGGTTGGCCGGTTGCGCGGCGGTATCCGCGTGGTGGATTATCCCGCTGCTCATCTTGGGCCGCTATGCCCCGCCCTTTACGGAATTCATCGAGTCCGCCGGCGTAACCACTCGCTGGCTTAACCTGGCAGAAATCCTGCGCGGCACCACCAGCTGGGCGCCGTTTGTGGATACCGAGCGCGTCGCCGGCAATGAGCTGGCCACCGAGCCGGTCTTCGTGCTCGTCACCGTGAGCGTTGCCACCTTAGGCCTGGTGGGCCTGTCCCGCCTGCCGCGCCTCTGGTCTGCGATGTTGCTCGTGGGCGTGGCCGTACTGGGCACGCATGCCGCCTGGTACCTCGACGCGCTCGACGGCCCGCTGGCCGCGCTGCGCAACGTGCACAAGTTCGACCCGCTGGTGCGCCTCCCGCTGCTGCTCGGCGTGGCCGCGATTGCCGCCCGGGTGAGGTTGCCGCGGACGTTGTCCCCGGGGCGTCGTGAAGCAGCGGGCCTTGTGGTGTGCCTCGTGGTGGTGGGCGCGACCGCCCCCGCCTGGGCAGGCCGGCTGCTGCCGAAGGGCGCCTACGAGGAGGTTCCCGCCTATTGGCACGAAGCCGCCTCTTTCATGAACTCGCTGGATACGCGCGTGCTCATCTACCCCCCGGCCTCCTTTGCGCGGCAGGACTGGGGCTGGACGCGTGACGAGCCGGCGCAGCCGCTTCTCGACGTCCCCTGGGCCGTCCGCGACGCCGTTCCCCTCATCCCGCCCGAGGCTATCCGTGGCCTGGACGGTGCGATGGCACAGATTTCCCGTGATCCCGCGTCCGCGCCTTATGTGTTGCAGCGCCTCGGTATCGGGGCCGTCGCGGTGCGCCACGACCTGATTTCTGGTTCTGCAACCCATATTCCGGGCGAGGTCCACACCTTCGGGGAGGTCGACGTCGTTGTCTTCGACCGCGGCCTCTCCATGAACCTGGCTCCTGCGGATCCGCCGCGCGTGGCGGGCGGTGGGGAATCGCTCGCGCTCCTCTCCGGCCCTCACGAGCTCGTCGCCTCCGACGCGGACATCATCACCGATACGCCTGTGCTGCGCGACCGCAACTACGGCACGCTCTCCGGCCCGGTTTCCGCGCCGCTGGCCCCTAGCGACCCATCGACGGTGCGCAACCGGCTGCGCGACTACCCCTCCGCCGGCCCGCTGACCCAGGTGGTGGAGCACGATGGCCGCGTCACCGCATCGTCCTCTGCCGCCGATGCCTCGGCCTTCGGCGGGGCGAACCCGGCGCGCTCTCTTACCGCGGCCGTCGACGGCGAAAACTCCACTGCCTGGTGGCCAGCGCCCGGCGATTCCGGTTGGTTGGAGCTGCACTCCGACTCCACGTGGACCTCGCCCACGCTGCGTCTAATGACCACCGGCACGACTGAGGTGACCATCCACAACGGCGATTCCAAGGTGACGGTCACCATGGAGGCCTACCGCGCCCGCGATATTCGCGTGCCCGGCGCGAAGGCCTCCACCATCCGCATCGAGCCGCAGCGCCGCACCGGGATTGCGGAGGCGTCCATCGTGGACCAGCCCACCCCGCGGCGCCTCATCACCGTGCCCGATACCTCGCCCGATGCCGAGCAGTTCCTCTTCCAGCAAGACAACGAGCACATCCTCATCCGCTCCTTTACTACCCCGCGCGACATGACAGTGCGGGTCTCCGGTGAGAAGACAGTGCTTATCGACGGCTCCCCCCACGCCCCCAACTCCACCCTCGACCTGCCCGCCGGTCAGCACCTCGTGCGCACCACCGGCGATTGGGCGGCGCTGACCGATACCGCGTCCTCCTTGCCCGCGCCCCTTCCCGCCTCCTCGCGTGCATCTTCTGCGGATTCAGCCACTTCTTCTGAGCAGGAAGCCGCCGCAGCCGGGTCCTCCGCCGACTCCGGCTATACCCCGCTCGCTTCCGGCTCGCCCATCGAGCCCGCCGACCACGACCGCCTTCTCATCACGGGCCGGACATTCAACGAGGGCCTGCGCGGCGAGCTGCGCTCCCCCAGCACAGCCGCGGTCTCGACGTCAGGTTCGGCACAAGACTCAGCGCCGGACTCGACGCCGGCCTCCAGCTCGCAACCGCTGCCCCTCGAGCCGCGCTCCATCGATGCCGACACGCAAGCCTTCCTCATTCCCGCCGGTGCCGGCGGCACCTTCCACATGTCTTTCGCTGCCGACCGTGCCTACCGCGTGGGCCTCGGCCTCGGCGGCGCGCTCGCCGCGCTGACCACCGCGCTGTGTCTGCTCGTCATGGCCCGCGGCCCCCGCTCCCAAGCCGCTGCCCCCGCCTCGCCTACTGCTTCCACTGCTTCGTCCGGGACGTACGCAGCACACGACACAACCTCGACCAGCCCAGTCGCCGATGCCGCCCTCCCGGCATCCTCCGCAGCTTCCCAAACGCCCTCGCCCGCCCGTGTTGCTCACTCGTCTACCTCGGCGCGTGTCCTGCTAGCCCTGCTCATCGCGGCAACGATGGCTCTCGTCGCAGGTCTGCCCGGTGTGGCCGCCGCTGCCGCGGCGTGGGCCATCACCCGCTGGACCACGCTGCGCTCCGACTATCTGGCGGGCATGCTCACCCTTGCCGCGGGCGCGATGCTCGCCCGCGCACCTTGGCCCGCGGAGGGCTACGCCGGCGACTCGCTGCTCGTGCAACTGCTCTGCGTCGCGGCCATTACCTGTGCCTGCCTCCCGTCCCGCCGCACGTCCTAGATACGCGGCCCTACTGCACATGGCTATCCGCCCCTGCTGCAGCCTTCCAGGCCACTGGTTTAAACGCGGACTCGCTGCGCATGGTGTTCCGCACAAGGCACCTCTCAAAGGGCATCTCACAGAAGGCGCCCTACAGAAGGCATCTTTAGGGCTAAAAACGCCATCTAGAAGGGGAAAATGGCGTTTTTAGGAGCAAAGACGCCTTTTGACTGATGTCCTTTGCAAGATGCCTTCTGCGAAACCGGAGGCAAGGCTAAGAAGACTAGTTAGGAAGCAGAATTAGTAAAGCCAGAAGCGTTGGAACGGGATCCGGAACCGGAAGCGCTCGCAGAATCGGAGGCGAGGCGGGGCAGCGAACGCGGAACGGTGATGCGACCGCGTGTAAAGGCGAGGGAGCGGATGAGGTCGCGGCCGGGGACCTCGACAAGCACGTAGGTCGCAGCAGACAGCACGCAGCTGACCACCACCGTAAAAGCCAGCACCACCGCGAAATCCCAGGCAGCATCCGAGAAGGCAGACACACCCAACAGCGGGAAGGCGATGGCCAGCACCCCCACATGCCACATGAAAACCCCATATGACCAGCGGCCCAGCGCCCGCATCACAGCGGAGGAGAGCCAGCTTTCGCGCGGCGCCAGCGCTACCGGCACCACGATGCAGGCCCCGCACACTGCGCCCACCGCAATGCGGCGCGCAAACTCGCCAGGCTCCGGGTGGACCAACCCCTGCGGGCCGAACCACTCGCGGCTGGCCAGCCACACGCAGCCCGCGGCCACCACCCAACAAGCGAGCCGCACAATGCGCCCAGCGCGCAGGCGCACCCCAGCCGCCTCAGCCTCCGCGGCCAACATTCCCACCGCGAACCACGAAAAGTACGCCGGCGGCCAAATCTGCGTGTTGATATCGCCAGATTCATACCCGGCTACAAAGGGCAGGAAGCCCCAGAACAAACTCAGACCTCCCACACCGGCGATAACCGCAACCCGCGGGCGCGCCGAGAGCTTATCCAACAACCACGCCAACAACGGCAACACCGCATAGAAGGCGAACTCCACGCACAGCGACCACAATTGCGTTAACCCGGGAACCAAGCCGTCAGCAATATAGAGCTGCGTGCCGGTCAGGTTGGTGATGACTTGCGGGAAGGTTAAGGGGGAAGCGTCGGGAAGCAAGGCGAGTACCGCCACCACGCACACCACATACAGCGGTGCCAAACGCGCCACACGAGAAAGAAGATACTGCCCCGCCGTGTGCGCATGCCGCCGGCGCCACAGCAAGAAACCGCTGAGCACGAAGAAGACCGCCACCCCATAATCCAAGCGCTCAGCCCAGGCCCAACCGGTTGCCGTCTGGAAGGACACGTGCGTGATCACGACTGCCAATGCAGCCAGCGCACGCACGCCTTCGAGCTCAGGGAGAAAGCGCATGGCCCACTACGATACTATTTCTGCAGTGAATCCCTCGACCGATCGGAGCTGACGTGTTCCTTCGCTCCCGCCTAGCGCAGGTGACGATTGCCGCCGCGGTATTCCTCATACTCGGGTCCATCCTTCCGCCGCTGTATAACAACCAGTCCCGCCCATTGCCCAGGGACCTCGACATCACGGTCCGCGCGGAACAGGACGGGGTCGAGTTCACCCGCCACACCACTACCGCCCCCGCGGAGAAGGATTCCGTGGCCCACGCTGAGTCCACCACCACGCTCACCGTAGATGGCGAGACCTTCGCGCACATCACCGAGGAATCCCTGCTCAACCGCGAGTCCACCTACCCGGTAGCAGGCCCGAACACCACGCAGCACATCGAGCTGTCTGCCTTCGACGTGCAGGTGGAGGACCGGATCGAGCGCGATGGCATCAGCTACTTCTTCCCCGCTGGCGCGGAGCAGCGCTCCTATCCTTTCTTCGACCCGCTCCCCCAGGACGCGGAGCCCATCGATTTTTTGCGCGATGAGAAGCTCGACGGCATCCCGACCTATGTCTTCCACCAGGATGTCGCGCCGGTTCCCCTCGCGGAGGTCTTCGCCTTCGACAACCAGCGCTCCGGCCCGGCGGGGGATTTCTACTCGCAGGAATCCCTTGAGCGCTACAACCTCAAGCCGAATTCGCACGTCATCCTCGAGCCTTTCTACGCGGTGAGCCGCACGGTATGGGTAGAGCCCACGACGGGCACCATCGTCAACGAGGAGGAACACCCGCGCATCTTCTGGGCCACGGATGCGAGCCAGGCCCAGGCCATGGTCGACGCCGATGACACACAAGAACGCGCGCTTCTCGACGTCCCCCTCTCCTGGTCCGACTCCACCCGCGCCGAACGCCTCGACTCGGTTCGCGGGGTCATCGACACGGTCAAGGTCTTGAGCCTCATCGGCTGGCTGGGCAAGGCCATCGGCGTGGCATTGTTGGCGGTGGCGGCCGCGATGTTCATGCGCCGTCATGCCGCCCAGAGCGCGTAGGCGCCCGTGACTACGTCCCGGGCCTCCCTTGCAATGCGCGCCGCCCTCGGTGCGTGGGGTATAGCGCTCGTGCTCGCGGTGTGTTGGCCCTTCGTGCTACCCGGCGAGTTCCTGTGGCGCGACATGGTGTTGCTTGAGCACCCGGCGTTCACCGCCTCTGCCTTCGGCGCCGGCGACCTGCCCGCGCGCAACGCACCGCAAGACGGGGTGCTGGCCATGTTCGGTGGGGCATGGATGGCCAGGGTTTTTATCCTTTCTGCTGCGAGCGCTTCGGCGTGGGTAGCCGGTCTGTGGGCGTGCCAGCGCACACAGTTCAGCCCGTGGGCAGCAGCCGCGGCGATGGCGTGCGCGGTGGCCAATCCTTTCGTCATCGAGCGCCTCCTGCAGGGCCAGTGGTCGTTGGCGATGGCCGCGTGGTTAGCGCCCGTGATCGCGTGGGGTTGCCTCAACGCGCGCCCGCGCGTGGCGTGGCTAGCGCTGTGGGCCGCGTCCTTGACGCCCACCGGCGGGCTCTTCGGGGGCCTCATCGCGGTTGCCTGTGAGCGCGAGGGGCGAAGAAGGTGGCTCTTCGCGGGCGGCTCAGTCTTGTTGTGGTTGCCGTGGCTGGTTCCAAGCCTCGTGGGCGGTGTTCTCACCGCCCCTGCCGCTCCCGGCGACCCCGCCGCCCAGGCCGCGGCCTTCGCCCCGCGCGCGGAGGCCTACGTGGGTGCGGTCGGCTCGCTGCTCGGCTTCGGCGGCATCTGGAATGCCGCGGCGGTGCCGGCCTCCCGCGAGCAGGGGTTCGCCCTGGCAGGCTTGGCCGTCGCCGCCCTCGCCATTCTTGGCGCCACCCGCCTGCCCCGGCGCGAGCTGCGCCCGCTGGCAGTCCTGGCGGTTCTTGGCATGGGCCTGGCCATCCTCGGCGCACTCGCCCCCGGTCTCATCGCCTTCGCCGTCGAGCACATCCCAGGCGCGGGCCTGGTGCGTGATTCCTCCAAGCTCACCTTTCTCGCCCTGCCGCTGGCCGTCGCGGGAATCGGAGCCCTGCACCAGCTTCCCGCAGCGCTCGCCCTGTGCGCCTGCTTGCTCCAGGCACCCGATGCACCGCGGGAACTCGCCGTGTTACGCCCACGCGAAACGGGCATCGACCGCCAGCTCGTCGAAGACCTCGACGGGCGCCTCACCTTCTTCGCCGACCGCCCCGCCATGATCACGCTCGACGGCGGCATCGCCCTCGACCCCTACTCCAAAGCCGCCAACAAACTCGACTCCGGCGAGCTCACCGTCGACGGTGTGACAGTGGATGAGCCATCGCCGCGCTACCTAGCGGCCGCAGAGGCCTGGGACAACCGCAACCTCGACCGGTTGGAAGAACTCGGCGTGGGCGCGGTCGTCGAGGACGGCCGCATCGTCGCCACCACGAACGCGCAACCGGCACCCGCCCCGTGGGGGCTTAGCACCGCCTGGTGCGCACTTCCGCTTCTAGCAACTCTTCGAAGCGCGCGCCGGTTTTCTCCCACGAAAAAGTAGCCGCCAACTCGCGCGCTGCGTGTCCTAAACGGTGGCGGAGGAGGAGGTCGTCGACAAGCATGCGCACGGCCTGCGCGAACTCCTCCTCGCGCTGCACCAGGACACCGGTCTCACCGTCGATAACGCTGTCTTGCAGGCCAAATGCATAACCTACCGTGGGAACCCCATGTTGGGCCGCCTCCATGACTGCCAGACCCCAGCCTTCTTTGCGCGAAGGCATGAGGTGTACGTCGGCGCGCGCAAGCAGCGCATGCTTATAATCCTCCGTCACCTGACCACGGAAGCGCACGCGGTCTTCCACCCCGTGGGCGCGCGCATACTCGCGCAGGTGAGATTCCCACCAGCCGGAACCGATGACGTCGAGAAGCGCGCCCGGAATCCGCGCCACGGTGTCCATCGCGTGCTCAATCTGCTTGTGCGGCACCAGGCGCGACAGCGTCACCAGGTGGATGTCAGCCTCGCGCTCCAAGGTGGGCACGTGAGACGGCAGGGGGTCCACGCCGTTCTCAATGATGTGCGCGCCGTGAATCCCCAACTTCTCCAAGTCGCGCTTCGAGGCCTCCGAGACCGTCACCCACGTGTTGCGGCGATACAGCGCGGGCACCACGCGGGATTCCAGGAACCACCCCAGCCGCGCCAGCACGGGCCCGGCCACCGGCCACTGCTCGCGGTGGCAGTGATGCGTCAGGATCACCACGGGCGCGCGGGTGGCCAGGCGCGCGAAGAAGGGAATGCCGTTGTGGGTATCCACCACGACGTCAGCGCCGCGCGCACCAAACAGCATCCACAACAACGCACGCGGATACACGCTGAACTTGGCCCCGGCGCGCGAATAAAGCACGCCGTTGCGGCGCTCGCGCTTGGCGGCGTTCATGTGGCGCGCGGTGCGGAAGACCACCTCGTGGCCCTGGGCGGCGAGGTACTCGCCGACGCGCTCGAGATAGCGCTCGGAACCGCCACCTTGCGGGTGGGTGGAATCGCGCCAGCACAAAAGAAGGATTCTCATGACGATGCTTTAGCCTAGTGGGTTATGAAACGCACTCGTGCCTTGGCCACACTGCGCCGCTCCTGGCGGCTGCTGCGCTCCTTCCGCTTTGAGCAGACAGCGCCCGCGATCTTTTATGGCGGTCTGGCTGAGGACACCGCCGCGCTTGTCGACGCCCTCTCCCGCGACCACTCCCTTTCCCTCACCGGCGCGCGCGTGCTCGACGTCGGGGGCGGTCCCGGCTATTTCGCTTCCGCCTTTGCTCAGCGCGGTGCCAGTTATGTGGGGCTGGAGCCGGACGTGGGTGAAATGGCCGCCGCCGGCATCTCAGTGGCCCAAGCAGTGCGCGGCGACGGCACTAGCTTGCCCTTCGCGGATAACACTTTCGACATCACGTATTCCTCCAACGTGGCCGAGCACATCCCCAACCCGTGGGCCATGGGCGAGGAGATGCTGCGCGTAACCAAGCCCGGCGGGCTGGTGGTCTTGAGCTACACGGTGTGGCTGGGACCTTTCGGCGGGCATGAAACCGGCCTGTGGGAGCACTACGTGGGCGGCGAGTTCGCCCGCGACCGCTATATCCGCCGCCACGGCCACCCGCCGAAGAACGTCTTCGGCACCTCGCTCTTCGCGCTCTCCGCACGCGAAGGTCTGGACTGGGCGCGGGGCGTGACGTCGCAAGGCTCGCAGCTCCTCGCAGCCTTTCCGCGCTACCACCCTGCCTGGGCCTGGTGGGTGACCAAGGTGCCGGTGCTTCGCGAGTTCCTCACCTCTAACCTGGTCATCGTCCTGCGCGCCTGATGGCTGAGTCAGACTTAGTCGAGGCGCCTGCGCAGAGAAGCCAGCCAGAGCGCCACGCCCACGGCCGCGAAGTACACCAGCGCCCCGTCACGGCCCCAAGGCGGGAATAGCGCCACGTCCTGGCCGGTAGCGAAGACGCCGTTGAGGAAGGGCAGCCAGCCGGTGAGGCGCGCGCCGCCGGGGATGAGCCACAGCGCGTTTTCTACCAAGAGCGCCCAGACCGTCAGCGCCGCGATGCTCAACGCCGGGGAGCGCAGCAGCCGGCCCAGCGCCACACCGTAGCCCACCGCCAGCCACGCGTACACCGGGCCGAGAGCCACCATGCGCAGGCCCGCGAAGAAGTTCACCTGCCCATAGAGCACCGGGAAGAACGTGGGCAGGAGCAGCAGGCACAGGCTGACGCTGAGCAGTGTCGCGGCCGCCGCGAGCGCGCCCAGGAAGCACCAGCGGGCCAGCTGATCCAGCCCTGACCACGGCGCCGCCGCACGCAAGGCCCGCGATCCGGCGGTGGCCTGCGCCCACGCCCCCAACGCCGCAAACACGATGCTGCCCAGGTAGATGGGCCAATACGCCGCATTAGTAGTGTCCACGGACTGCGCCTGAAGGATGCCTCCCGCGGACTGGACGTGCTCCGCCACCGCTGCCACCCCGAAGGTCACCGCCAGCGGCAGCGCAAACCCCAGCGGCACGGCGACCCGCACCAGCGGGCCGCGCGCCCCGCCCAGGCGCACGGACTCGGCGCGCAGGCTTATCCGCCAGCGTTGCCACGCCTTCATGCCCGTGCCCCTAGCTCCGGGATCAGCGCCGCCACGGCGGATTCGAGGTCGGGGGCGCCGGTGGAGGCGATGACGTCCTCAAGGGAGCCGTGGGCAAGAGCCGTGCCCTGGCTGAGGATGGTTACCGAGGCGTCGGCAACCTCGGTCGTGGCCTCCACCTCGCGCAGGTGATGCGAGGCCACGATCACGCAGCGACCCTCCTCCGCCCACGCGGCAAACAACTCACGCAGCCACCACACGCCCTGGATATCTAGGCCGTTGAGCGGCTCATCCAGCACAATGTTGCGCGGGTTTCCCGCCAAGACGCTGGCGATCCCCAGGCGCTGGCGCATGCCCAACGAGTAACCTCCGATGGGGCGCCGCGAGGCCTCCTCGAGCCCGACGGCCCGCACCAGCGCCTCCGCCTTTTCCACCGGCGCGCCTGCGAGGGCGCACATCCACTGCAGGTGGCGCAGGCCGGTGTGCTGCGGTGAGAAATCTTCTGCGCTCAAGTAGCTGCCCACGTGGCGCAACGGATAGTCGGTACCGCGCAGCTCCCGCCCGTCCACCAGGACCCTGCCGCCGCGCGGGCGCAAGCTTCCGGAAAGGCAGCCGAGGAGCGTCGACTTTCCGGTGCCGTTAAGCCCCACGACGTAATTGATGCGGCCATCAGCGAAGGTGCAAGAAAGGTCGCGCACAGGCGCGGCTGTGCGGCGCGAGCCATACCAGTGGCTCAGGTTGTCAACGTCAATCACGCCGCCGCCTTAAAACGCGCCCGCGATGGGCAGGCCCACCGCATCGATGCCGTTGCGCAGCGAGTTCGTGGCCAGCTTCCAGCGCCCGTCGAGGTAGCGGAACTCCACCCGCAACGAGATCGTGGGACGCCCGGCCGAGCTCGCGTTGAGCGTGGCACTCGCGGTGTTCCCCTCCACCGTCAGTGGCCCGCTAATCCGCTTCCAGCCCAGCGGCGGACGGAATATCCCCAGGTTGTAAATGGTTCTCGGCACCACCGTCCCCGGCAGCCCAGCCTCGAGGTTGTGTGCCTTGTCCGCATCGGATCCCGGCGTGGCCACGAGCGCGTGCAGGACGCCGTTAAGGTCATCGAGCGTCGGCTCCGGGTTAGTAGCCGCAAAGCTCGCGCTGAAATCCCCACTGGGGTACCAGCCGGTGTTGGGGTCCTCCACCGTCTCATCCACCGCCTGCTCTGGCGCTGGGTCTGCCGCTTGATTCTCCTGCGGTGCCGGTTCCAACGCCACAGCGGGGGCGTCCTGCGCAACGCTTGGCGACGCCGCGGACGCCGCCGTTGTTGGTGCCGTTGTTGCCGCAGCCGCCGGCGCTGCGGAGTCGCTGCTCACGGGCACGCTCGGTTCGGCTGGCTGCGTCATCGCGGCACCCTGGGCTGCCGCCTGTTCCCACTTGCCTTGGCTGAGCTGCACGCCGAAACCCAAGACCAGCGCAGCGGCGACGCAACTGCTCACCACAGATACGCCAACCGTGGGCCAGCTGATCCCACGTGGGCGGGCCTCCATCACGCCGTCCGGCACGCCGCCGGCAACGTCACCGCTCTCACCGAAACTCATTGAGCAGCCGCGGCCGGCTTGGTCAGCACCACGCCGATGGCCTGCAGGTTGTCGCTGTACTTGTTGAACACCGAACGCATCGCGAAAACGCGGCGGCGGGCGTCGGGCATGCGCAAGACGTTAAAGGCGATACGCGCCACGCCCAGCACACCCTCGTCCTGCAAGTTGCGCTTGGCGCGCAGCAGCGCCATATCTGCATAGTGGCGCTCAGTCACCTCGAAGCCAGCCTCCCGTGCCACGCCGTCCCATTCCTTTGTGGTCAGCGGGCGGGCGTTGACGCGGATGGACGTGGCCAGCGCGCGGCGGATCTCGAGCTTCTGGGCGTCGTCAAGCGTGTCCGGCTCCAGGCACAGCTCATGGATGACATACCTGCCGCCCGGGCGCAGGATACGGAACGCCTCCGCCATGATCGCGGCCTTCCCCTTCTCGCCGTGCATGGTGAGCATGGCTTCGCCAAAGACGACATCCGTGCTGTTATCCGGCAAACCCGTGGCCTTGGCGTCATTGACCACCACGGTAGCCGAGGAAGCGCCGGCGAGGCTGGCCTTCGTGCGCGCCACGGCATCAGGATCCTTGTCCACGCCGGTGTAGCTGCGCGGGCCTTCCGCCACGATCTGGCGGGCAGTGAGCCCGAGTCCAGGGGCCAGCTCCACCACGTCCTTGTTTTTCAGCTCGGCGGCGTCGATTAGCGTGGTGGTCATCTCCAGCCCGCCGGGGCGCAACACCTTCTTTCCCAGGCGGGCGAGGAGCCAGTGTCCACCAACCTCGGAGTTGGGACGATCGTGCATGGGCAAAGAAGAAGTTGTCATACACCCAGAATATGCGAGACTTTCTCCATTTAAAAGGTCACCCTAACCTTATTGTGGCCAACCTAACATGCCAGAACGCGGCGACGCCCCGCCACTGCTGGGTGGAGGGGCGTCGGAAAGCAGCGGCGCGGAAAGCGGCGTTAGGAGGCAGCCTCAACGCGCTCCTTGAGCGCCTTGAACTGGTCCCACACCTCAGATGGCACGCGGGAGCCCAAGAAGTGCAGGTACTCCTTGTTGTCTTCCATGTCGCCAGCCCAATCGGCCGGGTTCACGGAAAGTGCCTCGCGGACGTCTTCGATGTCGAAGTCTAGACCGGTGAGGTCGATATCCTCCGGGCGGGCGGTGTGGCCCACAACGGTCTCGACGGCGTCGACATTGCCCTCGATGCGGTCCACAATCCACTTGAGCACGCGGGAATTCTCGCCGAAGCCCGGCCACAGGAAGCGACGGTCCTCACCACGGCGGAACCAGTTGACCAGGAAGATCTCCGGCATGCGGTCGCCGCCCTTTTCACCCATGTCAATCCAGTGCTGCAGGTAGTCACCGGCGTTGTAGCCCATGAACGGCAGCATGGCCATCGGGTCGTGGCGCAGGGTGCCGACCTTGCCCTCGGCGGCAGCGGTCTGGCCAGAGGAGAGCAGGGCGCCGATCATGGTGCCGTGGTTCCAGTCGAAGGCCTGGGTCACCAGCGGGACGGTGTCCGCGCGGCGGCCGCCGAAGAGGATGGCATCAATCTTGACGCCCTTCCAGTCATCAAACTCCGGAGCGGCAGACGGGCACTGGGTAATCGGCACGCAGTAGCGGGAGTTCGGGTGTGCAGCCTTGGTGGTCGACGCCGGAGTCCAGTCATTGCCATGCCAGTCGATGAGGTGCTCCGGGGCCTCGCCCATTTCCTCCCACCAGACATCGCCGTCGTCGGTCAGCGCGACGTTGGTGAACAGGGTGTTGCCCGGCTCCATCGTCTTCATGGCAATCGGGTTGGAGTCGTAGTTGGTGCCCGGCGCAACGCCGAAGAAGCCGTTCTCCGGGTTGACGGCGTACAGGCCGTCCTCGCGCAGCTTCAGCCAGGCGATGTCATCGCCCACAACCTCAGCCTTCCAGCCCGGGATGGTCGGGGTGATCATGGCCAGGTTGGTCTTGCCGCAAGCAGACGGGAAGGCGGCCGCAATGTGGTACTTCTTGCCCTCCGGGTTGGTGAGCTTAAGGATGAGCATGTGCTCTGCCATCCAGCCCTCTTCCTTCGCCATAACGGAAGCGATACGCAGCGCGTAGCACTTCTTGGCCAGGATGGCGTTTCCGCCGTAGCCGGAGCCGTAGGACCAAATCTCCTTGGTTGCCGGGAACTGCGTGATGTACTTCTTGTCATTGCACGGCCACGCGACATCCTCTTGGCCTGGCTCCAGCGGAGCACCAACGGAGTGCAGGGCGTGGACAAAATCGCCGTTCTCACCAATCTTGTCCAGAGCCTGCTGACCCATGCGGGTCATGATGCGCATAGACAGGACAACATAAGCCGAGTCAGTCAGCTGAACGCCGAGCTTGGGGTCCGGGTCGCTGATGGGGCCCATGCAGAAAGGCACCACGTACATGGTGCGGCCCTTCATGGAGCCGCGGAAGGCCTCGGTCATCTCTTCCTTCATGGCTGCCGGCGGGGCCCAGTTATTGGTCGGGCCTGCGTCCTCCTCAGTCTCGGTGCAGATGAAGGTGCGGGACTCCACGCGCGCGACATCCGACGGGTTCGAGCGCGCCAGGTAGGAGTTCGGGCGCTTCTCCTCGTTGAGCTTAATCAGGGTGCCCTTCTCCACGAGCTCAGCGGCGAGGCGGTCCGCCTCCTCCTGGGAGCCGTCTACGAAGACAACCTCTTCCGGCTGGAAGAGCTCGACACTCTCACTGATCCACGAAATGAGCTTCTCATTCTTCGTGGGCAAGTCACCTACAAGGCCTGGAATAGTTGCGGTCATTTCATATTCTCCTGTGTTCGGTGGGCCAGGGCACTTCTTAGCGTCGGTGGGGATCTTCTCCACCATCGACGTCTCGCCTTCCAGAGTACGGACGCTGGTGATACCAAGGTGTGTAATAAGGGCCACCCTGGTTATATCCACCCAGCTCACGCCGACTATCCCAAGGGTATAGGACTGTGAAATACAGCACGGCAGGGAGAAACCCACCCCTGCACGGGGGTGAAAAATCCTCTCTCGACACGTACCGTACGGCCGTACTCCTACCCCCGACTCGCCCGATCGGGCATCACCCGGGCGTCCCGCACGGCGCGGCGCGTTGCCTCAAACCCCTGCTTAAGGGAAAGATATAAGCCGATGAATAGCGCAGACTCTTCCCACAACCCCGCCGCCGAGATGCCTCGCGGGCGCGGCCTCCAGACGGACTTCAATGCCGAGTTCAACAACGATCTGGACTACCCACGCCTGGGCAACGTCACCTTCCGCCGCGGCACCCTGACTGACAACCAGAACGCCCTCTTCGAGGAACACTGGCCCAAGCTGGGGCAGATGCTTGCCGACGTCCCCCTCGACATCCCCTCCTGGTTCAGCCGCGAGGGTGCGAAGACCATCGTGGAGATCGGTTCCGGAACCGGTACCTCAACCGCAGCCATGGCGCCACTGGAGCAGGACACCAACATCATCGCAGTGGAGCTCTACAAGCCGGGCCTGGCCAAGCTGCTGGGCTCCATCGTGCGCAATGATATTGAGAACATCCGCATGGTGCGCGGCGATGGAATCGAGGTGCTCATGCGCATGATTGCACCGGAGTCTTTGGACGGTATCCGTATCTTCTTCCCAGATCCGTGGCCTAAGGCCCGTCACCACAAGCGCCGCATCATCCAATCCGGCACGCTCAACCTGTTCGCCTCCCGCCTGAAACCCGGCGGCGTGCTCCACGTGGCCACCGACCATGCCGGCTACGCCGAGTGGATTAACGAGCTCGTTGAGGTCGAGCCCTCCCTCGACTACAAGGGCTGGCCCTGGCCGGAGTGCCCCATCCTCACTGACCGCCAGGTCATCACCAAATTTGAGGGCAAAGGCCTGGATAAGGAACACGTCATCACCGAGTACCTGTGGGAGAAGAAGTAATGGCCGGCACCTATCTTCTGGTGTGGGATGCACCCAACATGGACATGGGGCTCGGCGCCATCCTCGGCGGGCGACCCACCTCCGCACACCGCCCGCGTTTTGATGCGATTGGCCGCTGGCTGGTGGAGCTGGCCTTCGACAACGACGCCACTCCCGAAGCCGCCGTCTTCACCAACGTCAGCCCCGGCGGCGCCGACGTCATCCGCCCGTGGGTCGAGGCCATCCGCAATGTTGGATTTGCCGTCTTTGCCAAGCCAAAGCTGCACGAGGACGATGACGTCGACCCCGACATGGTCGAATACATCAAGGCCAACCGCGAGAACCTCTCCGGTGTCATCGTCGCCTCAGCCGACGGCCAGAACTTCCAGCACCTGCTGGAACAGCTCTCTGCTTCCGGCCTGCCCACCTGCGTCCTCGGCTTCCACGAGCACGCCTCCTGGGCTGTGACCCATCCGGAGATTGAGTTCGTCGACCTCGAAGACATCGAGGGTGTCTTCCGCGAACCGCTGCCACGCGTTAACCTGGATAATCTGCCTCCAGGCGGCGCCTGGCTGCAGCCTTTCCGCCCGCTGTCCGCGCTGCTTCCGGACCGCGCGCCCGAGCACAGTTAGGAGCCGCATGTTTTATTCTTGGGGCCGCTTCTCCTATGCCCACCGCAAGGTCATCCCGCTCCTCATCGTCGGGCTCATCCTCGGCCTCTTCTTCGGCTTCGGCACGCGCCTTGAGGAGCGCATGAGTCAGGAGGGCTGGGAGGACCCGGGGGCGGCGTCGACAAGCGCGGCACAGATCGAGCTGGAGACCTTCGGCCGTGACAATTCCGGCGACGTCATCCTGCTTTTCGACGACCCCGATGCCCACGCCGCCGAGGCCAAATCCTTTCTGGATGACCTCAAGGCTCAGCATCCGGAACAGATTGACTCTGTCACCAGCTACTTCGATAAGCGCAACCCGAACCTCATCACGCAGGACCACTCCACGGCCTTCGCCGCCATCGGGCTGAAAGGCGACGGCGAGCAGACCCTCAAGGACTTCCGCACCATTGAGGATTCCCTGCACTCCAGTGGGCTACCCGTGCAGGTCGCGGGCGCCACCGCAGTGGCCGATGCACTGGACGAGGGCATGGCCGAGGACATCTCCCGCGCGGAAAAGGCCGCCCTGCCGCTCGTCGGCCTGCTGCTGCTGATTGTCTTCGGCTCCGTCGTCGCGGCCTTCATGCCGCTCGTCGTGGGTGGCCTGTCCATCCTGGGCTCTCTGGGCATCCTCTCCATCTTGGCTGGCTTCCAGCAGGTCAACGTGTTTGCGCAGGCCGTCGTCACGCTGCTGGGCTTGGGTCTGGCCATCGACTATGGCCTGTTCATGGTTTCGCGCTTCCGCGAGGAACTGGACAAGGGCCGCGATACCAAGGAGGCCGTGGCGATCACCACCGCCACTGCGGGTCAGACCGTGGTTTTCTCCGCCGCGATGGTGGCCGTATCCCTCTCCGGGCTTTTCCTCTTCCCACAGGCCTTCCTCAAATCCGTGGCCTACGGCTCCATCTCCGCCGTCGGCCTCGCCGCACTCCTGTCGGTGATGGTGCTGCCGTCGTTGTTTGGCATGCTGGGCCACAACATCGACAAGTGGACCGTACGCAAGACCTCGCGGCGCGGGCGCCGCATCGAGGACACGTGGTGGTACCGGATGCCGCGCTGGGCCATGGGCCGCGCAGGTCTGATGACCACCGCCATCTGCGCCCTGCTCATCGCGCTGACCCTGCCGGTGCTGGGCGTGAAGTTCGGCGGTATCAACGAGACCTACCTGCCGCCCAACCAGGACGCGCGCGTGGCACAGGACCAGTTCAACGAGCAGTTCCCTTCCTTCCGCACCGAGCCGGTCAAGCTGGTGGTGAAGAACGCGACGAACGAGCAACTTGTTGACGTCGTCATGCAAGCCCGCTCCATCCAAGGCCTTACCGAGCCGATGGGCCCGAAGACCGCGACCGTCGACGGCACCACCGTCCTCGGCGCCGGCATCCAAGACCGCGATGACTACGCGCGGATCGTCCACGAGCTCGAGAACATTGAGGCACCGGAAGGCGTGGAGCTTTATGTCGGCGGCACCCCGGCCATGGAGGTCGAATCCCTCGACGCGCTCTTCGACACGCTGCCCTGGATGGCCCTCTACGTGGTGCTGGCCACCTTCCTCCTCATGGCGCTGGTCTTCGGCTCCTTCATCCTGCCGCTGAAGGCCATCATCATGACGCTGCTTTCCCTGGGTGCGACGCTGGGCATCTTGACGCTCATGTTCGTCGACGGCCTCGGCTCCGGCCTGCTCAACTTCACCGCCGGCCCGCTCATGAGCCCGATTCTGGTGCTCATCATCGCCATCGTCTTTGGCCTGTCCACGGACTACGAAGTCTTCCTGGTTTCGCGCATGGTGGAGGCCCGCCGCCGCGGTGCGTCCACGGACGAGGCCATCGCTGCGGGCACCGCGCACACCGGTGGCATCATCACGGCGGCCGCGCTCATCATGATCGTGGTCGCAGGTGCCTTCGGTTTCTCCGACATCGTGATGATGAAGTACATCGCCTTCGGCATGATTTTTGCACTGCTTATCGACGCCACCATCGTCCGCATGCTCCTCGTCCCCGCCGTCATGCACCTGCTGCGCGAAGATAACTGGTGGGCGCCGCGCTTCCTCACGCGCCTGACCCACCGCCTCGGCGGCGACTCCCCCGAGCCCGCCGCTGCGCAGCATCCTGCTATGGCCGCAGCCCCGGCCCCCGCGGCCAGCCAGGTACTCGCGGAGGAGGGGGCGTCGGCAAGCACCGCGAACGAAGCCGCCGTACGCGGTGACCGCAGTGCCGATACTGACGAGGAGCTCATCCCCTTCTCCGAGCTGGTCAAGCGCCTCAATTCCACGGATGGTCGATGAAGAAGAACTGGCTGACCTGGATAATCTCCCTGCTGATTCTGGCCGCGCTGGCGTGGTTCTTCCGCGACCAGCTGGACTTCATCTCCGAGGGATTGCGCCGCCTACGCCACGCCGAACCTTTCCCCGTGGTGCTGGTGGTGTTCTTCGCGCTGCTGTCCATCGCGGGCATGGCGGAAGTGATGAAGCGGCTCATCGGTGCGGGCGGCGTTGAGGTCCCGCTGCGCGAGACCTACGCCATTACGCTCGCCTCGAATGCGTGGTCCACGACTCTGCCGGCGGGCCCTGCTTTTTCGGCCGTGCTCACCTTCCAGGTGCAGCGCCGCTGGGGCGCGTCGGTGGCGCTGTGCAGCTACTTCCTGTTTTTATCCTCGATTATTAGCTCGATGTTCCTCGCGCTCATTGGGCTCGGCGGAATGTTTTTCCTCAACGCCGACATGGCTTTGGGCTCGCTGATCACAACTATCGTCCTCATGCTCGCGGCACTCGGCGGCATTTTCTGGCTCACCTCGCATCCGGTGACCCTCGAGGGCTGGCTGCGCAAGCTACGGCCCGGCCCGAAGCGGGACCGCGCCATCCAGGAGGTCCGCAACCTGGGAGAGGTCCACCTGTCGCGCGGCCCCTTTGCCGTGGTTGCCGGGGCGTCGCTGGTGCACCGCCTGGCAGATATGGCCGCGTTGTGGGCATCCGTGTGGGCGGTGACCGGGGAGATTCCGTGGCTGCGCGCCGGCGCTGACGACACCACACTAGCCGGTGTGGCCCTGGCCTTCCTGGCCGCGAAGCTGGCTGGCTCCGCGCAGGTCACCCCGGGTGGCGTGGGCACGGTGGAGGCCGCCCTTATCGCTCCACTAGTGGCCACGGGCCTGACCGTGGTGCACGCCACCTCCGCGGCCATCATCTACCGGCTTATTTCCTTTGCGCTCATCACTATCATTGGATGGGTCATCTACTTCGCTCACTACGCCCGCGATGGCTTTTCTTACGCGGCGTTGAACCGGAAGGAATCCTAAATGCGCGTTGCCCCGCTTATCGACGTCCTCGCCCTCGCCCTCTTCGCCATCCTCGCCCGCCTGGCGCATGGTGGCCTGAGCTTTAGCTCCTGGGTTGATGCCTTCTGGCCGTGGACCGTGGGCGCGCTCGTGGGCTGGGTCATCATCATGGCCACGAAGCTGAGTGGCCTGTGGAAGGAGGGCGTCGTCGTGTGGCTCAGCGCCGTCATCGGCGGCATGGCTCTGTGGATGCTGGTCAACGGGCGCCTGCCGCACTGGTCCTTCCTCATCGTGGCCACCGTGATGTCGGCGCTGTTCTTCTTTGGCTGGCGAGCCATCGCGGCCTTTGCGTCCCGCTCCCGCGCCTAATTGCTCACGGTAATCCGCAACCTACCCATTGCTCGGTCCAGAATATCCTCCGGATCTTCTCCACTGCAGGCATGCGCTACGAGGCAACCAAGTCGCTCTGTTGAAGAGCTCGCAGTCTCCATCCTTACACCAGGTTCCGCTGTGCAATAGCCAGCGAGGATTCCTGGTTCTGATAGCGCCTCCTCGACCCCACTAACGGCTGTGATAGTACCGGGAGGAACTTGGATATAGCGGACAGCGCTACTGTGACCGTCGCGCCGTTGAGGAAAGACAAATCCATCGTTAAGAGCGTTTTTTCTACCGTGCTGACGCACAGCATCTGCAATGAGAGGATCAAAAATGTTCACACCGTGCACAGAACTGACGAGTAGGTGAATGAAGTCGCCGCCTGGGCGCACGTGCCCTTCACCTAGAACCACCCCCTGGCCGTCCACCCACCAGCCCTCGACATGAAAGAGCCCCGCGCTCAGTCCCCATGCGTTAAGGGCAGAAATGACAGATGCGGCTATCTCTTCTTCATGATCGGAGAGAAGGACGCTAGGGTAACGGTGTCCGATTTCCACCACGCCCTCAAGCCTCTTATCAGTGATACCAACCACGACAGGTTCAGAGGCGTAGAAGTATCCCTCCGCTGAAAACTCAGTGCCTTGGACGAATGTTTCGGCGAAGCCGTCCGACAGTGTTCGGAGCGCCTCCCTCGCACTCTCAAGTTCGGTGTGAACACTCACTCCAGCACTACCTGATCCGCTGCGGGGCTTCACGACCCAAGGACCTGGTATGTCTCTCGGATCCTCTGCCGTCGCTGGCTGTTCGAAGCCAGCATCGCGCAAGCATTGACGAGCCTCATCCTTCCGCTTCAATCTAGCTACATACTCTGGAGCGTTACCACAATCGTCGAGAAGAGCGGTTTGATATGTGTAGTCTTCGCGGAAGCATACGTAGCCTTCACAGTCACTGTATCCAGTTGATTCCTTCCGAGCGAGCGCTTCGTCGAGATTCTTCCCATCTAATTCGATGAGCTCTACGCCTTGGCGAGCAGCGGCATCTCGAAGCATGCCTAGCTGATGATGACCGTGCGGCATCCGAGGAAATGCCCCGACCAAGCCGATTCGCTGCTTACTCAACGACTACCTCCACTTCCCGAAGTCTCGATTCAAAAGCTTCAATCTCTCTCCGGGACGCCGCAACTACTACAACTTCCGCAAGGATTGAACTCAATGTGTCGGCAGGGGGTTGTGTAATCACATCGCCGACATGCACGTGTTGTTGGGATTCTACGACGATAGGAGCTGTAGGAAGCTGCCCCATAGATTTAAGTACTCCCTCTTTTTCAGTATGTAGCTTGAGCGTTGCCGCCACATAGCCATCGCGGGGCACCGCAAATGAAGGTCTTTGCCCCGTTGCAATGCGTACCAAATCGCGAGCGAAGGATACACCGGTTACCTGCGGTACCAAGTGGGAGGCAATGTAGTCTCCACCTGGTCGAGCAGCAATCTCGACCAACTTTACTGTTGATGTTCTAGCGTCAAAGAAGAACTCCATGTGGAACGCACAATTATTGATTCCAAGGGCTTCGATTGTCGCTTGCAGAAGCGGCTTCACCGCATCCTGAATTCCCTCTACGGCCGATGGAAAAACCTGTCCAATTTCCAATCGAAACTTAGCTGTAGTCGTTTTATCTGTCACGCCTATGAGATGAACGTCCCCCTCGTACGCATATCCCTCAGCGCTGTGTTCACTTCCGGTCAGTAACTCCTCCACTACCATCGGGCCGCCCCATCGGGACACCGCAGCCGTGACTTCCTCCGCCGTATGGCACAGGGAAAACCCTCGAGACCCAGAAGCATCCACTGGCTTAACCACACACGGGACGGTGATTCCTGCCCCCTCCATTACCGATTGTGCATTATCCCCCGGTTCAATAAACGAAAAGGAAGGAACCATCTGCGGTGCGATACTTTGCACGGCCTTTCGCATCTCAAATTTGTTCCGTGCCTTCAGAGCAGCGGCCTGCGATGGTGCAGGAAGGCCGAGTTTATCGGCAAGCAAGGACACCGTCTCTACATCACGGTCGCTGAACGTGACAACTCCACGGATGTCGTAGCGGGATGACAACTCATCCACTGCTGCAGTGACAGCATCTTGGTCATTGGTATCAAGCTGCACTGTCTCTATGATGCCGGCAGGTCGAACTTCCTTGTCAGTGAGAAGCACCGCACTATCAGATGCTTCGAATGCTGGTGTCCATTCCGCGGCAGTCCTCCGGTGATTGAGATAGAGAACTACGTCGTTGGCCATCTTGAAACGAACCTGCGATGCGCGGCGAACTGCGTCCGCGTGCGTACCAGCTTCCACGAAACCTACTCTGTCCCACGAGCATGCTAGCTCGGAGACCCAGGTATTCGGTTCAACTGTGATAACGCAATGTCCCGTTGGATCTTCAATGCTCCGTACCAAACCCCGCGGCGCGTGAATGAAGCGAATAGCTGCTGAAGAACTAGGTTGTTGTGGCACTGAGACCGCATATTGGCACAGTGCACGTGCCCACTGCTCATAGAGATTTACTTTCCACGCCCGATTAATGAGAAGCATGATTCGGTCGCCTGGTGGGCGGCCTGCGCATTCGATGGGTGTGGTGCCCTTGAATTCGGCATGCAGTAGAGCGGTCTGCACCCCCAACTTCGACACCAGGTCCCGCATGGCCTCCTCCACCCCGGGATTGTGCTGTCCTACTTCGTGTCCTAATTCCACGGCACCGCTAGTCTCTTTGCTCGTAATGTTCAGGAACACCACATCACCATCGACTACGAGGCATTCGGCCGACGTCTCATCTCCCTCTATCAAGCTCTCGCAAATGTAGCGAGTATCCCATGGTCGGCCCGCTTCCTGGCGAGGTTCGCGTGCGGTCGACGTATGAGTCCACGCCTTCGAAACCTCTTCAGATGAACGAATGATTGAGACACCAAGTGAGGCCTGACGGTTCGCCGGCTTAATCACACAGGGCGGCTCGAAGATGTCGCTTTCGCTCTTAACCTCAGTCCATTGAACTCCGCCCACACAACGGCGGAACGCAATTTTATCTCGCAAGGGAGCATCTTCCCCTGCATGCGGCAGGCCGACGGCGCGAGCTGCAGCATTGGCAGCACCTACGGCATACTCCAAGCCCGGCACGATGCCATCAACATGCGTACCCTTTAGAATCTCACGGATACACTCGACGGCTGCAGGAGAATTGTTCTGGTATTCGCACCACTCCCACCGCGAAAGAACAGATCGAATTCGAGGGTCAGCAGATCGCTTTTCAAGTCCCTTCTTTTCATACAGTGAACGCTCCTCCACCACGATGACGCAGAATTCTGTGTCTGCCTCGGCAAGAGCGCAAAGGGCCTCGTGATTATAGCCAAACATCACTAGCGTCAGCGTTCGAGGAGAACTGCCGGAACCATCTGCAGAGCGGTCGTTCAATTTCATATTCATCGCCTTTTCATTGATCTGTTTGTTGGTTTGTCAGTTTCAGTGTCAATAGCCGCGCTCTCAATGCTTAGCCGAGGATGGAACCTTGTCGCATTGTTTAGCGTCATGTTCTCCACTCATTAAGCGCACAACAAAGCAGCAGACAATAAGCACGGCAGCAGACAACGCGATCCATTGAGGAGCAACGATGACACCAAGCCCAAGACCGATTCCTTCCCCAGTGGCAACCACTAACTGTCGCGCCTGAACCGCTTCTAAAGAACCAGTCATTGGTAACGAAAGAAGCGCTGCGTCCACCAGCGGAATAAAAAGAGTCTCCGCGAAGGAAAAAATGATTATCCCAAGAAACGGGTTAATCTTCACCGCGACCAGGGCAATTACAAAAACTAAAGGAGAAACCAGCACCAACGTCTGATTCGATAGTCCGCTATCTCGTGCTTTCTTAATCAATCGCGTACCCAGAGGCTGAAGCAGTACCACCGAAAGGGCATTTACGGCAAATACCGTTCCTCGGATGACCGGCGACGTGTAATGCGCACTGACTGCTACCGCTATGGAAGAAAAGAGCTGACTATAAAGCATGTAGCCAACCACCACGCCGAGAACAACCCATCGCACAGTTGCCTTGCCTAGGGGCTGAATTACCCTACGAGCAAAGGAACCCCGGACATCAGCTTTCCGAGGTCTTAGCTTGTATGACAACGTCAACGCCGGTACAACTGCAGCGGCCAAGTAGCACGCAGCGGTATAAAAAAAGATCACATTCGACGTCGCTGAGAACAGGACATTGCCGATGACTGGCCCGACCGCTGCTGAGACGTTCACCGCAATACTGATCGATCCAAAAATCTCTAACTTAGTCGTCTCAGATGCTTCGGATTCAACAAGGTAGTGCCGAATACTCGATCCATTCATGTTTATCCCTGCTCCGGCCAAGAGCAAGGCAACGACCAGCAGTGGCGCATTAGGTTGGAGACCGATGACAAAGAAAGAAACCGACGCCGCAACTAGGCCGATCTGCATGGCCGCAGCGAAGGGAAGCAACCGTAGGAGTCTCCCCATCACCAAGGTTGATGCTCTTACCGAAATACCAAAGGCAGCCATCGCACAACCAGCGATGAACGGAGAAACCTTATCAGGAAGCCAGAGCGCCAGAATCGGCATCACAGCGAAGTAGCCGAGATGCGACAGAAAATAGTCAAACACAAAACTGTATCGAGCCAGCCGCGTCACACGTGCGTCAACAACCATTTGCTATCCGATCACCCAAGGATTCAGGTAAACGACTACTTTCAGCCGAAAACTCAGTCACAGATGATTGCTCCAACAGTGTACTGAGGTATTCCCCCATTCGGCGCGAAGCCGTGACACAATTCATGAGGTCCTCATCGGTATAGCGCTCTCCGGATTGGCGCATTGCTCTAATATCACCGAAACCAAGAAGCTGTTCTCCTCCATGGCTCAGAGAATAGGGGGCTCGAATCGCATGCCTTACGGAGTACCGAATGTGTCCAGTATGGTGAAAGTCCAGGTTAGACGAAATATCTGGCAGAGTAGCTGGGTGATACCTCATCGGACGCATTTCCGCCGGCGAAGTGTTTCCCCAAGGCTGAAGATGCCACGAGTTGTATCGCATTCGAGACGAAATTGCGTGTAGCTCGTCCTCAGTATGCCGATCCCCGCCTAGTACCCAACAGTAATGTGAGTACATGTCAAAGTCGGAAAGCTCTTCAATCGCCCCTTCTTCTAAAGCTTTCCTTAGAGCTCCAATCTCCCTAAATCCCCTGGTCATAACAACATCACTTCGCGTTTGGCACTTTATCCGTTCAATGGTTTCAGAGGCCAGCTCGACAAAACCCGCGAGCGTGAATTCGCCGTCATCACAGAGCTTCGAGGGATTCGTACCACCCTCGGGGGAGCTAGTAGCTTCCACTACCGATACAATCTTGCGACGGGTAACCCCCTCGATCCGTCGACACTGCTCATTTTCTAAATCTTGTTGAGGCCGAAGCTTCGTTATGCTCCCAAGGTCTTGGCCGTTGAGAGTTTCGAGCGAATTCGGACCGCCAGCTTTCAAGAGCTCACAGGCCCAGAAGAAATATAAGACTCGTACAGTAACCGGGCCGAGAACCTCCTCTTCCGTAAAGTCTAAGGTGTGAGCTGAGCAGTCTTGCTGACTTGGTAGAGACCTAGGCTCCCTGAAATTCTGAACAGCTTCGCCATTCCAATAGCAACAAACCGGTGGGATTTCCCGGAGCGCTTGATTCACACTTCGAACCCTTACGGCAAGTTCTCCTTGTTGATGATATTCCTCGATCGCAAGAGATACGCGACGACTCATGGAAATCGAACTGCTCTGACATTTCTCCAATTCACGTTCAACCGCTTGGGGTAGATCAGGGCAAAATACAGTCCGACATCCGATTTCGTCCTCGCGGAGGTAATCTGCTTTCTCCTCAGTTGGGGAAATCTCTAGCTTGACCTTTCCGTGTACTAGCAGGGAGACTCGTAGCATGACCTGATTTCTGTTTTCACCACAAGGGTTCCAATCAGAATCGCGAAACAATCGTCGTAAGACCTTCTCACGCGGGGAAAGACTGATCAACGCCTCACTTCTGGTCAAACGCCCGTCAAATGAAAGCAGTTTGTCCACCCAGCGAGAGACCTCAATTCCCTCACCCACCTGACGTTCCATTGCAATCCAGAGTGAATGAAACCTCGACTCAACGTCCAAACAGTTCGGTCTTGAGCCCCCTGCTTCCACACCTTTTCGACTTGGAAGTCGGCTAAATTGCTTCTTCACGTTGCTCTACCTTTTTCCAAAGCCCTTCCGGGGTACCGTTACGCTGTCCCTCCAAATCCTCATATATGAAATCCATTGGGCATGCTTTCACACACTGCGGACAACCTGAGCAGAGTTCGGGGATGATTACAGGTCCGTGATCTAGAACCACGATTGCTGCAAAAGCAGCTGGGCAACGCCTAACACATTCTTGACAATTTATACACTCGCCCCCCGCAATAAAACGCGGAGGGCGTTTCCAGCGCGGATCAGGTTTTCGCTGCTGAATACGAGCTGTCAAGTCTAACGCCATGAGGCATTCTCCTCGTCTCTCTCACAATATTTTTGATAGTGAGGTACATTACAGCGCGTTGTAGCTAGTGTCCACCATTACACGCGATTTGTTTTATTTATCTTAAGCGAAACCACGGATTGAGCTTCTCCAAAGGGCAAAATGGCGCCTAGCAACCTCCGATTTGTCCGGAGTTCGCCCAGCATAAGCCTAGTGCCGTCGTGTTCACCAGAAACGCCAACCAATCGAACATAAAACGAAACCCCTCTGCACGGCCTGAAGGGTCCGTGCAGAGGGGTGCTGTTCGCGTAGAGCTTACTTCGAGCTCAGGGAAGAACCGGAGACGGTAACACCGGCGCGGTTGAGCAGCATGATGACGAGGTTGATGATGTCGCCACTGAGGTCAATAACGCTAGACAGCATGAGAGTTCTCCTTTATTCGATGACCTAGACTTAATGTCTATCGTGCGAGTATGCCTCTGACGTTACGCCTTACGCGAAAAATCCGGCAGGTTTTTGGGGAATGGCCCTAACCGGCCACAGCTCCTACCCAGCACCGCGGCAAGCTACAAGGTTGACCGCCCCAGTAGAGAATTCGGCAGGGCAACCATCCCGCCGGCGCTGGCGATGCGCTAGAGCGGGGAGATGGTGTGCTTCTTGGGCAGGTCCTTCTCCTGCTTATCGGCAAGCTGGCGAAGTGCCCGGCGCAGGGCCAAGCGCGACTCGGAAGGCTTAATCATGCCATCGAGGTATCCGCGCTCCGCGGCGACATAAGGCGCGGTCATGGTCTCGTCGTAGAAGTCCATGAACATCTTCTTCGTCATAGCGCGCTGCTCTGGGGTCTCGGCGGCTTCGAGCTGCTTGCCCGCAATCATGACCACGGCGGCGGCCGAGCCCATCACGGCAATCTGGGCCGTCGGCCACGCCAGGTTGATGTCACCGGTCAGGTTCTTCGAGCCCATCACGGCATAAGCACCGCCATAAGCCTTGCGCACAATCAGCGAGACCTTCGGCACGGTGGCCTCCACCACCGCAAACGCGAACTTCGCGCCGCGGTGAATCAAGCCCGCCTTCTCCTGGTCCACGCCCGGCAGGTAGCCCGGCGTATCAACCACAAAGACCAGCGGGATGTTGTAGGCATCGCAAATACGGATAAAGCGCGCGCCCTTATCGGCGGCATCCGCATCAATACAGCCCGCCGAATGCATCGGGTTATTGGCCACAAAACCCACGGCCTTGCCATCAATGCGCCCAAAGGCGGTAATGACGTTGGGGGCGTAGTTCTCCTGGATTTCGATGAGCTCGTCGTCGTCGCCAAGCTGCGTGAGCAGGTCCATCATGTCGTAGCCGGCATTCGTGTCATCCGGCATGAAGGAATCCAGCTCGGTGTCCTGGGCTACCTCCTCATCAGTAGGCGCATCGAAGACCGGGGATTCGTCAAAGCAGGTCAGCGGCAGGTGGTCCAGCAAATCGCGCACCATGTCAAAGGCCTCGTCCTCCGAGGGCACCACGACGGACACGTTGCCGTTGAGCTCCTGCTGGCGGGCGGAACCCAAGTCGTGGGAAGAAATCTCCTCGCCCGTGACCTCCTTGATCACGTTCGGGCCCGTCACGTACATTTCCGCCTCACCATCGACGGCGATGATGAAGTCCGTGGTCACCGGCGCATACACCGCACCACCGGCGGACTTGCCCATCATGATGGAAATCTGCGGGCTGCGACCACTAAGCGGCAGCTGGCGACGGGCAATCTCGGAGTACATGGCCAAAGACGTCACCGCGTCCTGAATGCGCGCACCACCGGAATCCTGAATACCGATAACTGGGCAACCAATCTTGATGGCCAGGTCCATGATGTCGGTGACCTTCTTGCCAAAGGTCACGCCCACGGAACCGCCATAGACGGTCTTATCGTGTGCGTAGATGCACACCGGGCGGCCATTGATGCGGCCGTGACCGGTGACCACGCCGTCGGAGTAAATCGCATCCGGATCACCGGGGGTCTTGCCCAGGGCGCCGGTTTCGACGAAAGAGCCTTCGTCGAGAAGCGCGGCGATGCGTTGGCGCGGAGTCGAGCGGCCGGCCTCATCGCGACGGGCCCGGGAGCGTTCACTGCCGGGGTCCTGGGCGCGCTCAAGGCGCTCGCGTAGGTCCGCTAGCTTGTCAGCGGTACTAGTCACTTCCGAATCTTCTCCTCGATCCATTCCTCCATGTGCTTGCCCACGATACCGATTGCGGGCTCGTCGGGAACCGCCAGGTGGTCGCCCGGCAGCTGCACAATCTCCAGATCCTTCACGATAACGCCCCAACCGCCGTCCGGGTTAACTTCGGCGTAGGCCGGCTCAAGCTCGATGGCGCCATCATGCATGCGCTCGGAGCGGAAGAGGATGACGGGCACGCTTACCGACGCCCACCGTCCCATATCCAGCGAGCCCAGAATCTGGTTGTCCACGAAGGACGCGCGCTGGTGCTCCAGCACGCCGGCGGACAGGCCGTGCTCGGAGGCGTCGGTGGAGCTGAGGAATTCCGCAAGCATGGCCATGAGAGCATCTTCGCCCACGGTCTCCAGCATCTCGTAGGGCGGCTCGAAGTCCAGGCCGTAGGTCTTCTTGGCAAAGGCGGCGTAGCGGCCCCAGCGGGCCTTGGTTTCCTCCAGCGTCTTCGGGGCCGGATGCGCCGGCTGGGTGGTATCCAGCAGCGCGATGAAGGCCACCTCGGCCGCATCCTCGCCGCGGGCGGCGCGCTCCTGGAGCTGGTAGGCCACCTCATAAGCCAGCGCGCCACCGAAGGACCAGCCGCCGAGCACGACCTTACGGCCGCGCGCGTAGTGCAGGATGTCCTCGATGTAGGCGGCGGCGCGATCCTCCAGGCTGCCCTCGAGACGCTCCACGCCGTAGACGGCGACGTCGGCAGGCAGGCGGCGAGTCAGCGGCTGGTAAACCACGGTGGTGCCGCCGGCCGGGTGGAACATGAAGACGGCGGGGCCATCGGCCTCGCGCAGGACACGGATATTGCCCTCGACCTCGGTCTCCAGGCCTTCGCGGACCAGATCCGCCAGGTTCTCCAGTGCTTCGGCCTCGTAGACTTGTTGCGCGGTGACCTCGATGCCGGCGCGCTCGGTGAGACGCTCGGCAATCTTCTCAGCCACCTCATCGCTGACCTGCGGCAGCGCGGAGGTCACTCCGGCCGCGGCCTTACCGGTGAAGGTGGCCCAGGTGCCGAAGACCATGCGCTCGGAGGCATCGCGCGGCGCCACGCCCACGCCTTCGCCGCCCTTCGCGCTCACATCAGACGAGTCTTCAGTGGAGTTGCCTTCCGTGGTGAGCGTGGAAGGTGCCTCGGCGCTTGCGGCATCGGCGGCCGCGTCGGACGGCGCCTGCGCGGAAGCACCGGGCTGTTCGGACACGGCTTCCTCGACCATGGTGATGACGTCGGCGAGGGAGGCGTCGCGAAGCGCCTGCACCTGCAGCGGCGGAATCTGGAAGTCATTCTCCACGCGGTTCTTGATGCGCATGCCCATGAGCGAATCCAGGCCGAGATCAATGAGCGGCAGCGCACGCGGGAGATCGGAGACGTCGTAGCCCATGGACTCCGACACGATGAGCGCCAAGCGCTCCTCCACGCTCTCCTTCTCCGGGTCCCAGCGCACGGCATCGGCGCCCACATCGGGGTCAGCGAACTGCGGCGCAGTCACCGCCTGCGGCAGGCTCGGCTCCGGGGCCGCAGCGGGTTCGGCAAGGTTGAGCGTCGACGCAAAACCTTCCGCGATGAGCTTGGTCGTCGCACCATCCACGTAGTGCACCGCCAACGACAGCCCGCCCAGCGTGCGGCGAACAATCGTGGTGACCTCGCCCTTCGCGGGCAGGTCGAGGTGCTCCTCGCTCGCCGCGATGTGGGCGCCCGGGGTGACGGCCTCGGCGGCGGCCTCCAGGATGGCCAGCGCGCTCGGCGCCTGGTCAGCGTTCGTGGAGAACGCCACCGCGCCCTCCGGCAGCGTCACGCGCGCTCCCGGCAGGCCGGATACGCCAGAAGAAGGACGAGCGTTCGTCCAGAAACGCTGGCGGCGGAAGCGGGTATGCGGGGCGGCGACAAGCGCACCGGAACCAAAGACCTTGGTGTAGTCCACCGGAGTACCCGTGACGTAGAGCTTGCCCAACAGGTCCAGCAGCGACTCGGTGGGATCCATCCTGCGCTTCAGGCTGTAAAGCAGCTGCGCATCCGCCTTGCCCGCGGCAAAGGCGGTGGACATCAGGCCCATGAGCGCAATCGGGTTCGGGGAGATCTCCACGATCTGCGTGTGCCCAGCCGCAAACGCCGCCTCCGTCGCATCCTGCAGGTAGACGGGCTTGCGGGTCATGCGGATCCAGTAATCCTCATCGTGCAGCACCGCACCCGGGCGGTAGACCTTGCCGCGGTCGACGGAGGAGAAGAGCGTCGTGTGCAGCGGAGCGGCTTCCATGCCGGCGATTTCCGCATAGAGCTCACCCAACAGCGGATCCACAGCGGAGGTGTGGCCCGCGCCCTTAACGTTGAGCGCGCGGGCGAACTTGCCCTCGCCGTCGAGCTTCTCCACCAGCGCGAGGACCTCCTCGCGCGGGCCGCCCACGGTGGTCATGCCGGGGCCGGTGTAGACGGCGGGCTCGATGGAACCCGGAAGAGCGTCGATCTCCTCGGCGGAGAGCTCGACGACGGCCATGGCGCCCTGCTGATCGTCGGGAAGCGAGGCCTCGCCCTCCCCCATGAGGCGCGCGCGGTGGCAGGCGATGCGCATGGCCTCCTCGGCCTTAATGCCGCCCGCAGCGTAGGCCGCGCCGATTTCGCCCATGGACATGCCGATCACACCCGCCGGGCGCACGCCGAAGGTGGCCAGCAGGTCCGTCAGCGCGATCTGGATGGCGGTGATGGCTACCTGCGCGGTTTCGGTGTTGTAGGTCTGCTCGTCATCACGCACCAACTCCAAGATGGACCAGCCGGATTCGCGCAGCACGATGGCGTCGAGCTCCTCCAAGCGCGCGAGGAACTGCGGCGAAAGGGCAATCATGTCCTTGGCCATCTTGCGGTGCTGGGAACCGAAACCGGAGTACATGAAGACGGGGCCGTGGACGGAGGGGGAATCCGCCGCGGCGATGCCGACGGAAACGGTCCCCTCGGACACCTGGCGCAGGCGCTTGACGGCCTCCTCGCTTGAGGACGCCACCACTACCGCCCGCGAACGCCCATGGTTGCGGCGCGCGAGGGTGCGGGCCAGGGAGAGCAGGTTCGGGTTCTCGGCTTCGATGTAGTCTGCCAAGTCGGCTGCGGCTGCGGCGCGGCGCGAGGGCAGTTGACCGGAAACGGGCAGGGCCACCGGGTGGCCTTCGCCGATGGCGACCTGCGGGGCGTCCTGGTGGGTCAGCCCGCGGTAGTCGGTCAGTACCACGTGGGCGTTGGTGCCGCCAAAGCCGAAGCCGGAGACACCAGCGATTTTCTGGCCGGAGTACTCGGGCCACTCGCGCGGGTCTTCGACGACTTCGAGGTGCTCGGCGTCGAAGTCGATATAGCGGTTGGGGCCCGCGTAGTTGATGTTTGGCGGGATAACGCCGTGGCGCATGCCCTCGATGACCTTGATGAGGCCCACCACGCCGGCCGCGGACTCGGAGTGGCCGATGTTGGTCTTGGCGGAGCCCAGCAGGGTCGGGTTATACGGTTGGCGGCCCGGGCCCAGCACGCGCCCCAACGCGGTGGCCTCGATGGGGTCACCGAGGATGGTGCCGGTGCCGTGGGCCTCGACGTAGTCGACGTCCTGCGGGCGGATGCCGGCGTCGGCGTAAGCGCGCTCGAGGACGTCGACCTGCGCGTCTGAGTTGGGGGCGGTCAGGCCGTTGGAGTGGCCGTCGGAGTTGACTGCGGAGCCCTTGATGACGGCGTGGATGGTGTCGCCGTCGCGTTCAGCGTCTTCGAGGCGCTTGAGCACGAGCACACCGGCAGCGTCCGCGCGGACGATACCGTCGGCGTCGTCGGAGAAGGCGTGGATGGCGCTGGTGGGCGAGGTGACACCCAGTTCGCTAAAGCCGATGGAGGCGTGCGGCGAGGCCAGGATGTTCACGCCGCCGGCGAGAGCCGTATCAGCTGCGCCCACGCGCAGGTCCTTGACCGCCTGGTTGACCGCCACGAGGGAAGCCGAGCAGGCGGTGTCCACGTTGAGGGAAGGCCCGCGCAGATCGAAGGCATAGGACAGGCGGTTGGCCACGATCGCCGAGGACGTACCCGTCATGGCATAAGGGTGCATCTCGGCGGGGTCGGCGGTAATCAGCATGCCGTAGTCATTGTTGGTGGAGCCCATGTAGACACCGGTGGCGGTGCCGCGCAGCTGGTTGGCGGGCAGGCCGGCGTCTTCGAGGGCCTCCCACGCCACCTCCAGGAGAATGCGCTGCTGCGGGTCCATATTGGCCGCCTCCAGCGGGGAGAGGCCGAAGAACTCGGCGTCGAAGGAAGCGATGTCCTCGATGTAGCCGCCGTCGGTGTTCTGCTGCTCCATCTTCTCGCTGGTAATCGGGTCAGAGGAGTACTCCGACCAGCGGCCGACGGGCAGCGGGCCGGTGCCCGCGCGGCCTTCGACGAGCATGTTCCAGAACTCGTTGACATTCTTGGCGCCTGGGAAGCGGCCGGCGTAGCCGATGACGGCGATGTCCCCGCCCGCGATGGCGGTCGAGCGTGGTGCCCCCGCTCCCGGCGCGCTGTCTACCGGGGCGCCAGCGGCGCCGTTGACGAGGCGCTCGGCCAGCTGCGCGATAGTGGGGTACTCGTAGGCCACGGTGGGCTCAAGCTTTATCCCGAGAAGGTTTTCTAATTCGCCGGAGAGGACGACTGCGTCGCGCGAGGACAGCCCGAAATTCTCCAGCGGTTTGGTGTCCGTGATTTCCTCTGCCGACAGGCCGGTGGTCTGCGCAACCCAGGTGCGCAGCCAGCCACGAAGCTCTTCAACGGTCATAAATCTCTAGCTTTCTTACGCGGACTAAAATTTTCTATCTATGCGGTCGATTTTGCGCAGCACAAAAGCGCGCACATCGATGCGTCTATAGGGGTTATCGGACGATTATCTCACTTTGTTAACTTAGGTCTCATAACCGACATACCCACAGGCAGCGGCAACCCCCGCCCCCACGGCTCACGCGGGGAACGGGGGTTGGAGGGTGCGGCGCCTTTAAGAGGCGAGGTAGCTCTTCTTGGCCACGCGGCGGGCAATCTTGCCCGAAGAGGTGCGCTTGATCTCGTTAGCGCCGAACCACTGGATGACGGCCGGGGTCACGCCGTGGTTCGCGGAGACCGCGGAGCGGATGACCTCGGATGCAGCGGCGTCATCGGCCGGGTTGGCGTCGTCGGCGCGCTCGATGAGCAGCACGAGCTCCTCGGTGCTGCCGCCTTCCACGGAGAAGGCCGCGATGGAGTCCGCGCGCACGTGGTCCGAGGCCTCCTGCACGGTGCCTTCAATGTCCTGCGGGTAGTGGTTGCGGCCAGCCACCACGATGAGGTCCTTGAGACGACCGGTGATGTACACCTGGTTATCCACGATGGCCGCCAGGTCACCGGTGGCCAGCCAGTTGTTGTCCTCCGGCGCGTTCGGCACGCGGGTGCCCTCCGCCAAACGCTCGCCGAGCGTGTTGTGGAAGGTAGAGGCAGTTTCTTCCGCGCGGTCCAAGTAGCCGGCGGCACGGTTCTCTCCATGCAGCCAGATCTCGCCCACGCGGCCATCCGGCAACTCGACCTTGGTCTCCGGATCCACGATAGTCAGGTGCTGAGCCACGACGCTCTGACCACAGGAGGCGTAGGCCACGGAGTCCGCGGACTTCTCCACGATGACCGCCTCACCCTGAGCCAAGCGCTCGCGGTCGAAGTGGGAAATGATCGGGCGCTCCGGGGTCTGCGGGGTGGTGACGATCAGCGAGGCCTCCGCCATGCCATAGGAGGGGCGCAGGGTCTCACGGCGCAGGCCGTACTCCTCCTTGCCAAAGACCTCCCAGAAGGAATTCACCGCGGACTCCGTGACCGGCTCCGAGCCGATCACGATGCCATCGACGTTGCTGAAGTCCAGCGTCTCCCCCGCCGCCGGAGCACCGTAGCGCGCGGCAAGCTCGAGGGCGAAGTTGGGAACCACGGCGTAGGTTCCCTGCAGCTGCTCATCGATGGGCTGACGCTTGAGCTGGTCAATCCAGCGCTTAGGCTGCTGGACGAAGTCACGCGGCGTCATGATCTCCAGGTTGACGCCCAGGATGGTCACGAAAACCGCCAGGATGATGCCCATGTCGTGGTGCATCGGCAGCCAGGAAACCACGCGGGCCGGCAGCTTAATCTGTACCGCGGTGAAGATCTGCAGCACGTTGGTCATGATGTTGCGGTTGGTCAGCAGCACGCCGGCCGGGGTGCGGGTGGAACCGGAGGTGTACTGCAGGAAGGCCGGCTGGTCCAGCGGCGCGGTCTGTAGCGCGGCAAGCGCAGCCTTGCCTTCCTCCGTCTCCAGCGGGTTGACCCAGCTCTGTGCCAGCGAATCCGGCAGGGAGTCGATGGAGATGATGCGCGGGCGCTCGGCCGCCGGGCGGTCCGAGAAGTACGCGCGGTTGGCGGCAGCGGACGTGTTGTTGGTCAGCACGATCGACGGGTTGGCATCCCCGAAGACCGCCCGCAGGTGATCGGTGTGGCCGGGCTCGTTCGGATCATAGAGCGGGATCGGGGTCATACCGGCGTACATCGCGCCCAGGAAGCCGAAGATGTACTCGGGGGAGTTGCCCGCCAGGATGGCCACGCGATCCCCCATCTTGCCCACCTGCTGCAGGCGCGCTGCTACCGCCTTGATGCGGGTATTGACCTGGGAGCGGGTGATATCGCGCGGGGTGCCCTCCGGATTATCGGTATAGACCCACTGGCGCATGACCGGGCGATCCGGGATTCCCGCCTGCTGCTCCGCGGCATAGACGTGTTCGGCGAGCCCCGCCAACGTGAGGTGAGGCGGCAGGGCGATGTTGCCCTTGTCGTCGAAGAACTGGCCGATCAAGGCTTTCAGGTCCATGTGGGAAAGCTCCTTCGTAGGGTAGAGAGGGGCGCGCACCCCTGCTTCACGTACTTTTGACATTGAAAATATCAGAAGGAGTGTGCCGAACGTTACATGGCGCGCGGGCGGGACGTCGTCAAGCGCTACTGCGCGTCGATGGTGTCCTTAGCCCACTGCGTGACCCACTGGTTGGTGGTGACCCCTTCGATAACGTCCGGATTGTAGGCATACAGTGCATGAACGCCGTTGGCGTCGATGAGGTCACGCGCTCGTTCGAGCCCGTTGCTCACGTCCAGGGGCGCATCACAAATAGAGTCATTCGGCGCACAGATTTGGAAAGTGCGGTCCGCCAACTCCCCAAAGCCATTGGCGCGCGCACCGCGCATGGTGGCGCCCGGGACGATGCCCTGAATCAAGGTCGACACCGGCTGCAGGGCAATCTCCGCGCCCACGCCGCCGACGTGCGCACCCGGGTTAATGCCCACGCCGTCCTGGCGCCGGCCGTCCGCAATGAGGGCCACACCCGCCACGCTCTCCGCGGGGATGGGTCCATTGCCGCCGCCGATGCGGTCCGCCACATCACCCGCGATGACCGCTCCCTGCGAAAATCCGCTCAGGATGAACTTCGTGTCCGGGCAGGTCTCGTGCATGTAGGTCAGCTCGCCCTCGAGGCGCGAGGTGCCTTCGTTGCGGGAATCGTCGTAGCTCATCTCGTGCTGCGCGTTGATGTTCTTAAACTGCGCGGTGTACGGCAGCGTCCACACCTTAACGTCCTCGGGGACGTAGGCCTCCTTCAGGGGATTCGTGATCGAGAGCATGAAGGAGTTCGGGTTCGCGCCCGGGTTGATCGGATCATCGTCCGCGGCGGATTCCCACGTTCCCGGCGCGGAGATGAATTCCACGCGCGGGCACCAGTCCGGCTGCTCGGGGGCCGTGTTGTCCTCCTCCTGGGAAGGGGCAGGCTCCGCAAGGTTTCCTTGTTCCCCTTCCTCACGGGTGTTGAGGAAGTGAACCGCTCCCCCGCCAATCAGGGCGAGGAGGACGACCACGGCAAGGACGGTCAGTGTGTTACGCATGGTTTTACGCATGAAGAAATTTCTACCTTGGAAAGGTGCGGGATTCCCTGGGGAATCCCTGCCACATTACTGAGCGCAGAGCGCGCGGCCCTGCTCGGTGATGAGCTGGACGAGTTCTTCGTGGCTGAGCTCGCTGCGGCCCTGCTCGATGAGCTGCCCGGCCACCGCGGGCACGGTGACGGTATCGCCCTGGCAGGAGGCTTGCGCGGCACCCACCAGCTGGTCCTCCACACCGTCAATGTTCACGCCCTTCTCAGCCACTGTGGCCAGGAAGTCCTGGTCCGGGCCCTGTTCAGGCGCGGGCGCGGGAATTTCGGAGATCTCGCGCGCGCCGCGGTCCTCCGGCTCGTCGCCTTGCGCTCGCTCACTCTGCTCGGAGGGCGACGCCGACGCTGAGCTGGACGACGCCTTGCTTGACGACGATTCACCGCTCGCCCCCGAGGAGCGCTCCAGCGGCGCCACCGATGTTTCGGTGGCCTCACCTTCCTCGACGGTGGCGGAACCGCAGCCGGTCAACAGCGCACCGGCGGCCAGCAACACGGCCGCGCCGGCTGTCGCAGCGGGACGGGCGGAGAAAAATCGCATAGCCGTCCCTACTTCTTATCCGCCTGAACCTGGCCCATGACCTTGCGGATAACACCGTGCTGGAAGGTCTGGGTCAGCCCGCCGGCCGGGATCGTCGCATAATCCTCGGTGGGCCAGCCGAACTCGCCCTGCTCGTAGCCGTGCTTTCCCCACTCATCGAAGATCTCTCCCTTGAGGATGTAGTGCGCGCCGGAGTCCATGGACCAGTAGATGTTGCCGTGCTCGAACTCCTGGAAGAAGCCGCCGTTGACGGCCTTCTCCTCACCCACCGGGAAGCCCAGCTCGGAGTCAGCAGCCTTCAGCTCCTTGTACTTCGCGCCGATAGCACCGTGCACGATGTGGAAGGAACCGTCTGGATTGCGGGTCAGTACGCCGTCCTCGAACTCCTGGACCTCGCCGTCGCCGACCTTGCGCGGCTCGGCTACCGGGTACTTGAGGTCGCCGCCCTCGAAGCCGTTCTTGCCCCAGGCGTCGAAGAAGTCCTTCGAGATAGGCCAGGCGCCGGTCTCCGGGGTCCAGTAGATGGAGCCATGCTCGAAGTGGACGTAGCGTCCGCGACCGTCGGGGGTCTTCTCCTCACCGGTCTTCGGGAAACCCAACCAGGAGGTCGGGCCACCGAGCTCGGAGTAGCGTGCGCCGATGCGGCCGATAACGGCGTGCGCACCAGTCTCCGGGGACCAGTAGGCAGTACCGGCCTGGAAGTCCTGGGCCTTGCCGCGCTCGGCGACGTCATACTCGTTGTTCACGCAGGAGCCGATGATGCCGGACTTGGTGGCCTCAGCGATGGCCCCAACCGGGGTGCAGTCCGCGCCACGGTCGCTCTTGTCCAAGCCGAGAGAATCGGCGATGTAGGGCCATGCCTCGGTCATCTCGAACTGCCAGTATTCCCAGCTGTGAACGCCGGTCGGGCGGAACTTCACGACCGGCTCGACGCCGACGCGCTTGGCGTAGTCAACGAAGGTCTGGGTGGACATGCGCGAGATTGCTTCTAGGCCCACGCCGGCCATGTTGGCCTGGCCCTTCGCCACGGAGCCGATTTGGCCGTAGTCGTCCTTGCCGTTGCCGGCGGAGACGTAGACCTTCATGTCCTTGAGGTTTTCAATACCCAGCTTCGGATCGTGATCGATCCAATCCTGGGAGTAGAGATCGCCCCACATGTTGGTGGAGGTGAATCCGCCGGCATCAGCCTGCGCGGCGGTAATGGCCTCCGGCATACCGGTGGTGGTGGTGTCGAGGTAACCCGAGAAAGAGCCAACATACTTGAAGGCCCAGGGGTTGCGCTCGGCCAGGTTCATGGCGGCGGTACCACCCATGGAGATACCGGTCACGGCGCGCTTGCCGTTGGAGCGGTAGCCCTTCTCCAGGATCGGGATGAGCTCCTTCATCAGGAAGGTCTCCCACATGTAGTGGGTGCCGTTGTCTTCCTTCTGCCAGTCGGAGTAGAAAGAGGACTCGCCGCCCACCGGCATGATGAGGTTGACGTTGCGGTCGGCGTACTGGGACAGGATGTTGGTCTCGATGGTCCAACCGGACTCATCGTCACGCGCGCGCAGGCCGTCGAGTGCCCAGACCTCCGGGAAGGTCTTGTCCGGGCTGGAGTACCAATCGCGCGCGAGCTGAATCTGCACGACCTGCTCCTTGTCCGGCATCGCAGCGGACTTAATGTAGACCTTGAGGTGGCGGTTGGTCAGATATTCCACGCGAGAGACGGACACGCCCTCCGGCAGGCCCTCGATCTTCGGGTACTCCGTCTCCACCGGAGTACGCTGCGGTGGGTTGGACGGGGCGAAAGAATCGGAGAAGTTAGAGCTTCCCAGCAGGTCGGTAATGCCCTCGCTCGAAGAGCTTGAGGACTGCGCGTTTGCGATAGGCAGCAACGCAAAGCCCACTGCCACGGCGGTGGGCAGCGCAGCGATGGTCAGGCCCTTGCGGGCTGCGGACGGGGAACGCAGGCCGGAATCCTTAGCGGACCGGCGAGGCTGAGATGACGCAGTGTTCGGCATTGAAGAGTCCTTTTAAGGGGTATATCGAGATAAGGGCACGCGGTGCCGCGAGCGAGCTCCGCAGGTTCCCCTCCTGCGGAACTCGCCGCCGCACGCGTGGTGAGCGGTCTAGTGTGTTCTCAAGTTTAAGTTTAACTTGAGACTTTCGGTAGGGGGACACGCCCAGCGGCGGGATGAAAAAGCCGCCACGCCCAAGGGCACGGCGGCTAGCTAGTTACCAGGCGTTCATAACGTTGAGCACCTGCGGCTTGGAGCGTTCCAGCTGGTAACCGAACTGCTCCCAGTTGTGCAGGCCCTGGGCCGGGTAATCCGTCTGCAGGCGAACACCCATCGCCCGAGCCTTGAGCTCCCACAGGCGGGTGGTGCCGTTGGCGAAGGCTTCCAACGCCATGCCCGACGCGATGTGCTGCGGCAAGTAGCGTTGTTGATCCAGCGGCCCCGGAACACCGGAAGCGGCGGACACGTAAACATCCGTTCCGTTTGCAGCCAGATCCGGGATCAGGTTGAAGGGGTCATTGCTGAAGCGCTTCGGGTTGATGACGGAGCCGTACATGGCGTTGATGTTGAAGCCGCCGGCGTCGAGAAGCGCCAGGCGCATAAAGGTCTGAGCTCCCGGCAACGTCGTGGTGAGGTAGCCAGAGTAGGACAGCGCCTGGCGGAACTGCTCCGGGTGCTTGCCGGCGAGGGTGATCGCCGCGGTAGCGCCCATGGACAGGCCAGCAATGGAGTTATTGTTGCGGGCCACGCCGAAGTTGCCCTCAAGGTAAGCCGGCAACTCCTGCGTCAGGAAGGTCTCCCACTGGTAGTTGACCGGCTTGACCAGGTCATAGGTAGCCGGACCATTCCAGTCCGCATAGAAGGAGCCAGCGCCGCCCACCGGCATCACCAGGGTGATGTTGTGGTCCACGTAGGTGCGCGCGGCGTTGACGTCATGGATCCACGCGTTGGTGGAATCGGTCGCGCGCAGACCATCGAGCAGGTAGAGGCCCGCGTTGCCGCCGTTCTTGGCAGGCTGGATCTGCACCGGGATGTTTCGGCCCATCGCCTGGGACCACACATCGCAGCGCTGCACCCAGAAGCCAACGCGATCCCACTCGCAGGTGCCGGTGGCGTCCGCGCGCAGCCAGTCACGGTGAGCTGCGGATGCTTCTTGGGTGCCGGCGGTCACGACCAGGCCCAAGGCCACGGCGATAGCGGCCACCACTGAGAGGACCCGAGTCCGCAGGCCAGAGCTTAGTGAACTCATGTTTCTCCTTAACATTTTTACTGCCATTACTACATCGCCAACACGCCAGCGATAGTTACGGATCAATAACGAGAATCTTTTGTAGCGTAACGCACCCTGGCAATTTTTGCCTCCCCGTGGGGGTATTTGCCAGCCCGCCCCAAGCTAGTGGGCAGGGTAATCGGCCGGATCGGCAGAAAACATGAGGGTGCGCCCCGTGGTCAAAGAGAAGGCCAAATTCGCGCGGAAGCGCTCCCACGTCAGGGGCTCGCTGTAGGAGGCAACAAGCTCTTGCACCTCTGGCGTCGCCAGCGCCGCCCGCGCCTGCCGAGTCTTCTCCTTGTCATACCACGGCGGGAGGTACTCGATGTCCGCGCCGGTCAGCGCCGCCTGCCACTCCAGTTCGAGGTGCTTGTCGTGGCCCACGCGCCCGCCTTCCTCACGAGGCATGCGCGCGGCCAGCGGGGTGGCCAGGCCGATGGTGTCGAGCACCCGCACGTTGAGCGGCGCGTTCATTGAGGTCATGCCCAAGTTCACCAGGTAGACCGTCGGTGGCTCCTCCGCGCCCGGCTCGCGCGGGACGGTGAGCCAATTGAGCTGGTCCTTCTCCTTGTCCTCTACATAGATAACACCCAGCGCATCGCCGTCCGCCAACTTTTCGGTGGCTTCCCCGTATCCGCGCATGAACTTCATCGTCATGTAGTCCCGTGCCGAACGCGGCGGGTAACCCGCCTCGCGGTTCGTGGCGTAGGTCCAGAAGTCGCGCTCGTCCACGATGGACAGCGGCTGCTCGTAGGCCTCCCAGTCCGTCGGGTGCCCGCGCAGCACGACCGCCACGGCCCACACCGCGCAGAAGGCCGCCGCGAGCCCAGACACCAGGCCTCTCAGCGGCAGCACGAAGACCGGCAGGAGGGCGGCAAACAGCGGCAACAGCAACATGCGGCCGTGCATGAAGTCGCCGCCGACGCGCAGCACGTACACCACATGCACCGCCGCCGCACCGACCAGCAGATAAGTGACGGTCGTGGAGCTTCGCAGGGCTGCCGGGCGCAGGCGGGCACGGAAGGTCCACAGCGCGGCACCCGCCAGCACGAGAACGGGCAGGTACAGGGCATACGGCCCAACGAAGTCACCCACGTAGTCCAGGCCGCTGCCCCACGCGCTTGACGACGCCGACTTGGCCACCGCCGTGTGCGGCGTCAACAGGCCGTAATAGCCCATGCGGAAGAATTGGTAACCCGCCGGGATGGGCAAAGCCGCGCCAAGAATGCCGAGCCAGACTTTCCAGTTGCGGTGCGCTGCCAAAAGCAGGAGGCCGGCAAGGCCGCCGTAGAGCGCGAATTCCGGGCGCACGAGCCAGGACAATCCCGCCCACAGCGCCAGCCAGTAGGCGCTGGCGTTATCGCGAGACTGCGCCCAGTGCTGGAGCAACGCCCACAGGGCGGCGAGGTAGAAGATGGACAGGCCCCACTCGAGTCCGGAGGTAAAGAAATCACGGGCAGGCGGCAGCGCGAGGTAGACCAGCGCGCCCGCGGGCGCCAGAAGCGGAGTGGCGAGTTGGCCCGAGCGGAAGAAGGCCCGGGCTGTGGCCCACGCCCCCAACATCATGGCCGCGACCGCCAGAAGCAATCCCAGGTTGACGGCGATGGACTCCAGCGGGGCGTTGGTGACCCAGCGGGCAAGCAGGATGAGGTACTGCCACAGCGTCGAGGTATTGGCCTCCACGCGCTCGCCCGCGTTGAAAACGGGGCCGTTGCCCTCCTCTAGGTTGCGCACGGTACGCAAAACGATGAGGCCGTCGTCGGAAATCCAGCGGCGCGCAAAGCCGCCCCAAAACGAGAAAACTCCGATCACGATGACCGAGGCCAGCGCGCTGAGCGCCGCCGCGGTACGTGATTCGGATTTTCGCATGAGGAGAGAGTCTAGCCCATCATGACCGGCATGATGTACACCGCCATGGCAATACAGGCCAGCCACAGCAGGGCCAGGATCTGCAGGACGCGGTCCTCCAGGGCAATCTCATCCGGGGCACCGCCGTTGCCACGGTCCACGTCGGCGGCATAGCGCAGGATGGCGATGGTAAACGGCACCATGGACACCTGGTACCACACGCTGGCCGGGCCATCAGACTCGTTGGAGAGCTGGAAACCCCACAGCGAGTAGGACATGACCACGGCGGTGGCGGCCAAAGTCCACACGAAGCGCAGGTAGGTAGGCGTATAGCCCTCCAAGGACTTACGGATCTTGGCGCCCGTGCGCTCCGCCAGAAGGATCTCCGAGTAGCGCTTGCCCGAGGCCATGAACAGCGAACCAAAAGCGGCCACCAACAGGAACCACTGGGAGAGCACGATGCCCGCGGCCACACCACCGGCCATGGTGCGCAGCATGAATCCGGAGGACACCAGGGCAATATCAATCACCGGCATGTGCTTCCATCCGAAGCAATAGCCCAGCTGCAGGCCGATGTAGATGGCCATGACGATGGCGAGCTGCAGGCCCGCGGTGGCCAAGAAGGACAGTCCAATCGAACCGATGATGAGCACCGCGGCCATGGCATAAGCCAAGCTCACCGGAAGCACGCCCGCCGCGATGGGGCGGAAGCGCTTCGTCGGGTGCGCGCGGTCAGCCTCCACGTCGCGGGCATCGTTGATGAGATAGATGGAGGATGCGCCCATGCAGAAGACGATGAAGGCGAGGAGGACGTCGAGAAGCACGCGCGTGTGGAACAGCGAATCCGCGCCCGCGGCCGCAGGGGCGGCGAGAACGAGGACGTTCTTGACCCACTGCTTGGGGCGCAACGCCTTCACCATGCCATCGGCGAGGTTTTTCGGCGGCTTGCGCTTGCGGCCGGTATCGATGCCGGAGGTGTGCGGCTCAGAGTGGAAGACTCTCTGCTCACCGTCGTCGACGCGGTTAGGACGTTCGCTCATGCGGTCTTCCTTTCATAGCGATGGCATGCTTCCGCGGTGGCGGCTCCCAGCAGGGCGCCGATCGCCGTATCGGATGGGTAATGTACCCCGAGCACCATACGCGAGGCCATCATGACCGGCACACCAACGAGCGGTGCCGGGGTTCCCAGAACGTAAGCGGCGCCCACGAGGAACGCGCTTGTCGACGTCGCGTGCGAAGAAGGAAAGGACAGCTTAGAAGGGGTTTTCACACCGACTTTGACGTAGTCATAGTCCGGGCGCTTGCGCCGCACAATGCGCTTGATCACAACGCTGGCCGCGTGCGCCGTGAAAGCACCCGCACCGACGGCTACCCACTGGCGGCGGCGCGCCGGCTTCTGGTAATTCACGGCGGCGCCTAAGCCGGAGAGCGCCAGCCAGCCCAGGGCGTGCTCGCCGAAGTGGCTTAAACCCCGCGCGGTGGGCAGAACACCGGGCGCATCAAAGGCCGCGTCCTGAATCTTTTCAAGGACGTGGGATTCGGCGACAGAAAGCTTATTGGGCATCGAAGACCTTTCGCCAGGACTCGCGGGAGGTCAGCTCCGGCAGGGCCGCGCGGTACTCGGCGCGCAGGTCATCGAAGTTATCCTCGATTTCCTTGAGCAGCTCGCGGGTGGACTTCACCAGCTCGAGGGCCAGCTCGCGGTCGCGCTTGCGGAAGGCCACGCCGGTGCCACCCGCGGTAGAGACGGTGGCGGAATCGACGCGGGAGAGCGTGAACCAGCGGGCCTCCTCCGGGGTGAGGTTGAGCTGCGGCGCTTCATGGTGCGCTGGATCTTCCTTGGTGACCAAGTGCTTGGCGGACTTGATGAGCCACGGGATCTTCTTGATCTTGCCCAGGCGGCCACCGACATTGCGGGTCGGCACGCCCGGCGCGCCGGTGGGCGCGGGTAGTTGGTCCGCCGAATCGATAATGACAGCATCCGGGAATTCCTTACGGATTGCGGCGATGCGCGGCAACGAGGACTCCAAGATGTCGAAGAGCTGATCCGGGCCGGCCAGGAAGTCCTTCATAGCCTCCAACTGGATGGCCATGGTGGAGTACTCCATGCACATGGTGTGCTTGAGGGTGGACTTAAAGATCGACTTGGTAATCCCGCGCGCATCACCCTCGTGGTAGAGGGCCGCCACGATGAGGCGGTTGCGCAAGTGGAAGTAGGCCTGCCAGTCGATGGCATCGTCCTTATCCGCCCACGCCATGTGCCAGATGGCCGCGCCCGGCCAGGTCACCGTGGGGAAACCGTGGGCGGCAGCACGCAGGGAGTATTCGGTGTCGTCCCACTTGATAAACAGCGGTAGCGGCTGCCCGATGCTTTCCGCGACGACGCGCGGGAAGAGGCACATCCACCAGCCGTTGTATTCCACGTCGACGCGGCGGTGCAGCGCGCGGGAGTCATACTTCTTCGGGTCGAGGCGGGACTGCGTATCACCGATGGCGCGCAGCGGGTACTTGGCAAAGTCGTGGTCGTAGACGGCGTGCTCGGCCGCGCCCCACATGAAGTCGGCGCGGTTCACGCGCTCACCGGTGGTGCGCAGCTGGGAGCGCTCCTGCAGGTTGAGCATCTGTCCGCCCACGATGAAGGGCTTGGCGGCATAACGCGCTGCTTGGACCGCACGAAGAATGGAATCCGGCTCGATGGCAATGTCATCATCCATGTAGAGGATGTAGGGCGAGTCGGTATTCTCCAGCGCCTCGAACATGATGCGGGAATACCCACCCGAGCCGCCCAGGTTGCCCTGGCGGAATTCGCGGAAGCGCTCACCAAAGTGCGCCACGGCCTCGTCATAGCCTGGCTCGTCCGCCGGGTGCTGGTTGCCCTGGTCCGGCATGAGAACGTAGTCAATGATGCCGTCCACCACCGGGTCCTCCGCCAGCGCCTGCAGCGCCGCGACGGCGTCGGTGGGGCGGTTGAAGGTCGGAATACCCACGGCCACACGCTTCTCCTGCGCCGGGTACTCGCTGCCGTCCGGCAGGAGCTGCGGGTTCGGGGCGTGCGGGGCGCACCAGGAGGCGTCGGCAAGCACGGTGTCCTCAACGGCTGAGGCATCGAACCACAGCAGGCCGCCGTCCTCGAAGTTCTTCAGGGGCAGCTCAAACTCGTGGTGGCCGGTGGTCACCACGTGGTTGGCCACGGCGATGCGCTGGCCGTCCTGCTTGGATCGGTACAGGGAGATGTTGGCCTCACCCTCGACGTCCATGACCAGCACGATGGACTTCAGCTGGGACCAGCGGCGCCAGTAGGCGGCCGGGAAGGCGTTGAAGTAGGTCTCGAAGGAGGCCTCTTCGCCGGCCGGGATGGTCACGGAAGTGCGGCCACTCCAGCTGAGGCGCTCGCGGTTTTGCTCGGACTCGATGAGGTAGAGCATGCGGACGTCGACCGGCTCGCCACGCTTGGGCAGCAGGATGCGCTGTACGGGTTCGTACGCAGCAGAATTGTTGGCAGTCACGATATCTTCGGTTCTCCACACAGATTTCGACAGTATTCAGAACCCCAGATTAGTGGTTAAGCACTGCTGCACTGAGTTCCCACGCGGCTGTTCTTACGTGACTCCTCGTCCGCATCCGCGCGCCCTAATCTACTGCAACGTCCACGTCAGCCGAGCTTTGCGCAAGAACGGTGCGCCTTGGCGAAAGGTTTCACACCAGAGGCTGGTGGAACCCTTTACGTCCTGGTGCGCCAGATCCCCAGACTTGGAACCCGAAACCTCCAGTTCACTGCTCAACTAGGCCACAGTGCTTGACGACGCCGACCTGCATGTTTCGGGTTCTAGGTCTGGGGAAATGCTTATGGCACTGGAATGCTCGACCCAACTAGTGTCAGATCAACTAGTGTCAGATCACAGCTCTCGGGGATTTAGGCCGTCACCGGCGCATCCTCCGAGATGGGCTCGATGCCCAGGCGGTTGAGCATGTAGAGCACGCGGGCACCGAGGTCATCGGCCAGCTCGCGGGTCTCCTCGACGGTTTCCGCCGTGGCGATGTCCCAAATCTTGACGTCCTTGCCAGCTTCATCGCGCGGGACCTCGCGGCCGAGGTACACGATGTAATCCGGGATCGTCACCAAGCGCAGGTCCTCGACGTAGCGGTCCGGGTGCTCCGCCATGCCGCGCTCCTGGAGCACGTGGGCCATGTGGGAGTCCGGGTCGTTTTCGGGGTGGGCTACGGCGGCGTCGACCAGCAGGGCCTCGCCAGCGTACTTCTTCGTCAGCGCCACGGCGGCCTGTGCCAGGGCGTGGTCGGTGCCCGCGGAGAAACGCACGTGGATGCGGTGGGTGCCGAAGTGCTCGCGCACCTCACGCTCCACCATCACGGGAACGAATTCATCTAAGGTCGCACCAGCTTCGTGACGCTCAATGGTGGCATCGAGGAAGGAGTCAATCTCCTGCGCGGTGTACTCGTGGCCATAATCTGCGTGCAAGTCGTGGCGCAACGTATCGAAACGGCGGGCGTTCGGGGAAGTCATCTCTAAACTCACTTTCTGTTCGCCTATTGTTAACTTACTGTTAACCTTAAGTGATTGTTGGCCAGACCACAAGTTTTTATTTTCTTTGGTCTAGTTCCATACGCTGGCGAAACCTCCCCGTAAACGGCCAAAGGCCCGCCGGGTGTTCCGGCAGGCCTTCTTGGATTGTTCCTTCTTCTTATCGGGAATGCGCGTTGCGCGACTGCGCAGCTTGAGGTGTTCCTCGAGCCGCTCCGGGGACATCTTCCACATGCTGCGGTCTGCGCGCTTCTTCTTGCGCTGAGCCATGCCGTCACCTCCTTCCATCGAGGTGTTTCAGCATAGCGCGCCACGCTACGCTGCGGGAACCAACCCGCGCGCGGCAGCTTAGTGGCCGCGCTCCTGCTCCAGGGCCTTGCCCTCGTTCCAGAACGGGGCCAGCTTGTTATCGAACAGGCTCAGCGCGGACGCGATGGCCATATGCATGTCCAGGTACTGGTAGGTGCCCAGGCGGCCGCCGAAAAGGACCTGGTTCTCGCGGGCCTCGGCGGCGGCGAGCTTGCGGTAGGCCTCCAGCTTGGAGCGGTCCTCCGGGGTGTTAATCGGGTAGTACGGCTCATCGCCCTTCTCCGCGAAGCGCGAGTACTCCTTCATGATCACCGTCTTGTCCTTGGGGTACTTATCGGCGCGCTCCGGGTGGAAGTGGCGGAACTCGTGGATGCGGGTGTAGTCCACGTCCGCATCGTTGTAGTTCATCACCGGGGTGCCCTGGAAGTCACCGGTCTCCAGCACCTCCATGTCGAAATCGAGCGTGCGCCAGCCCAGCTCGCCCTCAGCGAAGTCGAAGTAGCGATCCAGTGGGCCGGTGTAGACCACCGGCGCGCTTGGCGACGCCCCTCGCAGCTCCTCGCGCACGTCGAACCAGTCGGTGTTGAGTTGGACGTCGATAAGCTCGTGCTCCGCCATCTTCTCCAGCCAGGCCGCGTAACCGTCGACGGGCAGGCCCTCGTAGGTGTCGTTGAAATAGCGGTTGTTGAAGGTATAGCGCACCGGCAGGCGCGTGATATTGCCGGCCGGCAGCTCCTTCGGGTCGGTCTGCCACTGCTTTGCGGTGTAATCGCGAATGAAGGCCTCGTAGAGCGGGCGGCCAATGAGCGCGATGGCCTTTTCCTCCAGGTTCTTCGCCTCATCCACGGCGAACTCGCCGGCCTGCTCTTTGATGAGCTGGCGCGCCTCATCCGGCGAGTAGTAGCGGCCGAAGAACTGGTTAATCAGGCCCAGGCCCATGGGGAACTGGTAGGCCGTGCCATCGTGCATGGCGAAGACGCGGTGCTGGTAGTCGGTAAAATCGGTGAACTGGTTGCAGTACTCCCACACGCGTTTATTCGAGGTGTGGAAGAGGTGCGCGCCATACTTGTGGACCTCGATGCCGGTCTCCGGCTCGGCCTCCGAGTAGGCGTTGCCGCCCAAGTGCTCGCGGCGCTCGACGATGAGCACCTTCTTGCCCAGCTGGGAGGCTGCGCGCTCGGCCACGGTCAGGCCGAAGAATCCAGATCCAACAACGATGAGGTCATATGCAGTCATGGCCATCAGCTTAAAGCAGTAACACGCACAGAACGGCTGGGGACACCCGAGCGAGAAAACTCGCGTGTCACACCTTCTTTCACTCCAACAACTGGCGTAACATTTGCCCCGTTAGTTAACTTTTTGCGCTTCTTTTAACCTTCTGGCGCACACCATCCTAGGGAGTAACAGTGCACCTCAAACGTCGTCTTGTTCCCGCGAAATCGACGTGGTCGACGCCGGTTATCGCTACGGTCACCTCGATCGCTGTGGTCGCTGCCGCAGCCGTGGGCGGCCAAACCCTCATCCAGACTCAGGAAGCGGGCAGCGGCCCCATCGAAGTGAGCTCGGCCTCCGAATCCTTCGGGTCCGGCGAAACGGTCGTGGTGGATGACCCGGCCATCGCCGCCCAGGGCGAGGGCGAAGGCCCGCGCGCCGTCAAACAATTCCATCGCGATGAGACCTTCTCCTCCTTCGCCGTCACGTGGAAGGGCTCGCGCGACGTCGCGGCCTTCGTCCGCGCTAAGCAGCCAGACGGGTCCTGGTCCGAGTGGTACGACATGGACGCGATGTCCTACAACAACGATGACCCCTCCGCCACGAACGGCACCGAGCTCATCTTCGTAGGCGATACCAACGACGTGCAGGTCTCCATCAACAATGTGGATCTGGTGACCGGGTCGAACCTGGACGAAGAGTTCACCGAAACCCCCGTTGAGGACGCCGCGCTTGACGACGCCTCCTTCAACGTCGGCGACATCGCCCCCGTCGCTGAGACCGAAGAGCTTCCAGCCAATAGCGACGTGGAAGGCCTCGAGGCTGTCTTCATGGACGGCAACGCCCAGGAGGGCGAGGTCATTGAGCCGACCGCTGAGACCGACGGCATGCCGCGCGTGGTCTCGCGCGCAGGTTGGGGCGCGGATGAGAGCATCCGTTGCAAGGGTGCTGACTATGATGACGGCGTCAAGGCCATTGCGCTGCACCACACCGCGGGCTCCAATAACTACACCCGCGCGCAGGCGGCCGCACAGGTGCGCGCCGCGTACAAGTACCACGCCCAGAACCTGGGCTGGTGCGATATCGGATACAACGCGCTGGTGGATAAGTACGGCACCATCTACGAGGGCCGCTACGGCGGGCTCGACGAAGCCGTGCAGGGCGCCCATATCGGTGGCTTCAACCGGAATACGTGGGGTATTTCCATGATTGGTAACTACGAGACGGCTCAGCCAACGGAAGCCTTGCTGGAGTCCGTCACTGACCTGGCTGGCTGGAAGGGCGCGATTTCCGGTGTTGATCCGACCTCCCGCGTTTCCCTGCGCTCGGCGGAGAACTTCCGCGGCTCGCGCTACCCGGCTGGTGCCTCTGCCTCGGTCTATGGCCTCTTCGGGCACAGCGACGTTCACTTCACTGCTTGCCCGGGTCAATACACCATTGCCCAGTGGCCGAAGATCCGCGAGGCGGCCCATAAGAAGTACGTGGCCATCAAGTCGGGCGCGTCTGGTTCGACCTCCACGGACTGGGGCAGCGTGGATACACCTACGCCGGATACCTCCGACTCCACGCCGAACGACAACGACGCGCCTTCCGCTCCTGCACCGGCCGCTCCGGCACAGGAGGCAACGTCCTCGCTGGGCGATGCTGAAATCCCGATGAGCACCATCACCGCACTAGTCGGCCTGGCTGGCACGCTCTTCGCCATCATGTATGCCCGCTCGGACCAGCAGATTGACATGAACCAGACGGTCAATGGCCTGCCAGTGGAGCAGATCCCGGGCATCGTGACCAAGGTGCTTTCCCTGAGCCAGAACGAGGGTTTGAAGGAAACGTGGACGGCAGTCCTTAACGCCTTTGGTCCGGCGCTGGGTCTGGCTGTTGGCGGTCCGGATGAGTCGGCCGGCATCATCTACCAGCTCTTCCAGAACGGCGTCGTGCTGAGCTCCGAAGAGACCGGTACGCACGCGCTGGTGGGACGCATCGCCAAGGAATGGGCGTCCGGCGACAACTCGGCAACACTCGGCCTACCGACCTCCGACGAGCTCCCCACCGGCTTCGGCAAGGAAGTCCGCGTGCAGTTCCAGGGCGGTTCCATTGTCTACAACCCGGAGACTGAGCAGATTCAGGTCTTCACGAACTAATCCCAGCCGCACCGTGTGCGCGCAAAACTCACGCGCACAGCCCTGTGGGATCGCCGATATTGCGGGAGCCACCTCGGTGGCTTCCGCTTCGGCATGTTATCTATTGGATTTAGGTATCCGGCGGGGTTCCGCCCACTAAGCCCCCGTTGGCCTGCTGTTTCAATGCTGCTTGCGCTGCTTGGTACGCCGGCTGGGAAGTAATCGGCTCCGCCCACGGTGGGACATAATCCACCCCACCCCGCAACCGGAAGACATAGCCAGCGCCAGTCGGCTTATCCGGGTCATCATCATTAACGCCATTGTGATAAGCACACAACATCGTCAAATTCGGCGGATCCGTCGCCCCACCAGCTTTCCACGGCACCAAATGATGCACCTGGCAATAATCAGCCGGCTTATTACACCCTTCACGCGCGCACGTCGGATGCTCCGCACTGGCCATTAACCGCTGCTCAAACCCAGCCAAACGCCGCACCCGATGCAACCACACCGGCCCAATCGTTGGATGCACCAACGTCACATACCCAACCTCAGCAAACTTATAGGTGACAAACTCCCGCCCTGTCATCCGCCCACCATTAGTCAGCACAAGCTCAATATCATCGCCCTCACCGCGCACAATCTGGTCCAACTCATCCAAGGTGACCACCACATTGGTCGCCACCGCAGGCTTAGAACCCCCATGCGCTTGGTTGAAAAACACCTGGCCTACCGCATCCAATAAATCAGCCGAATTAATCGACTCCAACACCCCGCGCATCTCACTTATCCGCAGCGGCGAATCAGTAATCGTCAGCGAATGCGGACCCACCTTCCGATACGTCAGCCGCACCCCAGGTTCAGGCACTCGCCGCGGCCGCAACTGCCTCAAACGCTCCTTCGCCACCTGAGGAATACGGTGTGCCGGAGTCGCCGCAAGCCGAACGCGCAGATTCCACGCATCCAACTCTTTTTTCACCCTGACGGTATACGACTCAATCAAACTCAACGTCGCAACATCATGCCTTTGAGCAACCGCAGCCGCACGCGCCTGGCGCTGCTTGCCCGTAAAACGCGTCGGCCCGAAATACACCGCATGCAGCCCAGTCAACTCCGCAGCATCAGCCACAGAAGCACCACGCGCGCGTAAATCATCCACACTGCCTACCGCAAGCCCCACAAGATCCAACCCCGAACTGCGATAGGAGAAATAAGTCTCCAAGTCCCCCATGCCCACGAGACTAAAACACCACCACACACCCCGCAACCGGAGGCAGAAAACTCTCAGAATCTGCTAGAAAAAGGGCAGGTAGCGCTGGGCTTCACGGCTACAGCACGGCGGGGTACAGCAGCGTTAGAACCAGCGCTCAAGCACCTTTGCCACACCTGCCTGGTGATGCGCTACCGTCACCGCATCTGCCGCCTCCATGACCTCTGGGTGAGCGTTCTCCATGGCAACCCCGCAACCTGCCCACTCGAGCATCTCGATATCGTTGGGCATATCGCCAAAGGCGATGATGTCTTCGCGGGCGATACCGTGATGCTCGGCCAGCCACCTAATTCCGCGCCGCTTCGTCACGTTGGGGGCCGCCACCTCGAGGATTCCCTCGGACATTGAGTAGGTCACGTGGGCAAGCTCGGAATCGATGTGCGGAGCAATAAGCTCGTAGAGTTCCGGTGCGGAGAACGCGGTGTTGCGGATCAGCAGCTTCACCGCCGGTCGGGACACCAATTCGCCGACGCTCACGAGGCCGAAGCCTTCAAAAAGCGCGTTCTCCGAATAATGCGATTCCACCACGAAGAGTTCCTCCACCGGATCCAAGACCGAGCCCCCCGTGCGCTCCGCGCCGAAGCCAACACCGCCATGGGGCTCGAGCACCTTCGTGGCCACCTCCACGATTTCCGCGAGGGCTTCAGGCGAGAGCTCGTGGGCGGAGAGCACGCGGTCCTCCGCCGAGTCATAAATCACCGCACCATTTGATGTCACGCACACCGGGCGCACGGTCAGCTGCTCCAGCACGGGCATGATCCAGCGGAAGGGCCGGCCGGTCGCCAGCGCAAACTCGCTGCCCGCGGCAACTGCTCGGGCCACTGCCTCGCGGTTTCGCTTGGGCACCCGGTGGTTTCGGTCCAACAAAGTACCGTCGATATCGCTGATGATGAGGCGCGGAGCGCGGTCCGAAAATACGTCACTGGCCATAGCCCTGAGTCTACGTCAGAGCGATGCACACAAGAGCGCACCCGCAACGCTGGTGGCCACAACAACGTCCACTGCAGCGTTGGCTCCCCACCACCGTGCCGCAGCCCGCCACTCGCACAACGACGAAGGCGGCCGCCACGAGAATGCTCGTGACAGCCGCGCTTGCCTGCAAAGACTGCTACTTAGCTCTTAAGCGATAACGTCGTCATCGTCCACGTCTTCCCAGTTCAGGGAACGCTTGATGGCGCGCTTCCAGTCGCGGTAGAGAGCCTCGACTTCGTCCTTCTCGCGCTGCGGCTTCCAGACCTTGAAGTCGCCCTGCTGGGAGCCCAGTACGCTGAGGTCATCCCAGAAACCGGAATCGAGACCCGCAGCGAAGGCCGCACCGGTAGCGGTGGTCTCCACGTTCTTCGGGCGGTGGACCTCCACGCCAAGCATGTCCGCCTGGAACTGCATGAGCAGCTCGTTCATGGTCATGCCGCCGTCGACGCGCAGCTCGGTGATCTCCACGCCGGAGTCCGCCACCATGGCATCGGCGACGTCGCGAGTCTGGTACGCGGTGGACTCGAGCACGGCGCGGGCCAGGTGCTTGCGGTTGGCGTAGCGGGTCAGACCAACGATGACACCGCGGGCATCCGGGCGCCAGTACGGAGCGAAAAGTCCGGAGAAAGCCGGCACGATGTAGACGCCGCCGTTGTCCTTGACCTCGCGAGCCAGGTTCTCAATGGACGCGGAGTTCGGGATGAGCTGCAGGTTATCGCGCAGCCACTGCACCAGGGAACCACCCATGGAGACGGAACCCTCGAGCGCGTACACCGGGCGCTCGCCCTCGCGCTGGAAGCACACGGTAGTCAACAGACCGTTCTCGGAGAACTTCGGGGTGGTACCGGTGTTGAGCAGGAGGAACAGACCGGTCCCGTAGGTGTTCTTAGCAGAACCCGGGCGGAAGCAGCCCTGGCCAAACATGGCGGCCTGCTGGTCGCCCAGGATGGCGCGAATCGGCACACCGGACAGCGAGCCGCGCTCGCGGACGGTGCGGAAGTCGCCCAGGGACGGGCGGATCTCCGGCAGCATGGAGGTGGGAATCCCCATCTCCTTGCACAGTTCCTCATCCCACTCGAGCTTCTCGATGTCCATGAGGAGGGTACGGGAAGCGTTGGTGACATCGGTGGCGTGCAGGGCTTCCTGGCCGTTGTCGCCGTCGGCGCCACCGGTGAGGTTCCACAGGAGCCAGGTATCGATGGTGCCGAAGAGCAGCTCGCCCTTCTCCGCGCGCTCGCGGGCGCCCTCGACGTTATCGAGGATCCACTTCACCTTCGGGCCGGCTGGGTAGGAGTTGATGATGAGGCCGGTGCGGCGACGCCACTTGTCCGCACCTTCATCACCAGCGAGTTCCTTACAAATCTCGGTGGTGCGGGTGTCCTGCCACACGATGGCGTTGTATACCGGCTTACCCGTGTTCTTGTCCCACACGACGGTGGTCTCACGCTGATTGGTAATGCCAAGTGCTGCGATATCTTCGACATTGATGTCGCCGTTGGCCAAAGCTTCACCCACAGCGCGGCGGGTGTTGCTCCAGATTTCCTCCGGGTCATGCTCGACCCAGCCCTTCTCCGGGAAAATCTGCTCGTGCTCGAGCTGGCCGACGGACACCTGCTCGCCGTCGTGGTTGAAAATGATGCAGCGGGTGGACGTAGTTCCTTGGTCAATCGCTGCAACGTAGCGCTTGGTAGACATTGTGTTCTCCGTTTCTGAGTAGTGAAGGTCTGATTTTTAGAGAGCCATGGACAGCAGGCCGACAGCGACGGCCGCCAAGGTCGGTGCAACCACCGGAACCCAGGCATAACCCCAGTTGGCGCTGCCCTTGTCCTTGATGGGGAGGATGAAGGCGTACATGATGCGGGGTCCGAGGTCACGGACCGGGTTGATCGCGTAGCCGGTAGCGGTGCCGAGGGACAGGCCCACAGACACGACGACGAAGGCAACGGCGAAGTACTTCAGCGGACCCAACTCGCCGCCGGCCGGGCCAAAGGCGATGAACATGAGCAGTACGCAGGTAGCGATGAACTCGGTGGCTGCGTTCCAGCCGTTGTTCGGGTGCGCCGGGGCGGTAAAGAAAATCCCCCCAGTGTTCTTGTTGGCGCCGGTGACGTTGCCGGCTTCATCGAGGTTGTTGGCGTCGAAAAGCTGCTTAAACGTAGCCCAGGCAAGGAATGCACCAAGCATGGCGCCGAGAATTTGCCCCAGCAGGTAGTAGGGAACGAGGCCCCATTCAAGGGAACCGTTCACCGCCAGCATGATGGTGACCGCCGGGTTGAGGTGACCGCCGGAGGGGTCGGCGACACTAGCGCCGATGAAAACCGCGAGGCCCCAGCCCATAGCGATGACGATCCAGTCCGAACCGCGCGCGCCAGAAGTTCGGAGGTTCACAACGGCGCACACGCCGTTGCCGAGCAGGAGCAGCAGTGCAGTGCCGATGAACTCCCACAGGAATGCATCCATTCCGGTCATAAGATGTCCTTTCTTATCTGCCTAGGCCAAGGGCCCAGCGAGGGATATCCACCGCTCGCTAGGCCCCGTGACTTTTAGGCTTCTTCCTTGGTGGCTCGTGCGCTTCCTGCGCGCTCGAGGATGTCGTTTGCCTCACGGTCGGTCAGCGCTGCCTCAGCGGCGAGCTCTGCCTCAGTGTGCTTGGTGAAGTGGGAGACTTCCCGCTCGATATCGGTCTGATCCCAGCCCAGCAGCGGGGCAACGAACTCAGCGATCGGCTGTGCGGCAGCGACGCCGCGGTCGGCGAACTCGATGGCCACGCGCAGGCGGCGGGAGACGATGTCGTCGATGTGCAGGGCGCCCTCGTGGGTCACGGCGTAGCGCACCTCTGCCCAGATGTAGCTCTCAGCACCCGGAACCGGTTCGAGCAGCGTGGCGTCGTCAGCAGCCGGAGCCAGCACCTCACCGATCAGCGAGCCGTAGCGGCCGAGCAGGTGCTCGATGCGGTCCTCGCTGAGGTTGTAGCGGCGGGCCAGTGCCGGAACCTGGTTAGCCAGTGCGTGGTAGCCGTCCGCACCCAGAATCGGGGTGCGCTCGGTCACGGACTCAGCCACCTTGGTCCCCAGCTCCTTCGCGGCTAGATCCACCGCGTCCTTGCCGATGACGCGGTACGTGGTGTACTTGCCACCGGCGACGGACACCATGCCCGGTGCGACGCGGGCAACGGCGTGGTTGCGCGACAGGTTAGTGGTGGAATCGGACTTGCCGGACAGCAACGGGCGCAGACCGGAGTACACGCCGACGATGTCATCGCGGGTGATCTTGTCGCGCACGCGCTGGTTGACCTCATCCAGGATGTAGTCGATATCCGCCTTCGTCGGTGCCGGATCCGGCAGGGACAGGCCCTTCTCCCAATCAGTATCGGTGGTACCGATGATCCAGTACTCACCCCACGGGATAACGAAGAGCACGGACTTTTCGGTGACGAAGCACAGCGCGGCATCCGCGTCGAGGGCATCCTTCGGAACCACGATGTGAACGCCCTTGGAAGCGTGGACGGTGAACTTGCCTTCAGCGCCCGCCATCTCCTGGATCTTGTCGTTCCACACACCGGTCGCGTTAATGAAGACCTTGCCCTTCACGGTGGTCTCGCGGCCGGTTTCCAGGTCCCGGACCTTCGCGGCAGTGATGCGGCCGCGGCCGTCCTTCTCAAAGCCAATCACCTCAGTGCCGGTGCGCACGCTAGCGCCATATTCGGCGGCGGTGCGCAGGACGGTCATGGTGTGGCGGGCGTCGTCGACAAGCGTGTCGTAGTAGCGCACGCCACCGACGACGGCGTCCTCCTTGAGGCCCGGGGTTACCTTCAGCACGCCCTTGCGGGTGAGGTGCTTCTGCATCGGGACGCTCTTGGCGCCACCCATGAGGTCATAGAGGGTAAAGCCGCCGAACATCATGACGCGCTCCCAACCGCGGTGGGTCAGCGGGAAGATGAACTTCAGCGGCTTCACCAGGTGCGGTGCCAAAGTCGACATGTTGAGCTCGCGCTCCTTCAGGGACTCCGCCACGAGGCGGAAGTCGAACATGGCCAGATAGCGCAAACCACCGTGGAACATCTTGGAGGAACGCGAAGACGTACCCGCCGCAAAGTCTTGGGATTCCAGCACAGCCGTCTTCAGGCCACGGGTGGCCGCATCCAGTGCAGCACCGGCGCCTACGGAACCTCCGCCGATGATGACGACGTCATAGTCCTCGGTGGAGTAGTCATTCCAGGTCTTTTCAAAATACTCAGGGTTGAAGCTGTTAATACTCGTCGTGGTCATTGTTGACCGAGTCTCCTCTCTCGCTGCACGGCGTCAGAAAGTCCTGTCCAGTTGACGATGTGCGCAGCATGTTGCGCTCATCCACCACGCGCGTCCTGTGCACCGATGCCTCGGCCACCTGCCCGAAGGGCGGATGAAGAAGAAGTTTTCTCCCACGGCCAATGCTATAGGTCACGCCAAATTATCTCTGGAGACGCTACTCACACGTAAGTTCCGCTTCCGTAAGCTGGAGTTTCCAAGGCACTCCATAGGTGAACAAAATAAAATAACACCCCCTTCCGGGGGTGTTAACGGGCGTTGCGAACGCTTCTTAAGTCCAGGGTGTCAAGACTTATTTCTTCTCTTGCTGCAAGCGTGCCATGGCCTCCAGCACCTCGGCCATTCCGTAGCGCTCGGTGGAATACGTCACCGCCTGCGCAGCCTTAATCACCTCAATGGGTGCAGTCTCAAGCGCCACCATGCGCACGGCGACGCCGTCCCCGCCCTCCGCAAAGGTTTCATCCCCCGGCTCATTGGCAAAGAACAAGAGATCCTTCGGCTCGGCCCCAATCTTCTTCACCACGGCCGCCAGCCCCTCCGCGGGGGAAGAGGCCGTCGCCACCACTCCCCCGGGGGCATCGTTGAACTGCACCCCTTCGGCACCGTCCGAGCAGGCGATGCGCCAACACGATTGCGGAAGGTCCCCAAAGGCGGCAGCGTCCAGTACCTCGCCCTGCGGCGAGAGCACGACAAACTCCTCAACCTGCGGGTGGAGCTGCGTCAGCGCTTCTTGGAGCCGCGTCGAGATTTCCCCGTTTTCCATGCTCAGCGCGCTCTGATCCGCCACGACCACGCGCGGCACTTCGGAATACTGCGCCTTCACGCGGTGGGGCAGGCGCGAGACAATGAGCCGAGATTGCGTCGCCGCGGAGAGCAACCCCTGTTCCACCACGGAGCCAGCGAAGATTTCCTTACTGCTCGCAGCCATGGAAGCTTGGGCCTCCATGACATCAGACTTCAGTTGCGCCATCACCCCCGTGACCTTGTCGCGGCCCTCCTCGACACCGCGCATGGCCTCTTCGACCACCGAGTTGAGGTTTTCCTTGATCCACTCAAGGGTTTCCGGCGCGGTACGCGGGCGGTCCTTCTCGGCGGCCTCGGCTCCGGCTTCTGCGGTACCGGTTTCCTCATTACTACCCGGCTTCATCAACGCCATCCGGTCGCGCATGAGCTCCACGGTGGCCTCGGACACGTGCTCCTTGAGATTGGTCAGATCATCGCGCAGCCGGCGCACACGGTAGCGCTCAGTCTCCACCTCGGAGTCCTGGGCCTCGGCCTCCTCCAGCGTCGGCGCGCCCCCACCCTTACGGGCCGGTACCCAGTATTCGCCAGCCGGCATCGGGCCGAATTCCTCCTCGTACTGAGCCCACAGCCCCTCCAGAGCCTCCTGCATCCGGCGGCGCACCTCCGCGATATCCGCATCGAAATCGCCCGTGGTGTAGTAGGGCTCAAGAGCCGTGATCAGCACTGGGGTCTTGGTGCGGCCTAGGTGCTTCTTCTGGCCCTTCGTCCAAATGCGCTGGGAGCCGAAGATGACCTGCGGGATGATCGGAACACCCGCGCCGTGGGCGATACGCGCCGCACCGTTGCGCATGCTGCGAATCTCGAAGCTGCGGGAAATCGTGCCCTCCGCAAACACACCCACGAGCTCGCCATTCTTGGCCAGCTCGATGCCTTTGACAATCGACGCCCCGCCATCGATGCGATCCACCGGAACATGCCCCATCACCTGAAAAAGCTGACCGGCCACCGGCGTCTGGAAGATGGAGGCTTTAGCCAAGTAGCGCACCAAACGCCGCTTGCGATAAGCCAAGAAGGCCCCGAAGAGGAAATCCATGTAGCCGGTGTGATTGCACACGATGACGGCCCCGCCCTTATCCGGGATATTCTCCTCGCCGGACAGGCGCATCTTCAGCCCCTGGGCCAAAGTCACCCCGCGGCCAATGTGCGTAATCTGCCGGTAGAGGAAATTAGTCACAACGCTCATGATGCTCCAGGGAGGATTTAGGGCCTTAAGAGGGCACAACCGGGGATCGAAGGGGGCGCCTGCGGCGCCTCCTGTCATTCTTCTAGGAGTTTACGGGGTAAAGAACGTCCTTACCCACGAATGGGCGCAATGCCTCCGGAACCACGACGGACCCATCTGCCTGCTGGTGGTTCTCCAGGATGGCCACGAGCCAGCGGGTGGTAGCCAGGGTGCCGTTGAGCGTGGCGGCGTACTGGGTCTTGCCGTTCTCGTCGCGGTAGCGCGTGGAGAGGCGGCGCGCCTGGAAGGTGGTGCAGTTCGAGGTCGAAGTGAGCTCGCGGTACGTGCCCTGGGTAGGCACCCACGCCTCGTTATCGAACTTGCGGGCTGCAGAAGAACCGAGGTCTCCGCCCGCGATATCGATGGTGCGGTAGGGCAGCTCCATCGCCGCCAGCATGTCCTTTTCCATGTTCAGGAGCTTCTGGTGCATCTCCTCAGCGTCTTCCGGCTTGCAGTAGACAAACATCTCCAGCTTGTCGAACTGGTGCACACGCAGGATGCCGCGGGTGTCCTTGCCGTGCGAGCCTGCCTCGCGGCGGAAGCAGGAAGACCAGCCTGCATACTGCAGCGGCCCCTTGGACAGGTCGATGATCTCTTCCTTGTGGTAGCCAGCCAAGGCCACCTCTGAGGTGCCGACCAGATAAAGATCATCCGCCGGCAGGTAGTAAACCTCATCCGCGTGCTGACCCAAGAAGCCAGTTCCCTTCATAACGTCCGGGCGCACGAGCACCGGCGGGATCATAAGGCTAAAGCCAGCTTCACGAGCCTTCTGCGCAGCCAACATCAGCATGCCCAGTTGCAGGAAGGCGCCGTCACCAGTGAGGTAGTAAAAACGTGCGCCGCCGACCTTGGCGCCCCGCTTGACGTCGATAAGCCCCAGCGTCTCACCCAGCTCCAGGTGATCCTTCGGTTCGAAGTCGAACTGCGGCTTTTCACCGACCTCCTCGAGGACGATGAAGTCATCTTCGCCGCCCGCCGGAGCACCCTCCACCACGTTGGAGAGCTGGTACTGCAACTCCTCCACCTTGGCTTCGGCCGCGGCCGCTTCCTCGCCGGCCGCCTTGACCTTTTCCTTCAGCTCATTGGAGCCCTCCAGCAGCGCCGGGCGCTCCTCCGGGGAAGCCTGGCCAATCTTCTTGCCAAAGGCCTTCTGCTCCGAGCGCAGCTGGTCAGCCTTCACAATTGCCGCGCGGCGCTGCTCATCGGCGGCAAGCAGCTGGTCCACCAAAGCGGGGTCCTCCCCACGGTTTACCTGGGAGGCGCGGACGACATCGGGATTTTCGCGAAGAAACTTGAGATCAATCACGCCGGATAGTCTAGCGCACGGCCATACCTTTGCGCTGGTCATAACCAGCGCATTATCATGAATAACATGGCACCTCACATTATTACCGACGGCCCCGTGCCCAAGCACGCTCAGCTGCGGGATATCCTCTCCGAGCTCTGCCGAACCACCCTCAAACCCGGTGACATCCTCCCCGGCGAGCGCATTCTCGAAGAAACCTACGGCGTCTCCCGCATCACCGTGCGCCGCGCCATTGGTGACTTGGTGGCGGAGGGCCGCCTGCGCCGCGTGCGCGGTAAAGGTACCTTCGTGGCTCCGAACCCACTGGTCTCCCGGCTCCATCTGGCGTCCTTTTCCGATGAGATGGGCTACCAGAAGGTACAGGCTTCCTCGCGGATCCTGCTGGGTGAGCGCAGCACCGCCCCCAGTGAGGTCTGCGAGTTTTTCGGCACGGAAACCACCGTGGCCCATACCCACCTGCGGCGCCTGCGCTTGGGCGATGGCGAGCCCTATTCCATCGACGATGGCTGGTATAACTCCACCTTTGCTCCGTCATTGTTGGAGAATGACATCTACAATTCCGTCTACGCGATTTTGGAAAGCACCTTCGAGGTCCCCATCACCGGGGCCGAGCAGACGGTCACAGCCGTCGCAGCAGAGGAGGACATCGCTGAGCTTCTCGACGTCCCCCTGAACACCCCTCTCCTCCACATCACCCGCCTCGCCCGCTCCGGCGATCGCCCCGTGGAGTGGTGCTCCTCGGTCTACCGCACAGACCGCTATAGGCTCACAACGCACGTCTCCCGCGCACGTATCTAGCGGCGCCGTGCTCCCGCACGGCGCCGGGCGGGCTAGAAGCCCGGGCCGCCAAGGGAGTAGTATGAAGAGTTCTATGAGCACTTCATCTGCGTGGCGCTCCGCCTCCGCCATCCGCGTCGTCCTCGTTGCAGCCGTGGCCGCGGCCGCCTTCATGGCGTCCTACGGCCTCTTTAGCGGCGAGCCAACCGGCACCGATTCGGCCGCACAAGGCTCCGCTGCCCCCAGCGCCGACGGCAGTCAGGCCGCCGATCCCTCCGAAGGAGAGATCGCATCCTTTACTACCGCCTCCGCTGGTTCGTGCGTGACGTGGGACATCGCCCCAGACGGCACTGCCACCGGCTTCGAGCAGACCAGCTGCGATAAGCCGCACCGCTTCGAGGTCTCCTCCCGCGAGGACCTCAGCACCTACCCCACCAGCGAGTTCGGACCCAATGCCAAGCGCCCCGACATCACACGGCAAAACGCCCTGCGCGACGAGCTGTGCGAAGCCCCCACGGTGAGCTACCTCAACGGCAAGTGGGATCCCAACGGCCGCTACGACATCGCCTCCATCCTGCCGCCGGCCGCCTCCTGGGAGCAGGGCGACCGCACCTTGCTGTGCGGCCTGCAAACCACCGACGCCAATGGGGTCCCCCAGGAATCCACTGGCAAGGTCAGTGAGGTGGACCAGGCGGTCGTCGCCAAGCCAGGCGAATGCCGCAAGGTGGACGAAAACCAAGTGCTCAGCACCGTTCCGTGTAGCGAGCCGCACCAGATGGAGACCGTATCCGTCATTAACCTGGCCGAGAAATTCCCCGATGGTTACCCCAATGACGAGGACATGGATAAGTTCCTCTCCGAAACGTGTACTCAGGACGCCATGGACTACCTAGGCGGCGAGGAAAACCTCTACCAATCCACGCTGCAGCCTTTCTGGGGCGCAATGAACCGCGAGTCCTGGGAAGCCGGCTCCCGTTCGGTGAACTGCTCCCTCATCCACGTCAACGACGGCCTGTTTTCCACCATTACCGGCTCCGCTGCGGAGGGACGAGATTCTCTGAACATCAACGGTGCCCCACCCACCGAGCAGCCGAAGCGCAACCCGCTGCGTGACCAGAACGCCCAGCCGGGCGGCGAGAACGCACAGCCGGCTGGCGACAGTGCCGCTCCTGCCGCCACGACTGCGCCGGCACCGGCCCAATAAACCCCGACTATTTCACAGGGAGTACGCACGTGTACGAGGTCAGCGAAGAACGCTTCGAAGAGCTAGTCGGTGAGGCCCTGGATAAGATCCCCGATCGATTCGTCGACCAGATGCGCAACTTGGTCATCTTGGTGGAGGAAGAAAACCCAGAAAACCCTAACCTGCTGGGCCTCTACGAAGGCGTGATGCTCACGCACCGCACCGCCTCGCACACCGGCTACTTGCCGGATACCATCTCCATTTACCGGCAACCTTTGCAGGCCATTAGCAACTCCGAGGAGGAGCTCGCCCACGAGGTCATGGTGACCGTCTTCCACGAGGTCGGGCACTATTTCGGTTTCGAGGAGGACCGCCTCCACGAGCTCGGCTGGGGGTAGGCGCCTACCGTAGCCAGAGCGAAACTAAACCTCGGTATCCGCCCAGCGCTTCAGCGTCCACTGGCCAAAAGGCTGGCCCTGTGGCTCCATGAGGGTAAGGCGGCAGTTCGGCATGTAGCCGGTATAAGCAAAATCGGGGTCCACGCCGCAGGCATGCGTGGTCACCACGCGGATGGCAGCACCGTGGCTGACGACGACGATATCCTCATCATCCTCCAGCTCCGCAGCAAGATCCTCCAACACCGGTTGGTAGCGCTCGAGCACATCCACGTAGCTCTCACCGCCAGGCATCCGGGCAGCTTCATCGCCGTCGAGCCAGCCGCGCAGCGCCACCATGTATTCGCGGTGGGTATCCTCGCTGCCACTCATTTCATGCTCACCGGCAAAGACCTCGTGCAGGCCTACACGCACCTCCACCGAGACGTTGCGCTCATCGGCGGCCTCGCCGTATGTGCGGGCGGCCAGCATCGCGGTCTGCTGGGCGCGCAGGGCAATAGAGCACACAAAGCGCACGCGGCGCCCCGCGCACAGCTCAGCCAACTCGCGGCCAACATCTTCCGCCTGGCCGCGGCCGCGCTCGGTGAGCTCGGCGCCCGGCGGGCGGGTGTCCATGATGCGGTCAATATTGGAAAAGGTCTGGCCGTGGCGCAGCAGGATGATTCTTCCGGTCATGCTTCACCACACTATTGGCCGGTGCGCGCCTGCGCTACCCATTCATCGGCCTCTTTCAACCGCGCCAAATCCCGTGGGGCCTCCCCTAGCGCCACCACGGAAGGCCAGGAACCCACGAAAACGACATCCTCCGCGCGCAGCCACAGTGCCCGCAAAGCCTCCGCCACCGGCTGGTCCTCAATGTGCCCGATGAGGTCGGCGTGGAAGCGGTAGTTGCCAAAGACGGTGCGCAGCGGACGGGATTCGATGCGGGAGAGGTCCACCCCGCGATGCGCGAATTCCTGCAGGGCCCCGACCAGGGAGCCGGGCTCGTTGGGCAGGGTGAAGATGACGGACGTCCTGTCGTTGCCGGTCCGCGCGGTGGGCTTTCCGGCCGGCCCCACGAGAACAAACCGCGTCGTGGCCCCCGCGACATCCGCCACGCTGTCCGCAAGAGAATCCAGCCCGAAGACCTCCGCTGCCCGTGCCGGGGCGGCCGCGGCATCGACCTCCCCGCGCGCCACGGCCTGCGCCGCCGCGCCATTCGACGCCGCCGGAACATACTCCACGTCCGGCAGGTTCTGCTCCAGCCAGCCGCGCACCTGCTGGTAGGCCACAGGGTGCGTGGAGAAGGTGTGGAGAGTCTCCGAAGACGTGCCGGGGCGCACCAGAATGGAAAAGGACACTGGCAGGTCTACCTCGCGGTAGATCTGGACCCGGGAGCCGTCGGCAAGCGCGTCAAAGGTGGCTGTCACCGGCCCGTCCACGGAGTTTTCGATAGCCACGCAGGCATAATCCGCCGCACCTGTGCGCACCGCCGCCAACGCCTCAGCCGGCGAGTTCACCGGCAGCCCCTCGGGGGAAGCAAAGTCTGCGGCGAAGTGCTGCATCGCCGCTTCCGTGAAGGTTCCGGCGGGCCCGAGGAATGCGATGGTGGTGCTCATGACAGCAACTTTATCTCACGTAACTACTAAACTGAGCCGCCATGGACAGCACCGAGTTCACTCTGGACAAGCTGCGCGAGGATCTATCTGGTCTGGACCCCGCGGAACACGGCTTCACGTACCTCGATCTCGAGCGCCGGCCGCAGGCGCACGGGCGCTTGAGCGGCTGGATTCTCTCGGTCAAGGACCTCAATGACGTCGCCGGCATGCCCACTACGCTCGGTCATGCCGAGCGCGCCTACGTGGCGGAGGAGACCGATCCTTTCGTGCAGGAGCTTATCGACGCCGGCGCGCTCGTCGTCGGCAAATCCGCCGCGCCCGAGCTGGGCCTGCGTGTGGACACCGAACCTGTCGGCCTGGCGCACCCGGATAATCCGCTCTACCCGGGCCATACGCCGGGCGGTTCCTCCGGCGGAGCGGCGGTCCAGGTGGCGCGGGGTCTGCTGCGCGCTGCGCATGCCTCCGACGGCGGAGGCTCCATTCGCGTGCCGGCTGCCGCCTGCGGCGTCGTCGGGTTCAAGCCCGGCGGCGAGGACCTCTCGGTGCAGGGGTTCATCACGCGCAGCATCGCCGATACCGCAACTCTGCACGGCCTTAACCCGCGTGCCCGGCGCGCCCGCATCGGCGTGCTGACGGATCCCCTCTTCGCTCAAGCCGAGGTGGCCCCGCACATGCTGCGCGCGGTCGCAGAGGCCACCGCCACCTTTGAAGGGGCGGGGTTCGAAACCGTGGCTATCTCCCCCTATCCCCAGGCCACGGCTACCTTTGAGGCCTTCCAGCACATCTTTAGTCGCCGGCTGGCCGGCCTTGACTTCGCGGAGGGTTACGCGGAGTGGATCCGTGCGAAGGGCCGGCGCGTCACGGATTCCGAATTCGCCTCAGCCCGCGCGCACGCCGCGCAGCTGCCGGAGCTGCTGGCACAAGAGTGGGAAGTCGATGCCATCTTGAGCCCCATGCTGGCCTTCGATCCGCCCCGGCGTGGGCACTTCCTGGCGCTGGAGCACCAGGCCAACTTTGATGAGCAAACGCGGTGGTCACCGTGGGGTTCGTTGTTCAACGTGGCGCAGCTGCCTGCCATCTCCGTGCCGTGGCCGGTGCGCGATCACCCGCCCGTGGGCGTGCAGTTGGGTTCAATCACGCTTGACGACGCCTCCCTTCTCGGCCTCGCCCAGGTACTTCACCCATGACCGCGCGCTCACGCCTGCGCGCGGAAATCCTCATCGTCCTCACCATCACGTTTGGTATCTCGGGCGTGCGCGCCGCGCTGCGGCTGACTGATGCCTTGCTTAACCCGGCCCCGCTCAACGAGCAATCGGTCACCATCAACGCCTCCCAATCGGCGACCACGCTGCTCGACCTCGCCTTCCAACTCTGCAGCGCCGCGGTGCTCTTCGCGTGGGGAGCACTTGCGCTCTACCTGATCTCCTTCCCGCCCCGCCCGCGGTGGCGGGATGGTGTCCACGGCGCAGCGCTAGCGGCAGTCATTGGTCTGCCGGGGTTGGTGCTGTATTACCTGGCGCTGCACTTCGGGTGGACCAAGGAGGTGGTGCCGGGAGCGTTCGATACGTGGATTGAGATCCCGGTGCTGCTCATTAAGTCCTTCGCCAACGCCTGGGCGGAGGAGCTGGTGGTGGTGTACTGGTTCATGACCAGGCTCAAGCAGTCTGGGTGGGCCCTGCCCGCAACGCTGGCTGCTTCCTCCATCCTGCGCGGCTCCTATCACCTCTACCAGGGTGTTTCCGCGGGCTTCGGCAATATCATCATGGGTGTGCTCTATGGCTGGTACTTCCACCGCACGGGGAAGGTGTGGCCGCTGGTCATCGCGCATTTCCTGATCGACGCCGTCGCTTTCGTGGGCTACGCACTGCTCTTCGGTGCTTAAGCACGGACCAGAGTTCATAGCATCACAAAGACCACGACCGCGCCCTGTGTGAAAAGTGGGGCGGAAGTGATTTCGCGGTACAGTGTTCCCCATGACCTACCAAGGACGCGATCCAGAGCGCGATTCCCGCCGCGCTGGCAGTCCCCACGGCGATTCCCGCCGCGCGGGTGCCACTGGCCCTGCCCACCCTCACGGCCCGGATGGCCCGCGCGGTGCGCATGCTGCCGGGCAGGATGCCGGTGAGTTTGTTCTTGGCGCTGACGGGCAGCCCCTGCGGGATCGTTATGGACGCCCAGTGCGTCGCCGCCCCTCTGGGCAGCGAGCTAATCCCACGCACTCATCTTCTCGCGCTCAGCGCCCCAGCGCGCAGCGCTCGCGTCCGGAGGAAACCCGCTTCGACGTCGAAGCTTATATGGCTCAGCACGCATCGCCGCGCCCGGCGCCCCAGCAGAACATGCCCGCCCGGGAACCTGCCGCCGGCGCATACCGGCGAAGCCCCGACGCACCGCCGCGCAGCTACTCCCCACAGACTGCGTCCCGCGGGCGTCCTGCTCGGCGCCCGCATAGCCGCCGCAAGAAGGTCAACCCGGCCAAGCAAGTATTCGGCTGCTTGGGCTGGCTCATCGTCATCGCCCTCGTCTTCATGGTGGCCTTCACCTTGTGGACGGATTCGCGCCTGACCCGCATCGACGCCCTGCCCACCGAGCAGGTAGCACAGACCTCCGGGACGAACTGGCTGCTGGTGGGCTCGGACTCACGCCAAGGCCTGACCGAAGAACAGCAGGCCGAGCTGGGCACCGGCGGTGACGTAGGAGTTGGCCGCACCGACACCATCATGCTTCTGCACATTCCCACATCCGGAAAGGCCCAGCTGGTCTCCATTCCGCGCGATAGCTACGTCGATGTGCCCGGCTTCGGTATGGACAAGGTCAACGCCGCCTTCACCTACGGTGGGCCGCAGCTGCTGACCCACACCGTGGAACAAGCCACCGGCCTCCACATCGATCACTATGCGGAGATCGGCATGGGTGGCTTAGCCAATGTGGTGGATTCCGTGGGCGGCGTGGAGATTTGCGTCAAGGAGCCCATCAACGATCCGCTCGCCGGCATCGACCTCCAAGCGGGATGCCAGAAGCTCCGCGGCCCGGATGCCCTCGGATACGTGCGCACCCGCGCTACCGCGATGGGTGACTTGGACCGCGTCGAGCGCCAGCGCGAGTTCTTCGCCGCGCTGCTGGATAAGGCAACGTCCTTCTCCACCATCGGCAACCCCTTCAAGGCCGTCTCCCTAGTCAACCACACCGCGGATTCCTTCATCGTCAACGAGAAGGACCACGTGTGGCACCTTGCCCGCGTGGCGCTGTCCATGGCCTCAGGCGTGGAGACAAAGACTGTGCCGATCGGCGGCTTCCAGGACACGGTCGTGGGCAATGTTGTCCTCTGGGATGACGCTGAAGCCCAAGCCCTCTGGGACTCCCTGCGCTAAGATTCGGCCGGTCGTTTCGATCAAATAAGGCTCCAAAACCCTTGGTTTTGGAGCCTTATTTGATCGATCGGTACCTACACCTCGGGGCGGAGGCACCGCGGTACTAGCGCAGCGTCACCTGACGGGACTTGATGTTCTGCAGCTGCTTGCGCTCATCGGCGTCGAGGTTGGCGTCGTTGGAGATCTCCTCCTCCAGCGCCTTGTTCACGCGAGACAGCTCGGCCTCGTAGGAGTCGTGCGCGACCTCAGGGTCGAGGTCAAAGACCGGGGCGATCAGCCCGTGGGTGCGGAAGACACCGGCGAACTTGGTGCCCTCACCCAAGTTGAGCTCACCGCGAGCGGCCACGCGCGCCAGCGCATTGAGGAAAGCATTCTCGTCATCACACGGACGGACCCAGCGGATGTGGGCCTTGCCACCACCGGCGTTAGCCCAGAAGGCGGTGCCGGCAAAACCTTCGGCCTCCTGGCCCACCTGGTAGGACTCGATGACGGAATCGTTGGCGCGCTGCAGAGCCTGCGCCATCTGCGGCGGAACCTGTGCGCCCTCCGGCATCCACCACGCGAAGTCCTGGTAGACGTTGATCTCCAGTTCGGCGTCCTCTTCCAGCAGCTCCTTGAGCTCCGGCTGGGAGCCATCAGCAGCGGTGGACTCGAGGGTGGAGCCCGGCGCGTTGTTTTTCACCCAGTTCAGGGCGAAAGCCAGGTCGCGGCCCGGGTTGTGCGTGTGAGACTGCACCTGCAGTCCCACGAAGGCCTCACCACCGGATTCCTCATCACGGATGAGCGCCGCGGTAGCACCGGGCAGCACGGTAGCGACGTAAACGTCCTTGTCAAAGCCCTTGACGGACAGCTTCGCCGTTGCGGAAGGAACAAATTCCTGCAGAGCGACGAGGCTAGCCTCAGCGGCGAGCCCGCCGAAGGGGCGAGGGTCCTTTTCCAGGGCAGCGCGCTCGGCGGCGCGGGCAGCGAGCTTAGCTTGGCGGCGGGACATGCCCTCCGGCAGCTGTTCGTTCTTCTTTTTCTTCTTGGCCATACTGAACAACTTACCTGTTCATTACAGCTCAATGGCATGCAGGGCCACTTCCGGTTGGTTCGTGGCGAGAATATCCACGCCATTGGCCCATGCCCACTTCATATCCTCGGGTTTATCGATGGTCCACATGTACGTGGGTAGGCCGTGCGCGCCAATCGCGTCGGGCTGCAGCTTGCCGCGCAACAGCGACATGCCCAGGCCAGTGGGCTGCGACAACAGGATGTCGGGGCGGTTGAAATGGCGCTCCCAATCGCGGCGCAGGTAGATGCGGTCGACGTGCGGGGCAAGCGCCGCCATTCGACGAATAGCCCGGTGGGAAAAGGAAATCATGTGGATCCGGGGGTCGTCGAGAAGTCCTGCGTAGCGCAGCCGCAGCACCATCTGTTCTTCAAGGATGTCGCCCTGCCCCGAGGGGTGCTTGGTCTCAATGTAGAGGTGGTGCTTCTTATCCCCGAGCATCTCCAGGAGCTCGTCGAGAAGCAGCATGCGCTGGCCGCCATCAATCTTCAGGCGGCGCAGTTCCTCCCAGGTCATGCGAGACACTCGCCCTGAGCCGTTCGTGGTGCGGTCCAGGGTGGGATCGTGGTGAACCACCACCTTGCCGTCGCTGCTCAGGCGGATATCGCACTCGATACCGTGAATGGGTAGCTCGAGCGCTTTCTCAAAGGCAAGAGGGGATAGCTCCGGATATTTCCCGGAGTATCCCCTGTGGGCGACGATCATCACTAGCCGAAGATTTCTTCCTTGATGGTGTTGAGCGTGTTGAAGGAGTTCTCAAAGCGCTCCTTCTCGTGGTCATCGAGGGCCAGCTCGATAACGCGGTTGACGCCGGAGCGATCAACGATGGCCGGGGTGCCGATGAAGACATCCTCGTGGCCGTACTCGCCCTGGAGGTAGGCAGAGACCGGCAGCGCAACGGCCTGGTTCTGGATGACCGCGCGGGTGATGCGAGCCAGGGCCATGCCGATGCCGTAGGAGGTGGAGCCCTTGGCATCGATGATGTGGTAGGCGGCGTCGCGGGTGTCCTCGAAGATCTTCTCGATGCGCTCGTTGTAGCCCGGGTCCTTCTCAGAACGGTGGGACAGAGAGACACCTGCGATGTTGGCGGAGGAGACGACCGGCAGCTCGGAGTCACCGTGCTCACCGATGATGTAGGCGTGGACGGAGGTCGGAGCCACGTCATCCATCTCAGAGAGCATGTAGCGGTAGCGGGCCGAGTCCAGAACGGTGCCGGAACCGATGACGCGCTCGTGCGGGAAGCCCGAGGCCTTCCACACTGCATAGGTCAGCAAGTCCACCGGGTTGGAGGCAACCAGGAAGATGCCGTCGAAGTCATTCTTCATGACGTCCGCCACGATGGAGTTCATGATATTGACGTTCTTGTCCACGAGCTGCAGGCGGGTCTCACCAGGCTTCTGCGCAGCACCGGCACAGATGACGACCATGGAGGCGTCCTTGCAGTCTTCGTAGGTGCCCTTGGTCACGCGGGTACGGGACGGGGCCCACACGACGCCATGGTTGAGGTCCATGACGTTGCCTTCGAGCTTCTTTTCGTCGATGTCGATGATGGCCAGGTGGTCAACAGTGCCCTGGTTGACCAGAGCGTAGGCGTAAGCAACTCCAACGTCGCCAGCGCCGATGAGTACTACTTTGTTTCCAACATGATTTCCCATGTCTCCTATTGTGCCCCCAATGTCCGAATTTTGCTCGTTATGCGCCCGAATTCACAGGATAAGTAGTCCGATCTCACATTTTCATGTCCGATCGTGCACGGTTTGAGTCTTCCCTGCGCTCCCGCCCTAAAGCTGGTTCAATGGCCACCATGCGTCAACTCGCACGCCGCATCGCACTGACAACCGCTCAGAAGGGCCTTCAGGCTGCCATCTTTTCCCTGGAGCTCATCAGCGATCTCACACCCGGCATGCGCATGACCGGCCGGCGGCGCCTGCCGCAGAATATGTGGCCCGGGATCTTCGGCGCGGAGGTAGCAACCTGGGCCGCCGTCTCCCCGTCGCTATTGCCACGCCCCTGGTGGGTCACCGCCGCCAACGTAGCCATCGGCCAAGGCGCTGGCCACCTCGCCGCCACCACCGCAGCCTTCGCCGCCAAGCGCGGGCTCCGCCTCGCTGGGCGACGCCCCCAGGACCACGTGGGCCCCACCACTCGACGTTATTCCTACTACCTGCTTGGGATCGGAACATTCATCGCGGGCATACGCTCCCTGCGCAACCAATCAGAACAAGCCCGCCTCGTGAGCAAACTTAATGACCGCGGCCCCCAATCCGCAGCGCTGGGCATGGTGGTGGGCACCGCGGGCTACGGCGCCTTGCTCATCGTCGGGGAAGCAGCGCAGATCGCCGTTACCCAGCTATCCCGCCAGGTGCAGCGCTGGCTGCCCAGGTGGATAGCGTGGCCGCTCGCCGGCGGCGTGGTTGGCTTCGCTGCGGCCGTGGTCAGCGACCGCATGGTCTGGCGCCGGCTGCTCCGCAGGGCCTCCATCCAAGGTCTGGCCCTCAATAAGTTGGTGTACCCAGGCTCCGCGATGCCCTGGGAGCCGGAACGCTCGGGCAGCCCATGGTCCCACGAGCAGTGGACGGCTGTCGGCTCACAAGGCCGCGTTTTCCTCGACCGCGGCCCCCGCGCCCAAGACATCAAAGAGGTCATGCACTTCGACCGGGCGCGCGAACCAATACGCATTTACATCGGCCTCATCCGCGGCCGTGGTCCGCACGCCGCCGCCCGCCACGCGGTGGCGGAGATGGACCGCACGGGGGCCTTCCACCGCGACACCATCGTGCTGCAGATGCCCTCCGGCTCAGGCTGGATCAATAATTATTCGGTCAGTGGCTATGAATTCCTCACGCGCGGCAATTGCGCCACCGTGGCCTTGCAATTCGACTACCTGCCCTCCATGTTTTCCTACCTGGTGGATAAGAACCTCTCCCGCACTTTTGCACGCGAGCTCATCGCCGCTGTTCACGCCCGCCTCGAGCTCTTACCCGAGGACAACCGCCCCAAGCTGTACTTAAGCGGCGAATCCCTGGGCTGCTATGCCATCGTGGAAAACTACGAGACGGTCGAAGATTTGCTCGCGGCGTGCGATGGCGCGGTATTCACTGGGCCTCCCCGGATGACCAGTTTCATGCGACGCCTGCACCGTGAACGCGGCTCCTTGGAGCGCTTGCCGCTTATCGACGGCGGCCGGCACCTCCGCTTCGCCGCCGTCCCCGCCCACATGGAACACGATGCCTTCGGTGAGCCCTATGGCCCCTGGGAACGCCCGCGCGTGGCGGTGGGCCAGCACGCCTCTGACGCCATCGTGTGGTGGGATAGCAAGCTCATTTATGCTCGTCCCAACTGGATCCACGAGCCCACCCCGCAGACCTTGTACGCAGATACTTTTAAAAACCTGCGCTGGCATCCGTTCATCACCTTCTGGCAGGTAGCACTGGACCAGATCAACTCGCTCAACGTGCCGGGCGGCCACGGGCACAACTACTTCGAGGAAACCTTCTGGTACTGGGATTCCGTCCTCGGATCCCAAACCCGCACCCAGCTCACTCCGGAGCTAGCTGAGCGCATGCGGGACTTTGTGGAGCGCGACCAGCTCAACAAACCTTCCGACTTCCGCACGCATGTGCGCAAACAGCTCTAGCCGCACGCATGTGCGCAAACAGCTCTAGCCGCACGCACGTGCGCTCACCGTGTTAGCCGCACTTCACGCCGGTGCTGTGGTGCGGGCAGTAACCGTTGGGCACCTTGTGCAAGTACTGCTGGTGTTCGTCCTCGGCCAGGTAATACTCTCCCGAGTCTGCCTCGCTGAGGAGGGTAACTTCGGTGGTGGTGGCGCCGAAGCCGGCGTCGGCAAGCTTGCCCGCATAAGAATCCACGAGCTGCTGGATCTCTTGGCGCTCTTCCTCAGTCTCCGGGTAGAACGCAGAACGGTACTGCGTACCCACGTCGTTGCCCTGGCGGAAGCCCTGAGTCGGATCGTGGGCCTCCAGAGCCTTAACCACAAGGTCGCGCAGGCTCACGCGCTGCGGGTCATAGGTAATCTGCACGGCCTCCGCATGGTTGGTCAGCCCGCGGCAGACCTCGTAGTACGTCGGGTTAGGAGTGGTGCCACCCGCATAGCCCACGGACGTCGACTCCACGCCCTCGGTTTCCCAGAACATCTTCTCCGCGCCCCAGAAACAACCAATGGCGATGATGAGGGACTTCTGCCCTTCCTTCCACGGACCGGTGATAGGAGTCCCCAGGACCGCATGGGGCTGCGGGTTGTCCAGGACGGGCTCGGCGCGCCCGGGGAGCGCATCCTCCGCCGGCACCAGCTTGGGTTCTGGCTTGAAAAGAAACATGCAGGATTCTCCTTCGCGTAGTGTTGTCCTCCCCTTATACTCCGCTACGCCGCTTGCAATCCAGGTTTTCGTTCACGGTGGTTCCCATTAAAAAATTATTGTGGCCAAATCCTCATCCGCGCCCTACCATGGGGCCTCGTACCCCAAAGAAAGGATGACACAAATGGCTGTTTACGAACTTCCGGAACTCGACTACGCATACGACGCTCTGGAGCCGCACATCTCCGCTGAGATCATGGAGCTGCACCACTCCAAGCACCACGCTGGCTACGTTGCTGGCGCTAACGCCGCACTCGAGGCTCTGGAGGAGCAGCGCAACGGCGAGGCTAACGCTGACGCTATCCGCGCGCTGTCCAAGAACCTTGCCTTCAACCTGGGTGGCCACACCAACCACTCCATCTTCTGGAAGAACCTCTCCCCGAACGGTGGCGGCGAGCCGACCGGCGAGCTGGCTGAGGCTATTAACCGCGACTTCGGCTCCTTCGAGAAGTTCAAGGCTCACTTCTCCGCTGTTGCTACCGGCCTGCAGGGCTCCGGTTGGGCAGTTCTGGGCTACGACCACGTTGCTGGTCGCCTGATTATTGAGCAGCTCACTGATCAGCAGGGCAACATCTCCGTAAACTTCACCCCGCTGCTGATGCTGGATATGTGGGAGCACGCCTTCTACCTCCAGTACAAGAACGTGAAGGCTGATTACGTTAAGGCTGTCTGGAACGTCTTCAACTGGGATGACGTTGCTGAGCGTTACGCTGCTGCCACTAAGTAAGCACTCTGGCCTCCCTTAAGGCCACATAGCTGACCGCGCTGGGTCCTCTTCATTGAGGCTCAGCGCGGTTTCGCGTTGTGACTCCCTCTACAGGCTTTGCGGAGGACCACCCAACCCCGATATCCAGACCACAACTGCCCGATCCGCCAAAGTTATGCGCCGTCATTGCAGATCCGAGAGGGATCTTCGTCATGTTGGGCAGTTGGCCTATCCGTTAAGGCACTCTGCCGCCTGGGAGCACCAGTGCCTGGCTGCCGCACGAGGTCTCCACCCCGGAGGCGCTCGCCGCCCTGGCCGCCGAACTCCCCTTCGGCAGCTAGTCGGCCTCGACCAAGCTACTGCCCTCAGCGGTGCGTGCCACGACGAATTCCTTGAAGTGCTCGACCGGCGGGGCATCATCGCCCTCGCGCCACACCAAACCCAGCTCGCGGTAAGCCTCCGGCTCTATGGGAATGAGGTTGCTGGCTTTCAGATACGGGTCATCAAGCGGCAGCAGGGCCGATCCCAGCCCGGCAGCCACGAGGCCGGCCACGGTGGTCAGCTCCATCGACTCGAAGACCAGGCGGGGGCTAAAGCCGGCTTCGCCTGCCAAGGAATCGAGAAGCATGCGCGTTCCATAACCCGGCAGCATGCCGATGAAGGGCTCGTCGCGGAAATCTTCCATGCGCACATTGTCTTGTCCTGCCGCCCAATGCCCTTCCGGGACCGCCAGGCCCAGTCGTTGCAGCTTGAGCTGGTGCCAACCCAGCGGGCCTGGGTTTATAGGTCGGGGACCAACCAGCGCTAGGTCTGACTCGCCAGCCGCTACTCTTTCCACCAACTCCCGGGCCGCGCCCTGGTGCAGGCGAATATCCACGTGCGGGTGTTGAGCGCGATAGGCCTTGAGTAGCTCCGGGACCATCCACGTGCCCAGGGAATGCATGAAGTCGAGGCGCACGGTCCCACGCTCAGGATCCATCAGCCGGGCCACGGCATCGCGCGCGGCGGCTTCCGACAAAAGAATCCGCCGCGCGTGTTCCACGAAGGCCCGGCCGCGGGCATTAAGCCGCAGGCGCCGGCCGCTGCGCTCAAACAGGCTGGCCCCCACGGCCGTCTCGATCCGCTGCACGCGGCGGGTCAACGCGGATTGGGAGAGCCCGAGGGCGTCGGCAGCCGCGCCGACGAGGCCATGGTCGGCCACGGCGACGACGCCGCGCACATCCTCCAGATTCATGCACACCTCGCATGCTTTATGTGACTTTTAGACATTTTACACATAACCCGCGCTAGGCCATGCTTGATCCTGACTTAGGTCATGGGTGGGTGAGTAACGTC
>NZ_KV813885.1:0-928 GCF_001813755.1 Corynebacterium sp. HMSC074H12
ACTGGTACTAATAGACCAAAACAAACACACACACCCACCTTTCGGGTGTGTAAACAACAAACATAACAGTTAATTAATCACACTGTCGCTTGCGTCCACTACACAGTATCTGACACAACACCAGCAACCAGAATTTGCTCCGTGTGTTTGTCGGTGGCCTATAGCAGCAGGGAAACGCCCGGTCCCATTCCGAACCCGGAAGCTAAGCCTGCTAACGCTGATGGTACTGCAACCGGGAGGTTGTGGGAGAGTAAGAAACCGCCGACACCAAACAACAAACCATAACTCAATACACAACAAAGAGAGACCGTTGAAGCATTACTACCGCTTCAACGGTCTCTTTCTTCGTTTTCAAGGTCCGCCCCCAACGACACTGGGGGAGCGACCTCAAATCTCCTTGAGTACCACATCTAGGTCCATAACGCTTTGGCACTATCTTTTCGTCACTTTCGGTGCTTTCTCCTCGCGCTGATACTTTCGAGGAACGTATTTCAGCTACACTAATCAAAATGGTTGAATTAGCGTTCGGCGTTGCTTTTTGCGGGTCTACCCCGGGCTACGAGATTCGGTGGACGGATTCGTCGCTCAGTTGGACCTGACCCCTGTTTGGTAGACACCTGATATCCAGCCCAGTTGGGTTGGGAAGAAAGGTAATCTACCACCATGCCTAGGTACTCCGAACAGTTCAAACGTGATGCTGTGGCCCTCTACGAAAACAATGAGGACCTCTCACTTCACGCGGCTTCAGCAGAGCTTGGAGTCAATCGTTCCTCACTTTATTCCTGGCTTAAGCAGTACGGCACCGGCAAGCGTGCCCGCACGAAGACCCTGCGTGACAACGCCCAGGCGACAACCGATTCTGAACGGATCCGCCAGCTAGAAAAAGAAAACGCAAAGCTGCGCGAAGAACGCGACATCCTGCGTAAGG
>NZ_KV813886.1:0-23421 GCF_001813755.1 Corynebacterium sp. HMSC074H12
GGACTCCGTGTCCAAAAAGTCCATGGACATAACAGACTTAGGTCAATGTAGTGCGGAACAATCCCCCCTCACCGCCAAACAACACCTGGTAGCAGTGTTATGAGTGACGTTGCTAACCCATCCACGACCTAAGTCGGGCTTCGAGGCCTACCGCCCCGCACGCAGAAGGGTTAGGCCAAGAGGGCCGCGCGCAGCGGCTCGTGGGTCAGCTCCTCCACCATCCACGGGCTAAAGGCGAACGGCGTGGCATCGACGGCAGCGAGGACGTCGCGCACCGGCGCCCACTCGAAAGAGTCGACCTCCTCCGGGTTAGGCGTCGGATCATCTTCGGTCTCGAAGAGGTAGACCGGACAGATTTCATTCTCCACCACGCCGGAGGAATCCTCGGCACGGTAGGCAAAGTCCGGCAGCACCAAGCGCGGCGTGCCGGTCAGGCCAAGCTCGAAGCGGCCGCGGCGCACGACGGCGTCGGCAGTCGGCTCATCCGGGCCCGGGTGCCCACAGAAGGAATTGGTCCACACGCCGGGCCAGGTCAGCTTGGACAAGGCGCGGCGGGTCAGCAGCAGCTGGCCATCGCGTACCACCCACGCGGAAAAGGCAAAATGCAGCGGGGTATCTGTGGTGTGTACGGCGGCCTTGTCAGCGGTGCCGGCGGGCTTGCCCTCCGGCGAGGCTAGAACGACGAGTTCCGTCATAGATTGAGGTCTCCTACATAGCGCACGTTGCCAATGCTAAAGCGCGCGTTCCAGAGGTTGCCTGGGGCAACGTTATAGACATATTGAAGGTTGGTGGACGCACCGGCGCCCAGCGGGTGATCCAAGCCCGGCGCGGCTAAGTCCACGTTGACCTCCGGGTCATAAGGAACGGGATCCACGGTGGCCCAGCCGCCGTTGCCGTCGGCGCGCTCCAAGGTGGGTTCCGCGAGGGCGTCGGCAGGCAGGGGCACCTCGTTGAGGTTGTGAATCTTCACGGTCAGCACCGTTCCACCGCCGCCGGAGTACAGCCCCTGGAGCTCGAACTCCACGTTGAGCCCCTCATCTTTGACGGGTGCCGCCAGGTTGGAGGTGACCTCATGAGCATCTACATCCTTGGCCTCAAAGGTCGGCGGCTCCGAGCTAGACACCACGATGTTGTCCTGCGGGCCCACGTCCGGCGGCTGGAGGATGCTGCAGCCTGACAAGGCAGCCAGGCACAGCGGGGCGCACGCTAGGGGGAGGTATTTCTTCACCGCGGATCCTTTTCCATCACGACTTCGGTTTCTCCCCTACCTTAGTCGACGGGTTGGATATTCCTATTAAGGGCGTAACATCGGCCGGCGATGAACTCTATTCTCCGCATCGTCCGCAGCGCATCCGCCCTGTGGCCGTTTTATCTTGGCGTCCTTATCACCGCGTCAGTCACCGCGATTCTCTCGCTGCTGACCCCATTTATCCTCCGCGAGGCCACCGACACCGTCGTCGCGGGCGGCCCGCTGCGCACCATCCTGTGGTGGGTCGTGGCACTCTTTGTGGCGGATGCGCTGGGCAACGTCGTGAAGAATATCGGCGGCTATATCGGCGATGTCATGGTCGCACGCCTGCGCCAGATTCTTTCGACGCGCTACTTTGCCAAGCTGCTCTCCGTGCCGCAGGGCTACTACGATAACCAGGTCACCGGCACCATCATAGCGCGCTTGGACCGCTCGATTGCGAATATCACGCAATTCCTGCAGTCCTTCTCCAATAACTTCTTCGTCATGCTCATCCAGGCCGCCGCAGTCCTGGTCATCACCGCGGTGTACTACTGGCCGCTGGCCATCCTGCTGTCCGCGCTCTTCCCTATCTATATGTGGCTCACCGCGCTGACCTCGGAGCGCTGGCAGGAGTTTGAGGCCATCAAGAACGAAAACATCGACGTGGCCAATGGGCGCTTCGCGGAGGTCATCGGCCAGGTGAAGGTGACTAAGTCCTTCGTCGCTGAGGCCCGCGAGTTGGCCTCCTTCGGTTCGCGCTACCGCACGGTGGTGGATACCACGAAGCCGCAGTCGCGCTGGTGGCATTCCATGGATACCGCCCGTGGCGCGGCCATGGCGCTGATCTTCTTAGGCATCTATGGCCTGATCTTCTGGCGCACCTTGGAGGGCCATTTCTCCATCGGTGACATGGTCATGCTCCTGCAGCTGGTAAACATGGCTAAGCAGCCGGTGTTCATGATGAGCTGGATCGTGGATGTCAGCCAGCGCGCCATCGCCGGCTCCAAGGACTACTTCAAGGTCATGGAGGAAGTCCCGGAGCCCACGGTCAACCCGCAGCTGGTCGCCGCCGCTGAAACCTCCGACGTGCCGGAGCTCGACCTCACCCCGGCCGAGCCGCTGCGCCCGACCGAAGGCCCAGTCTTCGCCTTCGAGGACGTGTCCTTCTCCTATGAATCGGATAAGCCGGTCGTCGCCGATATCACCTTCGCCGCCCACGAGGGCCACAAGGTGGCACTCGTCGGCGAGTCCGGCGGCGGCAAGTCCACCTTGGTCAACCTCCTGTTGGGCCTCTACCAGCCCACGGAGGGAAAACTGACGGTACTGGGCCACGACACTGCGGAACTTACTGCGGAGCGCCTGCGCGCCTCGGTCGGCGTGGTCTTCCAGGAGTCCTACCTCTTCTCCGGCACCATTCGGGAAAACATCGCTTATGGCAAGCCGGGGGCGACGATGGAGGAGATCGTGGACGTCGCCAAGCGCGCCAATGCACACGGCTTCATCGAAGAATTCCCCGATGGCTACGACACCGTCATCGGCGAGCGCGGCCTTAAGCTCTCCGGCGGGCAGAAGCAACGCGTGGCCGTGGCGCGCGCCATGCTGAAAGACGCCCCCATCCTCGTCCTCGACGAGGCCACCTCGGCGCTGGACACCAAGGCCGAGCGTGCCGTGCAGGCTAGTCTGGATGAGCTCATGAAGGACCGCACCACGCTCATCATCGCGCACCGCCTGTCCACCATCGCGGACGTGGACACCATCATCACCCTGGACCGCGGCCGCATCTCCGAGATCGGCTCGCCGGCGGAGCTGGCGCAGTCGGGCGGCATCTACGCTGAGCTGCTGCGCCTGACCCAATCCGCCTCCGCCGCCGACCGGCAGCGATTGAAAAAATACGGATTCGTCCAAGCCACCGACGAGTAAGGTGGGACGCATGCGTTTCCCTAGCCTGAAAGAACTCTCCGCCCGCGGCACCCGCAAGTGGACCGTCTATGACGAAGACGTCATCCCGCTGTGGATCGCCGAATCAGACTTCCTCACCGCGCCGGCGGTCAAGGAGGCCATCCAGGAGGCGGTCGACGCCGAATCCTTCGGCTACACCCCAGCGCCCAAGGCCTCCGAGCTCAACGCGGCAATAGCAAATTTCTACGAATCGCGCTACGGCTGGCGCCCAGAACACGTCTTCTGGATCGGGGATGTGGTGCGCGGCTTGTTGCTCGGCGTGCAGTACTTTACTGAGGGCGCGGTGGCCGTGCCGGTTCCCTCCTACCCGCCGCTGCTGGAGCTGCCGGAGACCGCCGGGCGCGAGAAGATTGAAACCTCGCTGGAGCTCGATGATATCGAGCGCGCCTTCCAGGCCGGCGCCGGCTCCATCCTGCTCTCCCACCCCTATAACCCGCTGGGCATTGTCTTTGATGAGGACTGGCTGCGAGGGCTGGTGGAGCTGGCGGAGAAGTACGATGCCCGCATCCTCTCCGATGAGATCCACGCCCCGCTGGTCTACGAAGGCCGCCACATCCCGCTCGGCGCTTTGTCCGACCGCGTTATTACCGTCACCGCCACGTCCAAAGCATGGAATACCGCAGGGCTAAAGTGCGCGCAGGTGATCTTCTCCAACACCGCGGACGTCGAGCGCTGGAACTCGCTGACCGGCGTAGCCAAGGACGGCACCGGCACGCTCGGCATCTTGGCGGCAGAGGCCGCCTACCGCCACGGCAGCGAGTTCCTTGACGAGGAAATCGAGTATCTGAAGAAGACCCGCGACTGGCTGGTGGAGGAGCTGCCCAAGCGCGTGCCTGGCCTCAAGACTTCCCACCCGCAGGCTACTTACCTTCTGTGGTTGGACTTTAGCGAGACCGCCATTGGGGATGACCCGAAGCCCGCGGCCTGGGTGCGCGAGCACGCCAAGGTAGCCCTCAACGAGGGTGTCACCTTCGGTACGGGCGGCGAGCATCATGCCCGTCTTAATTTCGCAACCTCACGTGAGCTGCTGGAAGAGGCACTCGACCGGCTGGAGAAAGCATTTAGCTAAAATTTACATCTCATGTCATGGGCATTATCCTTAGAAAAATGTCCATAAATGACGTTCAGGCCCCCGCCCAGTCCGCTTCAAAGACGAGCTCGCCCATCGGCATCGTGATCGTTGCCTCCCTCATGCTCTTCTCCATGTTCTTCGGAGCGGGCAACCTCATCTTCCCGCCAGAGGTCGGTGTCTCCTCCGGCACCAACTTCTGGCCGGCCACCTTGGGCTTCCTCGCCGCCGGCGTGGCACTGCCGGTCTTAGCGGTGATCGCGGTGGCCATTTCCGGTCAATCCGTGCGAGACATCGGAAACCACGGCGGCAAGATCTTCGGCGTGGCCTTCTCCGTCATCGCCTACCTGGCCATCGGTGCCTTCTACGCCCTGCCGCGCACCGGCGCGGTCTCCATGGAGACTGCGATTACCCCGCTGCTCGGGTGGGAGGGCACCTTTGCCAACGGTGCCTTCAACGTCGTCTTCTTCCTCATCGCTTTGGCCCTGGCCTGGCGCCCGAATGACATCATCGACACCCTAGGAAAGTTCCTGACCCCGGCACTGGTCATCCTGCTCGCCGTCCTCATCACCCTCGCTACCGTGGCGAATCCCCGCGTTCCCGGCACCCCGACTGAGGAGTACGCTTCCGCGCCCTTCGTCACGGGTCTCTTTGAGGGCTACAACACCATGGACGCCATCGCGGGCCTGGCTTTCTCCATCGTCATCGTGACCTCGCTGCGTTCCAAGGGCTTCTCCACCGACCGGGCGCTGCTGCGCGGAACCATCACTTCCACCGTCATCGCCGGCGCGCTGCTCGCCGCTATTTATCTGGGCCTGGCGTGGATCGGCCAAACCATGCCGAACGGTGCATCCTACGATTCCGGCGCCGCCTTGCTTGCCGACGCCTCCAATCTCACCATGGGCAACGTCGGCCAGGCCGTCTTCTCCGCCATCGTCATCCTGGCGTGCATGACCACCGCCGTGGGCCTGATTTCCGCCACCTCGGAGTTCTTCGCCATGCTGGTACCGAAGACCACCTACCACTTCTGGGCTTGCTTGTTTACCGCACTGTCCATCGCCTTCGCCTTCCAGGGTCTGGACACGGTGCTTGCCATCGCGGTGCCCTTCATCGTGTTCTTGTACCCGCCGGCTATCTCGTTGATCGCGCTGACGCTTCTGCAGCCGGCGGTCAAAAAGAGGGTCACCTTCTACTGGGGCTTCCGCTTGGCGCTGTGGGTCTCCGTCCTGTGGTCCGCCGCCACTTCCTTCGGCGCCCCGCTCAGCTTCTCCCCTGGTCAAGACGTTGGCCTGGGCTGGGTAATTCCCACGCTCCTCGCATTTGCCATCGGGGTTATCATCGACGTTGTATCTACATCCTCGTCGAAGAAAAGTGAGTAGTCCATGACGCCTCGCGCGGCTCTATCCATCCTCGATTTCTGCACCATTTATGAGGGGGAGACTCCTTCTCAGTCCATGGCCAGGTCGGTCGAGCTGGCGCAACGCGCGGAGGCTTTGGGGTTTAAGCGCATGTGGTACACCGAGCACCACAACATGCCCTCCATTTCTTCCTCCTCCCCGGCAGTGCTCATCGCACACATCGGAGCGAAGACCGAGCGCATCCGCTTGGGCTCCGGCGGCGTCATGCTGCCGAACCACGCGCCCTATGTCATCGCCGAACAATTCGGCACCCTCGCCGAGCTCTACCCCGGCCGCATCGACCTCGGCCTGGGCCGCGCACCCGGCACCGATATGAAGACCTTGGGCCGCGCCCTGCGCCGCGATAGAAACGCCGCCGAGCGCTTCCCCGAGGACGTCAAAGAGCTGCAGGGCTACCTTTCCGGAAAGTCCCTCGTCCCCGGTGTGCAGGCTATCCCCGGCCACGGCACGAACGTGCCGATTTACATCCTGGGCTCCTCGCTTTTCGGTGCCTCACTCGCCGCCAAATTCGGGCTGCCTTATGCCTTCGCCTCGCACTTCGCCCCGCAGCACCTGGAAGCCGCCACGGCCTATTACCGCGAGAATTTCCAGCCCTCTGAGGCCCACCCCGAGCCCTATGTCATCGCCGGCGTCAACGTCACCGCGGGGGATGACGCAGAAGAGGAATTCGAGAAGGTCTGCTTCCGCCGCGTGAAGGCCTTCGTCAGCCGCGGCAAGCAGCTCAGCGACGCCGACGTCGCCCGCATCATCGATTCCCCGCAGGGCCAGCAGATCATCAGCATGCTGCAATACTCCGCGGTCGGAAATGTAGAGCACGTGCGCGAGTACCTCACCGACTTCCAGAAGTTGGCGCAGGCGGACGAACTCATGATTTCCCTGCAATCCACAAGCCACAAGGCCGCGTTGGGTAACATGAGTAACCTGGCGCGCGCGTGGCAATTGTAGGCGTACGCGCATCGTTGCCCGTCACAGCGTTTTACATAGAGGAGGATCCCGGTGGCCCTTCGCGGTACTCAGCAGCACAGCATTATCGCTGATTATCTGCGCACCCTCATTCGCAGCAAGAAGCTTTCCCCTGGTGATTTCCTGCCCAGCGAGGCCGAGCTCTGCGAGCAATTCTCCTCTTCCCGCGGCCCGGTGCGCCAAGCCGTCGCGGCTCTGCGCTCGGAAGGCCTCATCTCCTCCGGCCGCGGCCGCCGCTCCGTCGTCCTCGGGCGTTTTACCTCGGAGTCCTTCGACTCGATTTATTCCGTGACGCACTGGCTGCGCGAGCGCGGCTTCGAGCCCGGCGCGTCCACGTTGTGGCTGGGCCGCTGCCCCGCCTCCGAGCAGGAAGCTGAATTCCTGCGGGTAGACACCGGCTCCCCCGTCATCTTTGTGCACCGCGTGCGCAGCGCCAACGGCATGCCCATCGCCATCGAGCGCATGTTCTTCCCATTGGACGTGGGCAGCCAGATCCTCAGCTTCGATGCCGACAATGAGTCCATCCACGATCACCTTCGCAAGCAGGGCGTGGAATTCGACAGCGTCAACCGCGAGCTCTCCCTCGCCTACGCCAGCGAGGAGGATGCGCGCTCCCTCAATATCGACCCCGGCACCCCGCTGTGGCGCCTGCACCTCGACATCTCGGATCACTCCGGGCATCCCGTCGAGTGCACCGAAATCCTGTACCTCGGGGACCGCATGACGCTTGGCATGACGAACGTGCGCGGCACCACGTCCCCACTCGAGGTCAAGCTGTCGGAAGGATGATGAAGACTTGGCTGGGTGCGCTGGGGGTGGTCGTGGGGGCGTCGTTAAGCGCGTGTTCTGCCGGCTCCACGGCAGTGGTTGATTCGGATTCCTCCGCGCTGACGCTGGCCACCACGACGCCGGCGACCTCCCTGGATTTCACCACCGTCGGCGGCGCCGCCATCCCGGCAGCGCTCATGAGCAACGTCTACGAGACCCTGGTGCGCATCTCCCCGGAGGGAGAGATTGTCCCTGGGCTCGCCGAATCCTGGGAGGTGGACTCCACGCGCTACACCTTCCACCTGCGTGAGGCTTCCTTCTCCAACGGCGAGGCTTTCACCGCGCACACCGCCGCGTGGTCCATCAACGCGGTGAAGACGGAGTGGACGAACGGCATTAGCGCCCAGATGGACGTGGTGGAATCCGCCACGGCTGTCGACGATCACACGCTGCTCGTCACCCTTAAGCGGCCCTCCGCCGGGTGGCTATGGTCCATGGGCACCGCCATTGGCGCGATGCGCACCCCCACCGAAGCTGTGGGCACCGGACCCTTCGCCGTCGCGGGCTTCTCCCCCAACGAGTACATCGCGCTGCGCGCCCGCCCCGACTACTGGGGCACCCCAGCGGAAGAAGACATCACCATCCGCTACTTCCCGGATTCCCTCACCGCGGTGAACGCGTTGCGCTCCGGCGGGGTCGACGCAGTGTGGGGCGTGCAAAACCCCGAGCTGCTCGACACGCTCGATGATTCCATCGAGACCGCAGTCGGCACCACGAACGGCGAGGTGCTGCTGTCCATGAATAACCAAGCAGCGCCTTTCTACGACCCCCGCGTGCGCCGCGCCGTGGCTTATGGAATCGACCGCCACGCCGCCAACGAGATCCTCTGGGAGGGCCGCGCGAAGGACACTGGCGGCGCACCCGTCCCGCCGACTGATCCCTGGTTTAGCGGGAAGGACTACTACCCTTACGACCCAGCGCGCGCCCGCGCGCTGATGGAGGAGGCCGGGGCGGTGGGCACGCCGCTCACGCTCACCGTGCCGAGCCTGCCCTATGCGCAAACGCTCTCCGAGTTCCTCTACTCGCAGCTCACAGAGATGGGCTTTGAGGTCACGCTGGAAACCGCCGAGTTCCCCGCGGTGTGGCTGAGCCAGGTCATGGGCGCGAAGGACTACCAGATGTCGCTCGTCGCGCACGTCGAGCCGCGCGATATCCCCACCATCTTTGGCAACCCGGACTATTACCTCGGCTATGATTCGCCGCAGGCCCGCACGCTGTTGGAGCAGGATGACATGACAGGGGCCGTGGACCAGATTATGGAGGACATGCCCGCCCTGACCTTGATGAACATGCCCAATATCGTGCTCTACCGCGAGGGCCTGACCGGCCTGCAGCCGAATCAGATCACCGATGCCATTGAGTTGCGAGGTGTGCGATGAGAATCCTGCGCTTCCTCGGCACCATGTGGGCCGCCTCCATCATCATCTTCCTGCTCATGCGGGCCGTGCCCGGCAACCCGGCGCGCGTGGCCTTGGGCGTCAACGCCACGGACGAGGCCGTGGAGAAGCTGACCCACTCCATGGGCTTAGACCGCCCGCTCATCGTGCAGTACCTGGAGTGGATGAAAGGGCTGTTAACCGGCAACTTCGGAATCTCCCTGTCCTCGCAGCAGGACATCACCCCGCTGGTGATTGACCGCGCGCAGGTTACGCTGTTGCTCATTGGGCTGGCCATCGCCCTCGCCCTGGTCGGTGCTATCCCCATGGGCATCCTGCTCGCCCGCTTTCGCCTCCCCGTGCTCAATGCCGCCACGCAGCTGGGCATCGCGGTACCGAGCTTCCTCGTCGGTATTTTGCTGGTTGCGGTCTTCTCCGTGCACCTGGGATGGCTGCCGGCCAACGGCTGGCAGCTGCCTCGCGAGGGTTTGAGCCACCTCGTGCTTCCCGTCATCTCGCTGGCGCTGGTGCAAGGAGCGATGCTCACCCGCTACGTGCGCGCCACCCTCCGCGAGGAAATGGACAAGGACTATATCCGCACCGCCCGCTCCCTGGGTGAATCCCGCACCGGGGCGCTCATCCGCCACGGCCTGCGCAACGCCGCCCTGCCGGTGCTCACCGTCACCGGCGTGCAGCTGAGCACCCTGGTGGTGGGCGCGGTGGTCATCGAGAACGTCTTCGTCATCCCCGGCTTGGGCTCTCTGCTTCTCGACGCCGTCTCCACCCGCGACCTCACCACCGTCCAGACCCTCATCATGGTCTTCGTGACCTTCACCCTGACCGTCAACCTGCTCACGGACCTGGCCTACCGGGTCATCGACCCAAGGCTCAAGGAGGCGCGATGAAACCCGGCTACATTCTGGTGGGCCTGACCATCCTGCTCGCCCTGGTCTCCCTGGTGTGGACGCCCTATGACCCCAACCTCATCTCCCCAGACCGCCTGGCCGGCCCCAGCCTGGAGCACCTCATGGGCACCGACCGCTTCGGGCGCGATACCTTCTCCCGCATCCTCGCCGGCGCCCAGATCACCGTGCTGGTGGGCGTGGTGGCGGTGGCCATCGCCGCCCTCATCGGGGTACCGCTGGGTATTATCGCCGGGATGCGCGGTGGTGGCCTCATCATGGCGGCCACCGACCTGCTACTCGCCTTCCCGGCGCTTCTGCTGGCCATCGTCGCCGGCGCGGTGTGGGGCTCCTCCACGCTCACGGCTACCATCGCCATCGGCATCGCCGGCATTCCCTCTTTCATCCGCGTCACCCGTTCCGGCACGCTGCAAATCATGACGCAGGACTATATCGCCGCCGCCCGCATCTCGCGCGTGCCGCCGGCGCTCATCGCGTGGCGGCACGTGCTGCCCAACCTCGGCGGCATCGTGGCTATCCAGGCCTCCGTCTACTTTGCGCTGGCCGTCCTCGCCGAGGCCGGCCTGTCCTACCTCGGCCTGGGCACTGCCCCGCCGACCGCCTCGTGGGGCCGCATGCTGCACGACGCCCAACCCCTCCTGGCCACCCACCCCCTCCAGGCGCTGTGGCCAGGGCTGGCCATCGCCGGCACCGTCCTCGGATTCAACCTGCTAGGAAGCCATGCTGACCGTCACTGATCTGTGCGTGGGCCCTGTCGGCCCCCTCTCCTTTTCCATCGCACCCGGCGAGCGCGTCGGCCTCATCGGCGATTCCGGCAGCGGCAAGTCCCTCACCGCCCTAGCCATCATGGGGCTGTTGCCCGACCACCTGCAGGCCACCGGCTCCATCCGCTTCAACGGCCAGGAGTTGCTGGGCATGCGCGACCGCGACCTGCGCAAGCTGCCGCTGGCCATGGTCTTCCAAGAACCCATGACCGCGCTCGACCCGCTGATGAAGGTGCCCGGTTTCAACCGCTTCCCGCACCAGCTTTCCGGTGGGCAGCGCCAGCGCGCGCTCATCGAGATGGCCATGGCCCGCCACCCCAAGCTGCTCATCTGCGATGAGCCAACCACCGCCCTGGATCCCTTCACCCAGGAGGAGATCCTCTCCACCATCGTGGATGCCGCGGATAAGGAGGATACGGCGCTGCTGTTTATTAGCCATGACCGGGACGTCGTCAAGCGCGTGTGCGACCGCGTCGTGCGCATCGGCGAGCTCACCACTCCCGACCTCACCCCGCCGCCCATGCCCACCCTGGGCGACCCCGTCATCGAGCTGCAGAACGTGACCAAGGCCTACCACGGGGTGACCGCGCTGGACGACGTCTCCCTCACCGTCCGCGAGGGCGAGCGCCTCGGCATCGTCGGCGGTTCCGGCTCCGGCAAATCCACGCTGCTCAAGCTGCTCACGGGGCTGGCGGAGCCGACGTCGGGGACGGTGGCGGTGAAGAAGCGTGTGCACATGGTCTTCCAAGACCCTAAGGGCTCGCTCAACCCGCGCATGCCTATCTGGAAGATCGTGGCCGAGGGCGGCGGGACGCGCGAAGAAGCCGAAGAGGTCCTGCGGGAGGTCGGCATCGACGGCTTCGAGCGCTATCCCCGGGACTTCTCCGGCGGACAGCGCCAACGCATCTCGCTGGCGCGCGCCGTGGTGGGCAAGCCGGAGATTCTGCTGGCGGACGAGGCCGTCTCGGCACTGGACGCCACCTCGCGAGCCCAGGTCCTCGAGTTGCTGCAGCGCGTGACGAAGGACATGACGCTGGTTTTTGTCTCCCACGACATTGACGTCGTGCGCCACTTGTGCCCCACGGTGGCGGTCTTGCAGGACGGCCGGCTGGTCGAGCGCGGCGAAGCGAGTAAGGTGTTCTCCCGATATGGAACACCCTCTGCCACAACGTCCTAACGCCCTTCAGCTCTTTACCGCCTTTAACACCTCCGCGCGCCGCTGGCCCGGTGCCCTGCGCGCGGCGTTGGCGATCATTATCCCCGGCGGGATCGCTGTAGCGACAGGCCACCCGGATGCGGTGCTGCTCATTTCCGCCGGCGCCTTCTCCGTCATCTACGGCGAGGGACACCCCTACCGCACCCGGCGCCACGTGATCCTGACGGCCGGTGGGTTGCTCACGCTGGCGGCCACAGCCGGCTCCCTCGTCGGGGTGCATGGCCTGGCGCTGTCCGCGGTGTTTACGGTGGCTCTGGCAACCATCGGCGCGTTCGTGCAGAATGCGCTGCGGCTGCCGCCACCGGGTTCCTTCTTCATCGTGATGGTGGCCGGTGGTTCCACAATGCTGCGCGGGGTCTCGCCGTGGGAGGTGGCCGCGTGGAGCCTGGCCGGCGTGGCGGCCGGCTACGTGCTGGGCATGCTGCCGCGTTTCCGGGATCCGCACGGCCCGGAGACCCGCGCGGTGGCCGCGCTGGAAAAGGCCGCCGAGGCCTTCGTGAACTCCGATAGCGATTTCTTGGCCCGCCACCACCAGGCGCAGTCTGCTATTTCCACCGCCTGGCAAGCGCTTGCCGACGCCGGCGTCATCCGCGGCGGCCGCATCCGCCACCCCGCCCAGGCGGAGCTGGTACACCGCGCCCTGGCGGCCCAGCAGCGCATCGTGGCGCACCACAAGCAGGTGGGCGGCAACTCGGATGAGCTGTCTGATTCCCCCACCTACGTGGACCCGGACCGCACCACCATCCCGCACACCAAGCCGACGATGCGCTACCGCTTCTACCGCGCCGCGGTGGGCAATTCCCACGCGGTGGTGACGGCGGAAAAGATCGCGCTCGGTGGCCTGGCCACCGCGTTCATTGGCATGGCGCTGGGGCTCAACCGCCCGGACTGGGGCGCGGTCTCGGTGCTCCTGCTCTTGCAGTGGGGGCCGGACCGGGTTCCGGGAACGATTCGCGGTGTGCAACGTATGCTGGGCTCCGTCTTAGGAGTGTGCGTCTTTGCGCTCATTGCGTCCTTCAGCCCGCACGGCTGGGGGTTGGTGCTCGCGCTGGCCTTCTGCCAGTTCTGCGCAGAGATTCTGGTGGTGAAGAACTACGCGCTGTGCGTTATCTTCTCCACGCCGCTCGCTTTGCTCATGGGCAACTCTTCGGAGCACATGGCCCACACCATCGGCTCGCGCATGGCGGAGATTGGACTCTCCGTGGTCGTGGCGATGCTCTTCCTGTGGCTGTGGAAGCCGCGCGCCCAGCTGACCAACCACTACCGCCTGCAAACGCGCTGCTTCGAGGCGATGGCCGCCCTGCTCGGCGCGCTACTCATCAAGACCCCCGAGGAAGCGCTGGCACAGCGGCGCGACCTGCACTACGAGCTGCTCTCGGAACGGCGTAGCATCCAGTCGCTGGCGACCAACCACTCCGATATCAGCGAGTTCTGGGAGCGCCACACCGCCTTGCAACCGGCCGGCTACTTCCTCTTAGATTTCTGCGTGGTCAATCCGCTCTCGCAGCCCAGCCGCGCGGAATTGGACACGCTCATCGAGAAAATCACCGCAGCGGAAATGCGGTCCTGACCTCCTAGCACGGGCAACCCCCGGTTGCCCGCGAATCATTTCACCGACAGCAACAGGTTCGGATCGAGTACGTGTTCCTCCACGAGTTCGAAGAGCGCGAAGGCTTCCTCCAGCTCACGGACATTCTCATCAAAATTAGGCAGCGACATGGCATTCCAATCGACGCAGAAATAGGTTCCTTCATCCTAGCTCACAACACTGTCATTTCGCGCACCTGCGATAATGGTCACCATGAACTCTCGACAAGCCACCGGTCCCCCAGTAGGCATCTATCCCCACGACATGCACCCGGGCTTGGTCCCTGGCATCGGCGTGGAGGACCAACGCAACGCTTTCGCCCTCGACAAAATCACCTTTTTCAGCACCGCTACCTTCGTCGTAGCCTTCATCGTGTGGGGCATTAGCTCGCCAGAATCCGTCTCAGCCGCATCCTCCTCCGCCTTTTCCTGGGCCATCACGAACGCCGGGTGGCTGCTCAACATCACCATGATGATGGCCGTAGCCACCATGCTCTACATCGGCTGCTCCCGTCTAGGTCGCATCAAGCTCGGGACCGATGACGAAGAGCCTGAGTTCGGCTGGTTTAGCTGGGTCGCCATGATGTTTGGCGCCGGCATCGGCGTCGGCATCTTCTTCTACGGCCCGTCAGAGCCGCTGTCGCACTATCTCACCCCGCCGCCGCACACCGTCGACGGCAACAGCGTCGAGGCCCTGCACCAGGCCATGGCCCAGGCGCACTACCACTGGGGAATCTCGCCCTGGGCAGCCTATGCCCTCGTCGGCGGCGCCATCGCCTATTCCTCCTACCGCCGCGGACGCGTCCCTCTGGTGTCCTCGATTTTCAAGCCGCTGTTCGGCTCCCGCGATACCGACGGCCCGCTGGGTCTTTCCGCCATCCAGATCGGCCAAGGCGTCTCCATCATCCGTGGTGCCGGCCCGCTGACCAACTCCGTGCTCATCGTGATCATTGCGGTCCTGGGCTGCGGTTTCATCATCTCGGCGGTCTCGGGTGTCTCCCGCGGCGTGCGCTATCTCTCTAATTTCAACATCACGGTGACACTCGGCTTGGTCATCTTTGTCTTCTTCACCGGTCCGACCTTGCTCCTGCTCAATCTCGTGCCCTCCGGCATCGTGACCTACATCGACCAGCTTTTGCCGATGATGGCCAAAGGCCTGTCCTGGGGCGATGAAACCGTCGAGTTCCAGTCCTACTGGACTGCGTTCTACTGGGCGTGGTGGATTGCCTGGACGCCGTTCGTCGGCATGTTCGTGGCCCGTATCTCCCGTGGCCGCACGCTGCGCGAATTCACGGCCGTGACCGTCTTCGCCCCTTCCCTCATCCTCATCCTGGCCTTCACCATCTTCGGCGGCACGGCCATTACCTTCCAGCGCGAAGAACTACCCAACTTTGATGGCTCCGCCTCCGGCGAGCAGGTTCTTTTCGCCATGTTCGACAACCTGCCGCTGAGCAGCATCACGCCTTTCATTTTGATCCTGGTGCTGGCGGTCTTCTTCATCACCTCTGCGGATTCCGCATCGGTCATCATGGGAACCATGTCCTCCAAGGGCAATCCCGCCCCGAACAAGATCATCGTTATCTTCTGGGGCCTGTGCATGATGGGCATCGCTGTTGTCATGCTTCTGACCGGTGGTGAGGACGTGCTCACAGGCCTGCAGAACCTGACAATCCTCTCAGCGCTACCTTTCTGCATCGTGCTGCTCGTCATGATGGTGGCCTTCATCAAGGACCTGCGCTCCGACCCGGTATTCATCCGCCGCGCCTACGCGCGTGCCGCGGTGGAAAACGCCGTCGTGCGTGGCATCGAGGAGCACGGCGATGATTTCGAGATCACCGTCGAGCACGCCGACGAGGGCCGCGGTGCCGGCTCCGACTTCGACTCCTCAGCGCACCGCTACACAGACTGGTACCAGCGCACCGATGAAAAGGGCGAGAATGTAGACTACGACTTCGACACCGATACCTGGGCCGATGGCTACGACCCGAACTCTGAGCAGAAGGAGACCTAAGTGGGCATCCCCGACGATGTCGTCCTCGACGGCTACACGCTTATCGAACAGCACGAAGTGGACCACGAGTTCCTCATCAATGGCTCGCCGCTCGCCGTGGATACGCCTCTGCTTTTCGCACTCACGATTGTTGGTGTTCTCCTCGTGGCGGCCAGCTTCTTCCTGCGCAGGCCGGTCCGCATCATCGCCGGGCTCTTGGGCGCGATCCTGACGCTGACCAAGCTGTGGTGGATGCCCATCGCACTGGCCCAACAGTTCAACGACAGCCAGGTCTTTGGCTACACGCTGAAGTACTACCCCCGGTACTGGCCGGCGGCCTCCATCATCGTGGTGGTCATCGCAATCATCGGCATCATTTCCGCCTTCCTCCGCCGAGGCTAGCGCGACTCCAACACCGCAATCGCAATGTGCACGCGGTTGGTACCGCCCAGCTTGTCCAAGATGTGCTTGATATGGGTCTTCACCGTGGTCACGGAAACGTAGAGCTGTCCGGCAATCTCCTGGTTGTCTAGGCCCTGGGCCACCAGCTCCGCCACCTCGTTTTCGCGCTGGCTTAAGCCCTCCAGTGGGCGGGGCTCAGGCGACTTGGCTGCGGTTGTGGGCGCAGGCTCAGGACGCTTGAGCGCCAGCAAATTCTTCAGCGCCTTCGGGCTCAGCAGCTGCTGTCCTGCGGCCACGGCCCGCACCGCCGAGACCAGTCCTTCCGGCTCGATGGTCTTCAGCAAGAACCCCATCGCGCCGGCGTGTAGCGCATCCACGATGAACTCATCCGTATCAAAAGCGGTGAGCATGACCACCGGAAGGTCTGCCGCGCTCGCGCGCAGCTGTCCGGCCGCCTCGATGCCGTCCATCACGGGCATGCGGATATCCATGAGAACGACATCCGGTTGCAGATCCAGCACGCGGGCCACGCCATCGCGCCCATTGCCGGCCTCGGCCACCACCTCGATGTCTGCTGCGCCTTCCAGGATGAAGCGGATACCGCGCCGCAGTGCCTGCTCGTCATCGACTAACACCACTGAAATCATTACGCGCGTGCCTCCTCAGGGAGTTCGAGGACCCAGGTGAAAGTGGAGTCGTCGTCAAGCACTGTGAAGGTACCTCCCGCCAGCCGGGCGCGTTCCTCCAGACCTAGCAGGCCGTTGCCGCCACCCGACTCCGGCTGGTGCGCCACCTTCTTGTTCTGCATGGTCACCCGCACCTTACCTTCCTCGTTGTCCACGCTGAGCGTCACCTTCTTCCCCGGCGCGTACTTGCGCGCGTTGGTCAGCCCCTCCTGCACGGCGCGGCCCAGCGTGTGGGCGGCTAGTGTGCTCAGCTTATCGACATCCCCCTTCTCATAGCGCACCTTCGTCCCCGCCGCACGTGCGCGCTCGATGTGTTCCTCGATGCTCGCGCGCGGATCCACCCTGTCATCCACGCGCAGCGCCTTGATCACCCCGCGCAGGTCCTCCACGGCGGCCTTGGCCTCCGACTGGATGGTTCCCGCCGCCTCAGCGACGCGCTCCGGGTCGGCATCCTTGCGGTAGTTCAGGCCACCCGCGTACACGGAAATGAGGCTGAGGCGGTGCGAGAGGGAATCGTGGATATCGCGGGCAATGCGGTTGCGTTCCTCCAGGCGTGCGCGCTCCTCGCGTGAGCGCAGCTGATCCTCGTTGAGCTCCGCCAGGCTCACCAACGTGACCTCGCGCTGGCGGCGCTGCGCGCGCACCGAGCCCGTAATCCAGGCAACGATAAGAAAGAGGCTTCCATAGAACACGTAACCAAAGGGATCGAAGATGTTCATCCGAATGTAAGGCACAGAGATAACGGTCACACACGAGGCCACGAAGACCGCCGTCCCCGCCAGGGACCACCGCAATCGGCCGCGCGAGATGATTGAAATCAACACCACCAGCACTGACAGCGACAGTGGGCGAAACCCGCCTAGTACCAGGACGAGCAGAGCCGCAATCAGCACCACCGGGTGGCCGGGGTACTCCTCGTGGATGTTGCGCTCCCGCCGTGAGTGGTGCAGGGCGAAGGGCAGCAGAATCCACGTGGCGAAGCTACATAGACCCATCAAGCCCATAACAAGGGCTTCCTGATCCGTCCCCTCGAAGTTTTCGATATGGGGGATCCATGCCGCCAAATCCGCCACCACGCAGAGCAGAATGAGCAGCACCGTGATCCACAGTGGTCGCGTCTTTCTCGTCATGGTTGCCACGATAGTTCTCCCTGCGTTCCGGAAAATCCTCCCTGCGGAGGATACCGGCACCCCAAGCCCGGTTCATAACCTAAAGCGCATGAGAAGAACACAAACTTTGTACGAACTGCTCACCGCCGCCGGGCTGGTGTACGTCGCTTATGATTTCTCCCACGGCGCTTTCGTGCCCACGAGCGCGCTCGCCGCAGTGTTGTACGCGGCCGTCGCAATCGGTCTCACGCTGCTGGTTCTGCGCAAGCACCCGGGTATTGCGCACGGGGTGGTGTGGGGTATTGCGGTCTCCACTGTCGCCGGCCAGCTCAACGAGAACATGAACCACCTCCTCATCCGTACGGTCCCAGACTGGCTGGTCTTCGCTGGCATCGCCCCACTCACCGAGGAGGTCCTCAAATTCCTCGGCGTCATCTTCATTTGCACCTGCGTCATCCGGCCCCGCCACTGGGCGGATTACGTCTTCGTCGGTGTGGCTGTAGGCATGGGTTTTAGCGTGAGCGAAAACGCCGTCTACTACGTCAACATGACGCTGGAGAACCTCGATTCTGATATCAGGGGAACGCTGCTGGCGGTGCTTGTCCGCTTCATCGCGAATCCGCTCATGCATTCCTTCTTCACCGCAATCGCGGCTTACGGGCTCTCCCGCAGGCAACCGGTGCGTTGGTTGCTCATCGCCATGGCGGTGCACTTCACCGCCAATTTCGGCCCGTCTATCTCTACCGCGTTTGAGGACGCCTTCTGGCCCATCTTCCCCACCTTCCTCATCCTCATCGGCCTGTGGGTCGCCACGATTGTCAGTATTGTGAAACTCCGCAAAATCCTCCCTGCGGAGGATACCGGGGTCAAACCGCAGCTCTTAGGGTCAAAAGCATGAGAAACACACTGATTTATTCCTGCATCGGCGTCCTCGCCGCAGTACCGCTTGCCGACGCCCTCCTCCCCGACCCCACTCCCGACACCACCCCCGTGCGCGGCATCCCGGAGCTCGAATGCCCGGAGGATCCGTACGCCTCCTCGCAGACCTGGAACTGCGGGAGCGCGACCATCATTTCGGAGGAAGGCAGCTCCTCCCACGAGGTCGAGACCTACCTGCCGCGGCAGCACCGTTCCTTTACCGGGACCAGCGCGCTGACCGACGCCCCCATCACCACCCAGGCTGCCGAGCTCTACCGCGTCGAGGACGGCGACGGCATCACGCTGTCTCAGCGGCACAACAACACCATCTCCTTCCTCCACATCTACGGACCGAAGGCACGTGACTTCGCCGACCGCGTGCAGCCGGAGGACGCATGAAGTACCTGTACTACCTGCTGACCCTCGGCGCGCTGGCCGTCACCGCCTTCCACTACGCGGGCGAGCCCTTCCTGCCCGCAAGTGCTCTGGCCGCCGTGATCTTCGCCGCCGTACTCGTCCCCCTCGCGCTGTTCTTCCTGCGCCGCCGGCCGGGAATTGCGCACGGCGTGGTGTGGGGTTTTGCCGTCTCCGGGCTCGCGGTGGAACTCAACACGAACATGACCCACCTCCTCGCCCGCGCGGGCCTGGACTGGCTGGGCGCTGCGGGGTATGCGCCGCTCATCGAGGAGGTGCTGAAGTTCCTCGGCGTGCTGCTTATCTGTACCTTCGTCATCCGGCCCCGCAGCTGGCTCGACTACGTCTTCGTGGGCGTGGCCGTGGGTATCGGCTTCACTGTAGGTGAGGACGCCACCGCCTTCGCGCGCATGACGGCGGATAACCTCGACTCGGATACCGCTGGCGCAATCGGGGCGGTGGTCATCCGCTTGGGGTCCAACCCGCTCTCCCACTCGCTGTTCGCTGGGCTTAGCGCCTATGGCCTATCCCAGAAGCAGCCGGTGCGCTGGCTCATTATCGCCATCGCGGTGCACGCCACGAAGAATCTCTTCCCGTCGTTAAGCACTGCGCTCGACGACGCCATCTGGCCCCTCCTCGCCGGCATGGTCGTCGTGCTCGCCGAGTGGGTAGCCACCATCTGGGGCACTATTGCGCTGCGGAAGAAGGCGGCTGCGCATCCTGCACCGGCGCACGCATAGCCTTCGTGGCCGGCGAGGGGTGGGCGTCCTCGGCGGCGAGGCGCTCAAAGGCCACCGCCGCCAGGGCCGCGGCTTGGTCTCCCAGGACGGAATCATCAAAGCGCACCAACGGCGAGTGGTTCCACTCGCGCATGTGCTCCGGGGTGTGCGGATCACCGGTGCCGAACCACATGAACGTGCCCGGTACCTGGGCGAGCACCGCGCCGAAATCTTCCGAGGCCATCATCGGGGTGTCCATGGTCAGCACGTTTTCCGCGCCGAACATACCCGCCCACAATGACGCCGCGAACTGGTCTTCGCGCGGTGAGGTCTTGGTGGCTGAGTACAGGACCTCGAAGTCCACCTTCGCGGTACAACGATGGGAAGCCGCCACGGAGCTCGAGACCTCGATGATCATTTGGCGGACGGCGTCGATGTGTTCGTCGCGAAGCACGCGCACCGTCGCGCCCAGCTCCGCCTTGTCCGGGATGACGTTGACCGCACCGTCGCCTGCGCGCAGGTTGGTCACCGTGATGACAATCGGCGAGTTCGCGTCGAAGCGCCGGGTCAGCGCCACTTGCAGCGCCACCTGGATCTCCGCGAGGGCCGCAACCGGATCGATCGCATCGTGCGGGCGCGAGCCATGCCCACCCTTGCCGTAGACGGTGATTCCCAAGTTGGACGACGAGGCCATCATCGGGCCCGCGATGTGGTGGAAGGTACCCCGATCCTGCGGGCCGACGTGCAGGCCGTAGGCGGCAATGGGGCGGCGGCCAGCAGCGTCGAGCACGCCCTCATCAATCATCGGCTGCGCACCGCCCGGGCCTTCCTCACCCGGCTGGAACATGAAGATGACATCGCCCAACAGCTCCTCGCGGTGACGGCACAGCATCTTCACCGCGCCGATCAGCCCCGCCGTGTGCAGGTCGTGGCCACAGGCGTGCATGTTGTTATTCGTCGAGGCAAACGGGCTGCCCGTCTGCTCGCGCACCGGAAGGCCGTCCATGTCCGCACGCAGCAGCACCGACACGGGGCGCTCGCCGCGCTTGCCGCCACGCAGCACCGCGACGACCGAGCTGAGATCGCGTCCCAGCTGAATCTCCAACGGTAGCCCTTTAAGAGCTTCGAGCACCTTCTCCTGCGTGCGCGGCAGATGCAGCCCCACCTCCGGGTTCTGGTGCATATCGCGGCGGAACTCCTGCAACTCCGGAAGCAGCTCCCGGCCTTCCTCCACGAACACCTGGCTGGCCAACCGCTCCCCCAGCTTGGCCGAAACCATCGGAAGCGGTGGCAATTGCTGACGGTGGCGCGGTGCCATCTTCATGGTGTCATCCTTTCCGAGCATGTGCGCCGAGCATACCGGAATCTGTATTAAGGTAGCCGTTTATGAAGCTCTTCCCCGCGCTGGTGGCCAGCTCCCTGATGTTCACGCCCGGCTCCTCCTACCAACTGTCGAGCCGCGACGAGGCCTCATCGCAGTGGGCCGTGGACACCATGTTCAACGTCATCGATGGCTTAGGCACTTCCTCCCATCTGCTTACCGACGCGTGGTCCACGGAGCAGGAAGAGTACCCATACCCGATTAAAGAAATCGACGAGGTCTCCCTCGTTGAGCGGCGCGCCACCGACGAACCCGGCCGTGAGAAGTGGATCATCTCCTCGCCGTCGATGGGGCGCGATATTCCTGTCGACGTCGTCGTGGGCAACGGCGGGCCCGTTGTGTACTTTCTCGAGGGCGTAGACTCCCCGGAGACCTCGAACTGGATCACCAAGGGGCATGTGAAGCGCGTCTTCGGCGAATCCGACGCCAGCATCGTCATCCCCTCGCAGGGAGCCGGATCCATGTGGACGGACTGGCGAGAAGATGACCCCAAACTGGGGCGCCACAAGTGGGAAACTTTTGTCACCACCGAACTCGCGCCGCTGGTGGAGGCAGAGCTCAACCACAACGGCAAGCGCGGGCTCATTGGATTGTCCATGGGAGCGTCGGGCGCGGTGATGATGGCGAACAACAACCCGGGTTTCTTCAGTGGCGTGGCGGGTATTTCCGGCTGCTATTCCACCACCAGCAAGGTGGGCCAGGGCACAGTGGACTTGACGGTGCGCACTAAAGGCGGCGACCCAACGAACATGTGGGGGCCGCGCGGTTCGGAAGACTGGCTGCGCAATGACGTCATGTCCCACCCGGAGGGGCTGCGCGGCACGGCGCTGTACCTCGCCGCGGCCTCGGGCGCGTGGACGGACGAGGAACTGGCGGCCTACCCCGGAAAGTCCGTCAATGACCGCATCGGGGGCACCCTTTTGGAGGCCGGCTCACGTCGCTGTACGGAGGAGTTTTCCGCCGCGCTTGCCGACGCCTCCATCCCCCACACCACCGACTATCTCACCGAAGGCACCCACGACTGGGTGATGTTTGGCAAGCAATTGCAGCCGGCGTGGGATGCGATTAAACCAGCGCTCTACTAACGTCGACGACATGTCCCGATTCCGCAGCATTATTGTCCCCGCCGCCATCCTCGTGGCAGGGCTCGTCATCCTCGCAGTGTTCTACGTCGGCTTAAGCCGCCATTACAACTCACAGGAGCTGCAGGCGCTTATCGACGGCGCTAATGCCAACGGCCAGGACTATAGCGTCGTCATCCACAACGAGCTGACTGGGAGCTATTCTTTTAACGCCGAGTAATTCTGCGTTCCGGTTGCGGGGTCGGGGCACAACACTCAAATCTTCCTTGCCGAAAATGAATGCTGGAATCGACTTGATTTCCTCAGAGAGCAACAAAATACTGGATACTGGGCTAGATCTGCAACCTGCTTTTTCGACAGGACTTTAAATAACGGTTCAGGAGCCTGGATCATCCGCCCTATTTGACCTAGGAGACCCCCATGTGGCTTGACGGATATCAACAGCAATTCGGAAACCGGCTAGAGGACTTCCTCACAGAAACAGTCCCCACAGTGCTCACAGAGCTGACATCTTCCCAGAAGAAGCAAGTTACCGATGGCGCACAAGAGTTTCCCTTCGAACCCCTTCTCGAAATCCTCAATTCTAAACACAGCTATGAAGACACAGTCTCCCGAATCATAGCCATAACGGGGATATGGATGAATGCCGCATCAGGGAGCCAGTGGTGTGTTGGTCCTCTAAACAGCACAGATTACTCTGAAAGAGTAGGCATAGGAGTCAGATGGGGCGAGATCGCTTTTTCGCCGTTATCGAACATGTCGGAGAATCTGGTAGATTCATTTCCCACTTGGCCGGGCGTGCTCATGGAATTTTCTCGCATGCAAGAGGCGGATCGCGATTATTACAAACAGAGAATCCTGGAAACTCGTCCAAAGCAAAAATGATGTCCAACCGCTGCGCCGGCTCACGCCATCCTCATTGCATCGGTAGACCTCGCTAATTTGGCGGTCCTCGCTGGCCTATATGACATGGCGGCCTAGAAGGGCGTCTCGGCCAGCCAATCCCACTGAGGTATCATCAAGTTTCCTGCTTGCCACGATGCTGTCTTGTTCCCCGCGTTTACGGATTTAAAGTACCTGTAAAACTGTAACCTGACTTAGGTCATGGGTGGGTGAGCAAAGGCACTCTTGACACTGTTACCTGTTGGTTTTCGTTGGTGGGGAGGAATTTTTCCGCACTAAGTGGGTAGTGCCGGGGGTGTTCAGTAGTCTGATTTTTGTGAGTCCTTATATTCGCACTGTCAAGACCGCTTCTGGGGCGATGGCGGTGCAGGTGGTGTTCTCTGAACGCAAAGGTGCGAAAAGGATGAAGCATATCGGTTCAGCGCATTCAGGAGCTTGCGCTTTTAAGAGCTGAAGCTCAACGCATCGTCGATGGTGACCAAC